>JABDMH010000021.1 GCA_013001595.1 Saprospiraceae bacterium | reverse complement strand
TGGAAATCAATCCTTCTACCGAGAACCCAAGAAATAGTGAAGGCAGTTTCATTCAACTGGCAGATGGCCATATTCTATTCATCTATTCACATTTCACCAGTGGAGATGGAGACTATGCATCGGCCTACCTTGCTCAGCGGATTTCAGATGACCAGGGAAAGACATGGAGCGGCGAGACGAAGACGTTGGAGAATGAAGGCGGATTAAATACGATGAGCGTTAGTTTGTTAAGATTGCAAAGTGGACACATTGCCCTGTTTTATGCACGCAAGAATTCACATACAGATTGTCGACCGATTATGCGGATATCAAAAGATGAGGGTCAGACTTGGGGTGAGCCTATTGATTGCATTCCTGACAAAGTGGGATATTTTGTATTAAACAATGACCGGGTCATTCAATTGGAAAATGGTCGAATTCTCCTTCCAGTGTCTTTACATGAATCTCCAGATATGCCCTGGTCAGACACTGGTCATCTACAAACGTACTATTCTGACGATGATGGCCATTCCTGGAATCCCAGCGAGCTTGTGCCAAATCCAGACAGTGTAGTCCTTCAAGAGCCTGGGTTGGTTGTGCTTCGTAATGGTCAGATTTTGATGTTTATTCGCACGGATGCAAAGGTTCAATACCTGGCGTTCTCAAAAGATAATGGTGAGTCTTGGTCAGCAGCCACTCCCAGTGACATCCCATCACCCCTATCTCCGGCCTCGATTATGCGTATACCAAGCACTGGAGACCTACTTATGGCATGGAATAATAACAGTGGTGAATTAAAATCCATTGCTGGCAAAAGGACACCATTTACGATAGCCATAAGCAAGGATGATGGTCGCAGTTGGCAGCAATCGAAAAATGTAGAAAAAAATCCAGATGGATGGTATTGTTATACGGCCATTGAGTTCGTAGATGACCATGTATTGCTGGGCTACTGCGCTGGAAATCGAAAAGAGAACAACGGGTTAGCTGTGACCCACATCGCAAGATTGAGTCTGGATTGGATCTATAACAAGTTGTGAGTAAGGGGATATCAGTTTTTGGAAAACTCACATATTTATCTAAATATATCGTGCAAGTAAATGATTAAAAAACTAGTACTGAAAGGAAAGCATCCCGGTCCTCACCTACTCGTAACCGCAGGTGTGCACGGTGACGAATATGAACCTATGGAGGCATGCAGGAGGTTATACCTTCAATTGCAGGATGAAATGGAGCTTTTGCATGGCAAAATCACTTTAGTACCGGTTGTCAACCATCCGGCATTTGCCATGGCATCGCGTACCGGACCAGATGGCTTGGATCTGGCAAGGATCTGTCCGGGTCGAGCGGATGGCACAATTTCGGAGCGAATAGCCCACGCGGTAAGCGAATTAATCACATCGGCGGACTATTATATTGACATGCACAATGGTGGACACCTCTACAACATTTATCCGTTTAGTGGCTATGTGCTTCATCCAGATCATAATATCTTAATGGTGCAGCAGAATATGGCCAGGTCTTTTGGTCTACCGATCGTTTGGGGTACGGACCCTACCTTGCCAGGTCGAACTCTTTCAGTGGCTAGGGACGCCAATATTCCTGCCATCTATATCGAGATAGGAGGTGCGGGCATATACAACGAATCAATGACAAAACTTGCCGTTCAAGGTTGTAAGAATGTCTTGGCAAATCTCAATCTCTTAAAAATTATAGAAAATAAAAAACCGGTGCGATATCATGTTGAGGATCATCGTAGGGAAAGTGGATTCTTGCAGCGACTTCTACCCTCTCCAGCAGATGGTTTCTTTATGCCAGAAGTTGCCTTCGAAGAACCTGTGAAAAAAGGACAACCCATTGGTCTTGTCCAGGACGCACTGGGACAGGTCAAGACTCCGATTCTAGCAGATCAGGATGGCATCGTTTTTATTTTGAGAAATTCGCCCTCCGTACACAAAGGCGATTCACTGGGAGCTATTTTACCGGCTACTCAACGTGAACAGATACAATCAATATATGAATAAGAAGGTCGCAATCATAACAGGGGCATCTCGGGGAATTGGCAGGTCCGTGGCCGAACGTTTGTTCAATGACGGCTACTTATTAACCTTGGTAGCGGACAATTCCAAAGAGCTGGAAGAAACTGCCCGAGCATTGGATCGCAGTAGTGTACTGATCCAGGTTGGAGATCTTGCAGATCTCGATTTTGCACGATTGGTAGTTGATCAGACCATGCTTAATTGGGGTCGTGTGGATGTATTAGTTAACAATGCTGCTTGGAGGGTCGTCGAAACACTACGCACCATGACTCCGCACAATTGGGCGCGTACATTAGATGTATGCGTTACGACGCCCGCTTTTCTATCAAAATGGTCAGCAGAACACATGGAGGTGAACCGCAAGGGTGTGATTATAAACATCTGTAGCATCATGACGGAAAGAGTAGGTGGGACCGCCGCAGCTTATGTAGCCAGCAAAGGAGCGCTCCTTAGCCTCACTTATGAAATGGCAACACTTTTTGGTAGGAAGGGCATTAGGGTAGTGGCAGTCAGTCCGGGCAATATTGAAACGCAACTCAATCAAGGTTTTTTGGATGATCGCGGCGCTAACATTAGTGACAAACTAGTAGATCATTATGAAAATCACACTCCGCTGGGCCGCAGTGGTCGTGTCAATGAGGTGTCTTCTGCGGTGAGCTGGCTTTGTAGTGATGAGGCATCTTACATATCTGGCACCAACATCGTCATTGATGGAGGGTTTAGTAAAAATTTCAGTGGCTACGATTTCAAGACCATGCAATTTCCAACACAATTTTGAGGGGAGTCTTTACATATCAACAGTTGCTCTCAGGGGCAAAAGGAATTCCCGCTCTGAGTTTAGGTGAGGGTCAAACACCGCTGGTACGCTCTCGTTATCTAGGTCCTACACTAGGCATGAAAAACCTATTTTTTAAACTCGAAAGTCTCAATCCAACCGGATCCTACAAAGATCGTTTCGCTTCGCTGGCTATCGCAGGCTTAATGCATGATGGGTCAAATGTCTGTCTCGCAACATCAAGTGGGAATACAGGAGCCGCATTAGCTGCCTATGCAGCCGCAGCAAAAATCAATTGTCATGTGGCTGTGGTAGATGGAGCACCTAGAGAAAAATTAGAGCAAATGCTGGCATATGGAGCTAAATTATGGATGGTGAAAGACTTTGGTCTTGATGACACTCAATCAAGACAAGTATTTATCGACCTTCAAAAACTTGCTGAATACCACAAAACTCAAGTCCAGATCAGCGCATTTAGTTACAGTCCTTTTGGCATGCAAGGCGTCCAAACCATAGCTTATGAGATAGCAGAGGAGTTACCTGCCGTAGAACATGTGTTGTCACCAGCTGGAGGAGGAGGTTTGACTTTGGCAACTGCCAAGGGATTTGAAATCTGGTCAGAAGCTAAGAAATCATTCAATCTTCCTCGAATTCACTGCGTTCAGCCAGCAGGCAATGATACCATTGCACACCCATTGCGTAATGGTGCAACCGAAGCCAGATCCATTGCAAGCTCCACTACCACTATAAGTGGTTTACAGGTGCCCAATGTCATTGACGGACATGAGACGCTGCACGCTTGTCGGCGATCAGGTGGTAGCGGCATTACGGTGCTAGATGAAGATGTCTACAAGCAGCAGAAAATCCTAGCTCAATACGAGGGAATCTATTGCGAACCCGCAGCTGCTGTATCTGTTTCCGGCCTGGCCAACGCTTTAGAAACTAGAGCAATTGATCCAGATGCATACACCGTTTGCCTGATTACTGGCCATGGCTTTAAGGATCGTGCTGCCACAAAGAAGATGATTGGGTCAAACGAAATCAGATATATAGAAGAGATAGATCAGCTTAAAATCATATAGATGAAGAAAAAAAAGGATCAGCTTTTTGAATTAAAAATGAAGAAATTTAGAGGCGTTTGGCCAGCACTGATCACCCCCATCAGCTCCGATGGACAGCCGAACCTCGTGGCAATGGAGGAATTGGTAGAGTTGCTAATTTCCCAAAACCTCGACGGTCTCTACATCCTTGGATCGACCGGGCAGGGAATTCTGCTGACGGAAAGTCAGAGAATGACAATCACCGAAGTTGTTGCCTCTATTGTCCGGAAGCGAATTCCTATCATGGTACAAGTGGGCTCTTTGACCACAGCAGAATCTGTACGTCTGGCTAGGCATGCGGAGGTCCATGAAGCAGATGCGATTTCTTCTGTCGGCCCAATTTATTATAGTGCTAGCAATGGGTCCGCACAAATGGCCCTAAATCACTACCGTTCGATCGCAGAATCCACGGGATTACCATTTTTTCCCTATCAACTGGGCCAAAGTAATTTTAGTGAGGGTATACCACTATTTGTGGAGAAATTGCTTGAGATTCCAAATGTTGCAGGAATGAAACTTACGAC
>JABDMH010000015.1 GCA_013001595.1 Saprospiraceae bacterium | reverse complement strand
ACAGAGTTGCAGTACTAGATAAATATTATGCAGAAGTCAAAACGGTTATCCTTCAAAGACAGCACCCCATTACAGGTCTTTTGCCAGCAAGCACAGCGGTAACCATTCATGGCGACTATCGAGATGCTTGGGTTAGAGACAATGTGTATAGCATTATAGCGGTTTGGGCACTCGCTTTAGCCTACCGAAAATCGGGTCACGATCGCACCAGAACTTACGAACTGGAAAAAAGTACGACCCAGCTCATGCGTGGCCTATTGCGGTCCATGATGCAACAAGCTGACAAGGTTGAACGATTTAAGAATACCTTGGACCTTCATGATGCGTTGCATGCCAAATACGATACCAGCACCGGCAATACAGTTGTTGGAGACCATGATTGGGGTCATCTGCAAATTGATGCCACATCGATCTTCTTACTGATGATGACGCAGATGATTTCATCTGGATTGTCGATCATTGAAAGTGCCGCCGAAGTAGATTTTATTCAGAACTTGATTTACTACATTGAAAGGGCCTATCGCATACCAGACTATGGAATATGGGAGCGTGGTGAAAAGTCCAACGTCGGGTATGTAGAGTTAAATGCAAGCTCCCTGGGGATGGCTAAGGCTGCGCTAACGGCCCTCAGTGGCTTCAACCTCTATGGCGAAGCAGGTGATGAAAGCAGCATCATTCATGTGATGCCAGACAACATAGCCCTCGCAAAGATCACCCTGCAATCCATGCTCCCCAGAGAGTCTTCAACTAAAGAAACAGACAGCGCCTTATTGAGCATCATCGGTTTTCCAGCCTTCGCTGTAACAGATGAAAAGCTGAGGACGAAAGTACACCGTACTATTCGAGATAAACTTGGAGGTAACTATGGATACAAGCGATTCCTTCGTGACGGGCACCAAACTGTAGTCGAGGATCCTGGTCGTCATTATTACAATCCTGAAGAACTCAAGGAATTTGAACACATAGAATCTGAGTGGCCTATCTTCTATGCCTATGAGTATTTACTGGCCTTGTTTCAAGGAAATGAGACCGATGCCAGACATTTTCGCGATCGAATAAACAAAATCCTCGTCAAGGATGATGGAATGGGACTCATTCCCGAGCTGTTCTTTGTACCATCTGAACACATTCAAGAGGAGCGGAATAATCCTGGATCTCAAAAGCGAATGCCCAACACCAATGTTCCGTTGGTGTGGGCACAAAGCCTATTCATGCTTGGTAGATTGATACAGTCGGCGTTTATTGATGTTGATGATATCGACCCCCTAGGCTTGCATAAGAATATCGTTCATAAAGGTCCCAATATTCAGGTGCTCGCATTGGCTGAACACAAATCCTTGAAGACAAAATTGACAGAGCAAGGGGTGCCCACCGAGGTCCCGGATGAGTTATCAGATGTTTCTGTAGTATTTCCTAAAGAACTTGCCAAAGTCTTTTCACTTGTTGGCTCCAACGAAAAAATTCAACTGACCGGACGTCGTCAAAGGAGATTAAAATCACTGACAACCAGTCGCCTCTTCCAAATCAATGACACGAACGTCCTCTGTATTTCTTTGTTTTTTCTACAAGAAGAGTTTTACCTAGCATTTGATGACGAATTTCTCATTAGTCGCTTTAAAAGCGAACTCCAATACATTTATGAGCATTGGAATCAACCTGGTGAACCTGTTGTCACCATCTTGCTGAAAGACTATATGGCTACAGGTCACGAAAGTAAATTCATATCCTTCCTGAAAGATCTTCAAGGTGGTAGCATGGAGGGATTGCCCGTCAGACTGGCTTCCTATGCTTCTCTCTCAGCAAACACTTCAAGATCTGTCATCGATGATCCTGCACTCTCTCTCTTTCAAAGCCACTTTTCTCGAGATAAACCTTATGTGTTTCACTTGAAATCCGGGACCATTCATGAACCCATTGAGGGTGACGTTGCGCTGACGATTGAGATCATCGATAGTCTACCTCAACTCGAAGAAAAACTCCAATACGCGGAGAACATTTATGAGCAAATCGAAATTTTAAATCAGATCATCCATTTGACCGGCATCGAGCAAGAGGTCCAAATAAATAATGCTCATGTCTCGATCCAAGATCTGGTCGAAGAAATCTACCTCAAAGCCGGTGAACGAGGGTACTGGTCGGTAGTCAGATTGGCCTCCGCCCTCTTAGGAAAAGTAGATTTTAATCTACAAAATTCAGTCAACATGCTGTTGGCTCGCCAAAAAATCATTCAGGTAGGTAGGGCATACTCAGATGAATCCATGATCATCCGACCCATTCCTTTTACAGAATTGATGTCAAAAATCAAAAGATTCTGCCGGGATGACCATCGCGACGAAGTCTTTACACAGGAAATTCTCATTTATGTTGGCATTCTAAACAAAGCCAGACCAGATTTATTTGAAGACCTGCTGACCATTCGGGTTAGCTACATTATTCTCCTGCTAACGGCCAAAGTTGCTCGTACAGAGGGTGTGCTGCAAGAAGAGGCCTTAGACTTGCTAATGGATATGCCACCTTCACAGATCCAACATTTAATAGAACAGGTACTAAGCAAATACCAGCAGTCTGGAATTCAAGTAATGAGCTTAGAATCACTTAAGGTACGGGAACCTGGAGATGAGATATCTTGGGTCAATGATCTCAGGCAACGCAAAAAACCACCCAAAGAAGGTTGGTTGAGTTGGCGCAAGACCAATGGAACCCTGAGCAGGCTCAGCGGAAAGTTTTTTACTGACATCTGGTACTTGCTGCGACATTGTAAAGGCATCATCATTGGTGATAAACTAGACAAACGAAATCGCTTAGACAGTAAGTTGATTTTGTCAGATATGACACCTGGAGAAAAAGCATTTCACCTGTTGATCGAACACTTGCTCAATAAAATCTCAGCGCCAGAATATCGACAACTTACATTAGAAGCCATGCGGGCAGCGGCAAGATTCTCGGTGCAAAATCCCGATCTGATCCTCGATGATTATCTGGTGTTTGATGTGATCAATGGTCATGCTGTACGGCTGGCTTTTATTGCTCGATTTCCTAGCTACGAACCAACATATCATGATCACAAAGCGGATGCCTGGACACATTTCTACAACCTATCGCCGGATGAATCAACGGACTACATTGTCGCAGCATTCAAATATCTATTGTCATATGCGCCGGAAGAACCAATGCCAGCATAGTTAGGTATCAATGGACTTAGCTCTCTTTTGGTATGTTCCCTAAATAAATTTTGCTCCAATCAAGCACAAAATTAGACCGAGTAAGTGGCATAACTTTATTGCGAGCTTGCTGTTTCCATACCATCAATCAGTCTCAAGATGCCAGAACTGCCAGAAGTAAATACGGTCATGAAAGGATTCCGAGATTCGGCACTTCACGACAAGATCCTTGATGTACAGGTCTTAGATGATAAAATTCTACGGAATTGCAGTGCGGACACATTTGTTGATCTGCTCATCGGTAGAAAATTTGTGCACACCTATCGAAGAGGTAAGTACTTTTTTGCCACATTAAACAGTGATGACAGTGTCCTCTTTCACTTAGGCATGACGGGAGACATTCACTATTATCAAGAAGAGTATGATGCCCCAAAACATGAAAGATTTAGTGTAAAATTGGCTTCTGGTTTAATCATTGGATATGATGATCCTCGAAAATTTTCACGCATTTTGCACATTCCCAATATTCAAGATTATTTAGTGGAAATCGGATTGGGACCAGATGCTTTAGAAATATCGAAAGACAATTTTGCACAACTCTTTGCAGGCAGAACCACCACATTAAAATCGGTACTGATGAATCAAAAACTGATCGCAGGTGTTGGAAATCTGTATGCCGATGAGATCTGTTATCAGGCTAGGATACATCCAGCAACTGTAGCGAAGCAACTTGCATCGAAGCATATTGAAAAACTTTATGACTGCATGCAGCGCATTCTGCAATTGGCCTGTGATAGAGATGCATATTATAAAGTCTATCCTGAAGATTGGTTTTGGAAGTGGCGAAATGATGACCAGGAAATTTTGCAAGGCAAGGGGCGCATTCAAAAAATGAAGATCGGTGGGAGGACTACCTACTACATTGATGGCTACCAGAAATTGATCGAGTAAGCTAATTTTTATTCCAATAGATCTTGAGGTTGTGAGAACTTCTACCCGCAGCAATAATATCTAGCCGATCATCCCCATCCAGGTCTACGACTTTAAGATCTTCACACGCCATACCGTTTTGATCAATCCAATAATCCTTCCATTGATCATAAGCGCTGGTTTCAGGTATATGAACTTTGATACCCACGTCGCCATCTTCGTTTTCATTTCGCCATCCCACCACTACCTGATCGAAACCTAAAGAAAGTAGGTCAGCACAGGCCAGTGCATGCCCTTGCTTCAGTGTAGACGTCAAAACAATGCGTTGTTTAGTACTTGGATAGACTGCCAATGTCTCTCCGTGAAAGGGTTGGACACCAGCCAGGAAATCTTTTCCTTTTCTAATCTCTCCAAATCCCATATCTGTGATTTGTTCATCTTTCATTTCTATCCATGTACCATTGTTCCACCGAAAGAATTTGGCACCTTCCTTCCCACCAATTACTAGGACTTCCTCACCTTTCACCTCAAAGACATCTAAGTTATGAGTGACGTGCATCGAGCTATCCACCAGTTGGAGCTGCCAGGAATCACTATACTGTGCGGGAACCTGATATGCGTACACACGTACACCTGCACCACTCCCCCCTCTATTACCTCTTCCATGTAGGGGCAAAACAACCAGTTGGAAAGTATCCTCAGTTTTGATCCATCGCATGCGATGCACAGTCGGTTCGTGATGAAGCTTTATGGGTTTCCATTCTTGAGTTGGATCCTTAGGCCTTTGAAGAAAATGAACGGAACCAGATGCTTCAGCATCCATCGTCTCTCCAGGATTCCACTGACCGCCAACAGCAATCTCTACCAATCCATCGCCATCAATATCTCTTGCAGCCAGACACACATTGTCGCGCTCAGTCAGATTCTGAGCGAATACAAATGGCTTCCAGTCTGGGTTCCGATACCAGATAAATTGCTGTTTATCTGCAAGCATGATGTCTGGATCGCCATCACCGTCAACATCTCCAATGGCCAATCCATATCCGATATCAACGTCAGCATCAATGGTTTGGGCCACAAAATTGACTTGACCATCAACAGAATTCTTCCAGAAAAAGACGAACATCAAAACACTGACGACAGCTTGATATTTTGACATTGTTATCCCGTTCTAGCTAAGATTTGGGAGGTGTGATCATAATATGAGCCCGATGTGTTCCAGGATCCATAATCCAAGGTCCACCAGGAACCATGGGCTTTAAAGGAAGACCTGTAGAAGCAGCTGTAGCCCAAGGTATGTATACGACATAACGATAATTGGCATTGACCACTTCACCTGAGGCCTCGTCATATTTGCCTTCCTTCCCCTCCAGTAGATGTAGGGTAGTCGGCTGCTCGGGCATGGTCAATGTCCCGGCCTTTGCTTCAACCTCACGCATGTCGAAGATTTCCTGACCCGACTTTCCTTCAGCACGGAGGGTTCTGCCCCTATCCATAAATTCCTGAAGATCACGATGATAACATACACATTGAAACCGATCTCGATTGGGATCATCCGAAACACAAATTAAGCTATTGGTGCCCTCTCTAATCAGCACATAGTTACCATCTGCATCATAACCATAGACCGTTGCTTCGGCACGGTCCTCCTCAGGTGCGGCCATAACAGCAGAAGCAATTTGCATTTCTTTATTGGGAATATTATCCTGGGCACAACTGGACGCTGACACAGCAAGACAAAGGGCAAAGATGTAGATTGGCGTTTTCACAATGATGACAATATTAGTTGCACTTAATATAAGGAAAAAAGTGCGCTTACGGCAGCGCAAAACAGTAGTATTTGTTGCCTGACTTAGTACCTGGTTTTCCACCTCCACCACCAGCAATCACGACAAACTGTTTTCCGTCAACCTCGAAGGTGCTTGGAGTGGCATAGGCTCCTGCTTCCAGTTGATGCATCCAGAGTTGTTCTCCAGTAGTCTTGTCAAAGGCACGAAAGCGCTCATCCATGGAGGCTCCGATGAATACCAATCCACCTGCCGTCACGAGTGGACCTCCCATATTGAATGTGCCGGTAGCGGGGAGTCCTCGAGCTTCTAATTCGGGATAAGTGCCCAAGGGTACTTGCCAAGCAAGCTCACCCTTATCCAGGTCAATGGCATTGAGGAGGCCCCAAGGGGGTTTATTGGCGGGAAATCCTTCAGGATCTTTAAACTCATTGTGACCCGTGGCTACCCAGGGAATGTCTTCGGAATAACTGAGCTCGAGATCTTCTAGCTTTAGGAGTTCATCCTGCCCATCTTTATTCAGGAAGGAGACTATGGCATCCTCTTCATCATCTGTGAG
>JABDMH010000010.1 GCA_013001595.1 Saprospiraceae bacterium | reverse complement strand
AAAACTGCCTTATATATATTTCTCCACGGTTGATTCGATCCGTATTTGAGACTCCCCCATTTGCGCATTTCCGATTTCAAGTCGCGCATATCACCGCAAATCTTCTTTTTTCCCTTTTGTCCATTTTTCTTGTAGTAGTAAAATTGGATACAGCAGTTGCGATCTGCCTTCCATGAGTAGTAGCGCCAGTTGGAGCAGTTGTCATATTCTCCGGTACTCATCATTTTTTTATTTCCCCGGAAATTATTGCTGCCGTAGAAAGTCCATCCGTCGTTGTAATTATCAGCTTGGGCAGTAGGTGCAGCAAACACTCCCACGACCAGACTAAAAAGAATTATAAAATAAGTTTTCATGATATAGATATTTTGCTAATGAATGAATCAAAGGTAAGCGGTGGGTAGGGTTGCTGGATCACCCATAAGGGTGATATTTGGATACTAATTTAGCAAAAGGTCATAGATTCGGGAGATATCCGCTCGAATTAGGTGTATGGGATAGCGCTTCGAACCATCCACCGGGAGTCGAGGATCTTCATAGGCGATAAGGGCGAGATCCTCCAGATCGATGGGAAAATAATATGGACTAGTGGTCGAGAGAAACGCACGCACCTCTTTCTGCAAGCCTTCGAGGTCTGCAAGAAATGCCTCATGCTTCTCCGTAGCAGGCTGATGGGGATTGACAATATCACCAATGACCATAAATACATCGTTATCTGCATACTGGTGATATTTATGCCTGAGGTTATGCTCCTGGTATAGCCTTTTCCTCAATTGCCAAATGCAATCCGAAAAAGCCATTGATACACCCTGATTTGACATTGGCCAACCATTTAGTACGACCTTACCTGTAGATGGGTGAATGCCGAAAGATCGTTGATAGGGCCTTTCGTCCCAACTTAAAAATTGATCGTTGGTAGGATTGAACCCACCCAAACGAATCTGCACACCTGACAAGAAGTACTCAAATACATCAAGACATCCGATCAGCTTTATGGGCCGCTTTTCACCCAATGACTCATATATATTGAGATTGACACATAGCTCTCCGTCCACCAATCGCTCTAAACCCATTAAAGTCGTGTGAATCTGCTCATTGGCATAGGGTTGAAAAAACATGCCAAGAGGATGCTGCTGAATGATCTTCCTGAGGCCGTCGACAAAAGCCACAAAGGAGGAAGGTTTTGATCCATAAAAGGCAGCAATCGTATATTGTACCTGAGGCCTACTCAGCATAATATGGATTTGACATCGTAGGGATTGCGGCCTTTGTGTCAAGTAACCAGTGGTCCAAACTATCTACCAACAGTCTTTCTTCGGCCAAACCATCACCTATTAAGTTATGTCTTTCACCAATGTCTTTGGTCAGGTCATATAGCTCTTGATCACCTTCTTCATAATAGCGGATCAGTTTCCAATCACCCAATCGTATGACACTGCAGGGCGCAGTGCGAAAGTGCGGTTTATCGTGTGCATCATTTCGTGCGCGATCTCCCCGATAGCTCTGCAAGTAGGCTGGAAAATGCCAGAATAGAGCGCGATTCATGGTTTCCACGGCTCCCTGCAAAATAGGCCAAATGCTTACCCCGTCGAATTGAGCTTCAACCAGCTGCTCCGGGGCAAGCATATCTACCAACGTGGGAAATAGATCCAAACCGATAACGGGGACATCAGACCTCGTTTCCGGTTCAATATGGCTGGGCCAGCTAATAAGAAGCGGCACCCTAATGCCTCCTTCATAATACATTCCTTTCGACCCCCTTAGTGGTCTGGACAACGTTTGCCCTCCATGAGCACCATTATCAGATGTAAATATGATGATGGTCTCCTCCTCAAGTTCTAGGGCTTCAACCTGTGCCACAATGGCACCTACAGCACGATCCATCGCCTCAATCATTGCAGCATATTCCGGCTTGTTATGATGTGGCCCCTTTTCTTTTTGCTCATATTTTCCGACCAAATCAGGTCTCGGCTGTATCGGAGTATGTACTGAGTAAAATGGAACATAGGCGAAAAAAGGTTGAGTAGAATGTCTTCGTATAAATGCCTTGACCTCTTCGGCCAGACGGTCAGTAAGGTATTCATCTTTGGGCCCATCAACGAGTGTTGGATTGCGGTAAGGTGCAAAATAGGAATATGGATGTCCCTGCTGATTGCCTCCATAATTCTCATCGAAACCATACTCGGTTGGGTCCTGTGAAAGATGCCACTTTCCGGCAATGCACGTTCGATATCCCCGCTCCTTAAAAAATCGAGGCAAGTTCATAAAGGAAGTATCCAATACTGTTTGATTTTTAATCGGAACTAGGCGACGTTTGGTCTTGTCTCCCCGATCACTATTTCCCACCGTATATATGCCATGTCGCGGGGTGTACAATCCGGTCATGAGGCATGCCCGAGAAGGAGCGCAATTGGCCGCATTGGCATAAGCATTCGTAAATCGCATACCAGAGGTGCCGATGGCATCGATATTTGGTGTCTCATAGTATGGTGATCCCTGAATGCGTAAGTCCATCCATCCCAAATCATCGGCATAGAAAAAGATCACATTGGGGGGCCGATCTGCCTGTACTTCATTAAAGTGGGCATGACACGAGAGCGTACAAAAAACGAGTAGACATCTCCATATGAAATGAAAAGTATAGTCTTGTTTATGTACATCCATATACATCGTATCAGCTTGAAATATCATTGATTTGCATCCTGCAAAGCTCGATTAAAATCATGGATCAAGTCAGCAATATCCTCCAAACCCACGGATAGTCTAATCATTCCGGGAGAAATACCCTGTTCTTCCAAAACATCTGGAGGTAAACTTCCTCCCCACATAACGGCTGGTTGAATGGCCAAAGAGTCAATGCCTCCAAGGCTGGCCGCATTTTGTACTAAGTCGAGTTGCTGGAGAAGCTGGACACCTGCCTCATAGCCTCCTTTTAGTTCAAATGTGAGCAGCCCACCACCTTGTCCCTGCATCTGTTTCTGAACCAAGTCATACTGCGGATGGGTTGGCATGGCTGGATAGTACACTCGGGAAATGGCAGGATGGTCATTCAAATGATTTGCCAACGCCAGTGCAGTCTTGCACTGCTTTCTGACACGCATATCCAAGGTTCGTACCCCACGCAGCGCCAGCCAGGCATTGAAAGCCCCAGGGCTTGAACCCAGCACCAATTGCATTGCCCAAATCCTCTCAATAAGTTCTTGCGACCCCACTACACATCCAGCGATCAGATCATGATGGCCGCCAATATATTTAGTTACGCTGTGCAGTACCAGATCAATGTCGAATTGTGTGGGTCGCTGTAGAATTGGGGTAGCGAAAGTGTTGTCACATAGGGTAAGGATTCCTCGGGGCTTTGCCAAGGAAGATATCTGTTCCAAATCAGTCAATGACAGTAATGGGTTCACTGGCGTTTCTAAAACGATAATCTTGGTATTGGGTCGTATGGCTCGGGCAAATTGTTCAATATCCACTTGATCTACCATTGTAACTTCGACACCGAAGCGGGGCAAGGTTTCTTTCAGCAATTTGGTTGTGCCTATGTAGTGGTTATTTTGAGCAACGACATGATCTCCTTTTGCTATAAGGCTCAATACAGTGGTACTGATGGCGCCCATTCCCGAACCAAATAATAACCCAGTTTCCGCTTCTTCAAGCTTAGCAATCACCTGACTCAGCCGACTTGCAGTTCGGTTGCCATAGCGACCATAGAATTGATCATCCAGCGGCTCTGAAGCCATGCGGACAAAGGCTTCTTCATCCTCAGCAAACTGAGTGACAGATTGAAATATGGGTGGAGCAATGTCATTATTCAATTCCAAATCACGATCGGCGTGAAGGGCTTCGGTAGACTTTCCTAAATCATGCATGAGACTAATCTAATTTCTTGACTACTGTGTAATAGGGAACAAACGGCTCCCCACCGGCTTCAGCAAAGCTAATCCGCAATTGATGATCACCCTCCTTCAAATGGGATTCAAATGCTGCCGATTGCGCTGCTCCAGAAGTCTCCTTTGAAAACTCTTCTTCATCAATCTGCAATGACGCATGCGCGATCTGCAATGATACGCCTGCCGGTCTTTTGCCCATGGTGGAGTTTGGTTCTACATCAGGAGCAGGCAGGCTATCTAGGAGGCTATGACCGGTATGAGGAGGCCATCGGTAAAGCTCAAATCGATAGCGCCCTTCTGCAGGTACGTGTACCTCAAACCATCCCCTGGATTTTGCACCCCTTCTGATCATTTGTTGATTCCATGGTACACTATTAAACCCCTGATCCATATGCATGTCGTGCGCATGTAAAAGGCTAACTGGTTCGTTGGACGAGCACAGTACGATACGCGGTGTATTTTCAAAGGAGGGAACGATGTCAGTCCACCATTGCTCATAGTCCTTGCGAAGCCGCTCAACCACAGCTGGATGATCAGCACTTACATCGGTCCGCTGTCCAGGATCTTCACTGAGGTCATATAATTCAGCACCATTGATGAGTCTCCACTGCTCGCGCATTACGGCACTGTGTTTCCATTTCTTTGGCCATTCAATACGTTGAGTATCTGTAATGAGTGTGCGGGTTGGTAAGCGTTCTGACCTTCCCAGTAAAACGTCCGCTAAGCTGATCCCATCCAGGTCTAGATTATCCTTTTTTGCAAAGTTTAAAAAATCCATGAGTGTCGGTACCAGATCAATGTGAGTGGTGAGGTCGTCCAAGTCTCGCCCTACATTGACACCCCCCTGAGGCCAGCGGATGAAGCAGGGAACTCGATGTCCACCCTCATACATGCTTCCCTTTTTTGCACGCATCCCGGCATTGAATCCTTTGACAACGTGTTGATCTTTATCCAGGAAAACACCTGCAGCTGTTCCATTATCTGTCAGGAAAACCAGGATGGTGTTTTCCGCCAATCCCGAGTCATCGAGATAAGTGAGCAACTTCCCCATATTTTCATCGATGTTGGCAATCATGCCCAAAAATGCAGGATTGACAACTTCAGGATCATCTTGATATGATGCAGCATATTTATCCTTCACCGAAAATGGGGAATGTGGTGCATTTGTGGCGAGATAGCAGAAGAAGGGCTTAGCTGCCTGCGATTTATCACGCATAAACTGGATGGCAGCATCAAACCAAATGTCTGTACAATACCCTTGCTGCTGCTCCGGTTGTCCATTTCGGTAGTAGGTATCATCGAAATAGTCATTGCCCCAGTAGTCTGGACCTTGTTGAACACCCCCACCACCATGAACCAGGGTCTCTTGGAAACCTCGATCTTGAGGACGGAATGGAAAATTATCCCCTAAATGCCACTTGCCAAAAATACCAGTGGCATATCCATTGGAGGTGCACAGATCTGCAAACGTCACCTCATCTTGTCGCAAAAGTGATCGGCCAGCAATAGTATGCCAAACACCCGTACGATTATTATAGTGTCCGGTAAGCAGGGCTGACCTGGTCGGGGCACAGGTAGTGCTCACATGAAAGTCAGTAAGTCGGGTGCTTTGAGCGTGGAGCTGGTCCAAATTAGGCGTTTTCAAAACCGGATGGCCGTGACAAGATAAGTCTCCATACCCTTGATCGTCTGTGATTACAATAATCACATTTGGAGGGGATTTCGTGGCTTGCCGATCCTGACAACCACTAATTATCGAGATGCTCAACAGGAGCAAGACTGGGAGGGCCCAAGCGATTCTACATTTCATTGGAAGAAAGTAGCCTTTTTATCCATAAGCACAAACCCACATACGCTGAAATCATCCTAGTGATAGAACCCGAACTATGCATATGCCTTTCTATTACTCGCCAAATACGCCCGTCCGACCACGGTCATCCGGGCAGACTCAAAGAGGGTCACTAAGAAACCTTAATGAATAATCCGGATGTAAAAAGCCCGGTTCAACGGAATTGGTGTAACGTTTGGTAAATAACTGCACAGTTTGGCATGTTCTTTTGCATCAACTCTTCATCACCAAAATCCTTACCTAGCAAAGTCTATGCTCGGTTTTGCTTCTACCGACGCTTCGGTCGGCATATAGATTCGACTTGGTACAAAATAACTACCCCAAAGTGAACATTACTTACAAGACGATACACTAGGCTATGATAAAATTCAACTTAAGATTACTTGGGGGATGGGGTCATCCGTAGGTAGGGCTTGATGGTCTTCACTCCTTTTGGAAATTTTTCAATAGCTTCTTCATCTGAAACCGATGGTAAGATCACTACATCCTCACCGCTTTTCCAATCTGCGGGGGTGGCTACCTGTTCGTAAGCTGTAAGTTGCAGAGAATCGATAACCCGCAATATTTCCAAGAAATTCCTACCTGTTGACGGTGGATAGGTTAATGTAAGTTTCACCTTTTTGTCTGGACCAATAACAAAGACACTTCTCACCGTCGCCTTTTCAGTAATCTCAGGATGGATCATCTCATAGAGCTCAGAAACCTTGCGATCATCATCAGCAATGATGGGGAAATTCATGGTTACATTTTGAGTTTCTTCTATGTCTTTGATCCAGGCATGATGAGAATCAACCGGATCGATACTAACCGCCAATGCCTTGACATTCCGCTTTTCAAATTCACCTTTTAATGCGGCCGTACGACCTAATTCGGTGGTACATACCGGTGTGAAATCCGCTGGATGAGAAAACAGTAATCCCCAGCTGTCTCCCAGCCATTCATGAAAATTGATCGTACCCTCAGTTGTGACAGCAGTAAAATCTGGTGCAGTTTGTCCTAATCTGATAGCCATTTTTTTGGTTTTATAATTTGTTAAATTGAAGAACTCAAATATACAATTAACCAAATCGTGATGCCACTTCTTGAGCCCTTGGCACCATCTCTGCATCAATGAAGATCTCGATTATTTGTCAGCACCATATTCTCCACCTGCTGACCATACAAAGATGGAGTTTACAACATCTCGAGTTGATCTGAGTCTTTGTTGTGCTGTTTCCATCTAACCTATCCTTGCGGAAATATATGGGCAAATGTCTATCTTCCATTCCAATTAATAGCAATCGGCATTTCATAGCAATAAATCTCCGGAATGGATCTAGAATTAAAGGACAAGGTTTACATTGTTACAGGCGGATCAAAAGGTATAGGTGAGGCCATAACCCGCATGATTTTGCAGGAAGGTGGAAAAGTCATGATTGCCACCAGATCTAAGGAGGCTACTAGTGACTTAATTGCAGAGCTAGACCCACAGTGCAATGACCTCGATGCTAGCTTGGGCGATCTATCTCATCTATCGAATTGCGAACAGGCAATATCAAATACGGTTTCTAAATTTGGGCGCATCGACGGTGTAGTCAATAACGCGGGTCTAAATGATGGCGCAGGACTCGACAAGGGCCCTGAGGCATTTAGAAGATCCATTGAAATAAATCTACATCACTACTACGATATGGTCCACTATGCACTGCCGCATTTAAAAGAGACTCAAGGAAGCATTGTCAACGTGAGTTCGAAGGTTGCGTTGACTGGTCAGGGCAGTACCTCTGGGTATGCTGCGGCCAAGGGTGCACAGCTTGCTTTAACTAGAGAATGGGCCGCTGACCTGCTGGCATTTGGAATCCGAGTAAACGCTGTTTTGCCCGCTGAAGTGATGACACCTCTTTATCGCAAGTGGCTTGACAACTCCTTTGCAGATCCAGCAGCCAAAGAGGCAGAAATTGTCCAAAAAATTCCCTTGGGTAAACGAATGACCACGGCCGATGAAATTGCGGCGATGGTTGTGTTCCTATTATCTCCAAAGTCAGCCCACACCACCGGTCAATTTATGATGCCTGATGGAGGTTATGTCCACCTGGATCGATCCTTGACTTAAGGCTACTTGTTCATCCAAGGATATTCAGGAGAAAAGATAAGCGATATAAAAAACAAAAATGACAGCTCAAAAAAAGCCGATTGTTCCAACAGAGGTCTTGCTCCCATTCATCCTTATTACATCTTTGTTTGCAATGTGGGGATTTGCCAACGACATTACTAATCCGATGGTGTCGGCTTTTAAAAAAGTGCTGGAACTTAATAATACACAAGCATCTTGGGTACAAATGGCATTTTATGGTGGATATTTTACCATGGCTCTCCCAGCGGCGATGTTTGCAAAAAAATATTCGTATAAAAAGGGTATTTTATTAGGCCTGGCGTTGTATGCAGTCGGAGCCATTTTGTTTTATCCTGCGGCAGCTTACGAGCAGTTTGGATTCTTCCTTATGGCTCTATACATCCTGACTTTTGGATTGGCATTCTTGGAGACCACAGCCAATCCTTTTATATTATCCATGGGGCCACCTGAGACCGCTACCCAACGCCTCAATCTTGCACAGGCTTTTAATCCCATTGGCGCGCTAGCCGGATTATACGTGGCGCAGAATTTTATTTTGAGCTCTCTGCAATCCGATGATTTAAACGCGAGCGGAAATCCTATTTACGACACGCTATCTGAATCAGTTAAAGCGACGGTCAGGACATCTGATCTATTGGTGATTCGAAATCCTTATGTGATTTTAGGTTTAGTCATCATAGGAATTCTCATATTGATCGCAATGGTCAAAATGCCTCAAGAAAAAAGGGAGGAAGATGTTGATCAAATAGCAACCTCCATAAAGCGAATCTTTAGAAATATCAAATTTCGTGAGGGTGTATTGGCACAAATGTTTTATGTAGGCGCTCAAATCATGTGCTGGACCTATATATATCAATATGCTGAAACATTAGGCATAGATAATCGATCTGCAGTACCCTATGCCATGTCAGCCTTAGGCATATTTCTGGTAGGTCGATGGGTATGTACCTTTCTATTACGTTTTCTTGATTCCGGCAAACTGCTCATGTATTTTTCAATCCTCGCCTGCGTATTTACGTTGGGTACGATGTTTTTACAGGGGATGTCTGGATTATACAGTTTAGTCATGGTTTCTTTTTGCATGTCTTTGATGTTCCCCACCATTTATGGTATTGCACTTGAGGATCTGGGTCCTGACACAAAATATGGTGCCGCCTTTCTAGTTATGGCCATTGTAGGAGGTGCCATTATGCCCCTTGCTCAAGGAGTTATTCTAGACATCGGTGGTAGCGGATATGAAGATGTTCGAATACTGGGTGTCCCTGAAGTTAATTTTTCGTTCATCTTGCCCCTATGTTGTTTCGTGTTTGTGGGTATTTATGGATTTCGTGTTTTCACCAAACACATAGCACAGGGAAGCTAGAGACGTGAGATTTCTGCGTGGTATTTGTACTTGTCAAGTATTAATACCTACAGGATTCAATTTTTTCTGTCTGTAAAAGGTCATCTACCGCTTTCAGGGATTGTCGCTAGTTCCTTGTAACAGAGAGAAAACTGATAATAAAAAATAGTCATGCTGCAGAATTTTTCCAACTATGTCCAATCGGCCATCCTTTGGACGTCTTTAATCCGAGAATAGTTATTATGAATCTTTTAATAGTTAGTTATGAGTAATTTCTTGTTTTTATTTCGAGGAGGAGATGCACAGAGAATTCAGCAATCTCCAGAAGAGATGCAAGCTCACATGGAAAAGTGGGGCGCTTGGATGGGTGGTTTAAAAGAAGCAGGTAAGCTGGTCGATGGTCTGCCATTGAACAAAGATGGCAAAGTTGTAGAAAAGGCCGGTGATGTGATCACAGATGGCCCTTTTGCAGAAGGTGCAGAGGTGGTCGGAGGCTACTTGATCGTCACCGCAGACAGTCTTGATGCGGCCATAGAAATCAGTAAAGGATGTCCCATTTATGAGCACGGTGGCAATACTGAGATTCGCGAAATCATGTCTATGTAGGAGATTTCCATTGCACATAGCTTGCTTATGTGTTGATCAGAGGCTGGGAGTGTAATTGTGGTACTATTTATTGTATTTCTCAATATTATCCCCAGCTCTGATCTAACCGTTTTTGAAGACGCATGGATGCACACAAAATAGTAGCTCATCAATTTCGACATAGTTATGGTGCTATGGTGGCTGCGCTTTCCAAGCGTTTTGGTATTCATCATTTACACGACATTGAGGATGTTGTTCAGGAATCACTTTTTAAAGCCATGAAAATCTGGCCCTTTAAAGGTGTTCCTGTTCATCCACAAGCTTGGCTTATCCGCACCGCCGGCAATGCCTTAATTGATAAATTACGCGCCGACCAGCGAAAACGAAATATTCCATCCACAAATCAACATGATAGTTTTGAACCCACTGATCCAGCAACAAATGAAACAATTGAAGACGATCAGCTGCAGATGATCTTCATGTGTTGCCATCCAGACCTTTCTGAGCGGAATCAGATTATCCTGACACTAAAGTTGGTCGCCGGTTTTGGCAATTTGGAAATTGCCGCCGCACTGTTACAAAAAGCGGATGCGGTTGCAAAAGCTTACACCAGGGCGAAGAAAAAAATCCGTGACCAAGCAGTCAAACTGGTCACCCCCATTGAAATTGGTCTTAGTTCCAGGTTACCGATCGTTCTTAAAATAATCTACCTGATATTTTCCGAAGGATACCGCACCCATTTTGGTAAAGCCCCTATACAAAAAGACTTGTGCTATGAAGCGATCAGACTAGCTCTATTATTGGATAGGAACAAATACTGCAGCAAGCCCAATACACATGCATTATTGGCAATGATGAGTTTTCATGCCTCCCGATTTGAAACAAGGGTTGATGAAGATGGATGCATCATTGATCTAGAACAACAAGATCGTTCCATTTGGGACCAAGAGCTAATAAGCATCGGGAGGAGGTATTTATCCAAAAGTACCGATGCGTCAAATGAACCAACCGACTATTTGTTTCAGGCAATTATTTCATATCATCATTGTAAAGCAAAGACCTACGTTGACACCGCTTGGGATAAAATCCTTGCGCTCTATGACATGGAACTGACAAGAAGGTACACACCCATTATTGCCCTAAATAGAATCGTACCCTTGATGATGGCTCATGGTTTTGAAATTGGACTCGATGCACTGCAGACCTATAAAAACCAAGCTCGAGGTCCTATTAACACCTTGTACTACGCTATCAAGGCCCGTCTGCTGGAAATGTCGAGAAATATTGATGGGGCGATCGACGCATACAAGGATGCCATTAAGATAAGTGACAATGAGGCTGAGACAAAGTACCTAATCAAACGTAAAGAGGCACTCCTCGAATAAACACCGCCTGATCGCTGAAGTGCAACAATGCTGCGCTGACAATCCTGTAACTTTGGCTTAAATATGCACTCATGGCACATCAGCACCATCACGATACCAAGCGAATCGGTGTCGCTTTTTTTCTAAACCTCTTCTTTAGCATCATCGAAATTATTGGCGGAATGTACACCAATAGTATGGCCATTTTATCTGATGCATTGCATGACCTGGGAGATAGCATTTCGCTAGGTACGGCCTGGTACTTCCAAAAAATATCTCACCGAAAAAGTGACAGCACATACAGCTATGGATATAAACGTTTTTCCATTCTCGGTGCCATCATTAATAGTATTGTCCTGATTATTGGTTCAATCTTTATCCTTCGTGAAGCGATCCCTCGGCTCTTAAACCCGCAAACCACAGAACCTGCCGGCATGATCTTACTTTCCATCCTAGGCATAATCATCAATGGATATGCAGTATATAAATTAAAAGCAGGACACAGCCATAATGAAAAAGTAGTTTCCCTGCATCTGTTAGAAGACGTGATCGGCTGGGCTGCTGTACTTGTAGGCAGCATAGTTATTTACTTCACTGGATGGCACCAAATAGATCCCATTTTATCCCTCGTCGTAACCATCTTTATTCTCTATAACATCTACAAAAACATTAAAGCAACAATGCGCATCGTACTACAGGGCATACCTGAAGACATTGACCTCGCTGCAATTCATACAGCTCTAGAAAGCATAGATCATGTAGTAGCACATCACGATCTACATATTTGGAGCATGGATGGTCAAAGAAATATAATGACTGTTCATGTCGTAATTACAGAAGAGCTCAACCATGAGACTGCCGAACAAATACGCAACCAGGTACGCCAAAAGATGAAAGCCCTAGGCATTCAACATAGTACTGTCGAGGTAGAACATGTAGATATGAATTGTGTGTTCGAAGACTGTTGACGAAGCTTTGCTTGTCAGCACTGTGTACTGTACGAGGCTAGTGTCTGCCAGCACTACGGTACTGGACGAGGCTAAAGTTTGTCAGCACTGGGTACTAAAATATTCCTATTTTAATGTGCCATACCATTAGTTAAAGTTCCTCAGCCTATAACCTAAAGTCTCATGAAAAGAAGAAGTTTTCTGCAAAATTCTGCTCTTGCCCTTCCTATGCTTTCATTCATGCCCTACTTTTCTGAGTTGATGGCGCGCGAAGGAAAGCGGGTGAAAATAACTGATGTCAAATGTGTACGTACACTGATTAATTTTCGGGTGAGTCCCCTGGTGAAAATCGAAACAGATGCAGGTGTAATTGGAATAGGCGAGTGTCACCACGATGAAAACGGTTTGGGAGCGAAAGACATCGTATTAAATGTATGCAAACCCATTTTACTGGGACAAGATCCTTTTGATTTAGAAAGACTTGTCTTTAAGATGAGTACTCGCACATCTTATTACGGTGGCAACCATGGTGTAGCTACCCATGCGATTACGGGTGTGGAAATAGCATTATGGGATATCCTTGGTAAACTATGTGATCAGCCAGTACACAAAATATTGGGTGGTGGATCTCATGAAGATCAAGTGAGGGCCTATGTCTCAAAAAGTCCGAAAAATATGCTTGACCCCTCGTCGTGCGCTGCATTTGCCGAACTTATGGAGGCGGGAAATTGGACTGCTGCCAAGGTCGGTATTTTGAGGGATCAGAAATGGAGCCAGCTTGACAATCGACGACTTTCCAATAGAGAGGTTGATCGGAATGCGGAGGGATATGCAAACCTACGCAAGGCGGTGGGACTGGATTTCGATGTCGCTGTTCATTGCCATTGGGAGTTTGATTTCGACAGTGCCCTGAGACTCGCTAGGGCTGTGGAACCCATCCGGCCATGGTGGATGGAAGATCCCTTGCCGATCGCATTCAACGAACAATGGGTGAACCTGACACGACAATCACCGGTACCCATACTATGTGGTGAAAACCTATACGGTCGGGCAGATTTTCGACCCTTTATTGTTCACCAAGGTGTCAACATGATTGAAATAGATGTCTCTATGGCTGGAGGTCTCCTCGAAGCCAAGAAAATAGCTGATCTGGCAGAATCCTACTACATACCCGTCGCTACCCATAACGTAGCAGGCCCAATAGCCACCATCGCTTCTGCCAATCTTGCTGCCTCTGTGAGGGAATTCTTAGCGCATGAAGTTTTTATTTCTAATCCGATAAATGAGGCAGGGAGAGGTGTCAATGGAGATCCCGATGTGCTGGGATACGATAAGGAAATGGTCAAAGATGGACACATCCAGCTCAGCGATCGGCCAGGTTTGGGTATCGAGTTGAATGAAACCTTGATCAAGGAAAAATACCTCTGCGAGGATGAGGAATGGTGGGATTAAGTGCACTTTAACTTGTACCATTATCATCCCCAAAATATCCGCAATTAGTACCATACCAGTGAGATGCCTTTCTTTAGAGTATTTTCTGGTTCGGAATCAACCCCCCGATTGGTGGATTTTTGGGTAAAATCACGACAATCCACTTACTGATTTCATTTGATCTGTCACTAACTCCATTCATTCTTAAAAATGTGTGCACTTCAAGGTGGCTAGCTAAAGTCTTCCTTCATTTCTTCAACGAATGCCCCGACCCATCCTTCAATGGACGGGCAGAGCAATTTACTTATCTTGATTTCCTAACCAACTCACTTGAACTGACCGCATGACGCACCATATTGCAGCCCCCCAAGAACTACAGCGAATAAAACCCTTATTCTGCCGAATAGGTGTATTAGGGGTCGGACACAGAACCTACTGGTCTCAATTTCCAGGGCTTCTGGATCAACTAGAAATTAAACTGGTAGTTTTCGAAAATCGCATTCAAGATAGCGAAACAGACGTCGTCAATTTTGGCATATCAGATTGCGCAGAACGAGCATTTGAAATCCTAACCAGGATACGTCAGGCAAATATAGACTTGTTGTTTATTGACATGCTCACATATGCCACCAGCAGCAGTGTAGCTTGCATCTTCCAGTCTCTACAAATACCCATTGTACTGGTCGCGTTGCAACCGGATGCTGCTATGGACTATGCAAAGGCTACTACGCAAATGCAACTTTACAACGATGATATTTGTGCATTGCCTGAATTTGCATTGGTAGCCATTCGAATGGGAAGACCAGTTCCACCCATGATTATTGGTACCCTAGAGAATGATCCAGTGGCAGAACAAGAAATCAGGGATTTCGTCGACATCGCCAAGGCGCTGCATAGTTTGAAGCAGGCACGGATAGGGCAAATGGGACATGTGTTGGAAGCCATGCTTGATATGCACACAGATTCAACCATGCTGACGGCCAGCTTCGGTTGCCACATTGTTCAAACTGAGGTGGATGACATTCTTGTGCATTATCGAGGGATTTCAGCAAAAGAAGTCAAAACTGCCACGGAGGAAATTCTTAGCTTTTTTGACACCCCTGATCCAAAATCAGATCCGATTACCGAGAAGCTTTCTCCTCAAGATCTGGAAGAGGCTGCTCGTGTGTACGTGGCATTGCGAAAGTTTATTGGCGAGAAAAAATTGGATGGCTTGGCCTATTATTATGAAGCTGAAGAGGGGTCTACCATGCGCAAAATGATCAGCAATTTAATCGTCGGCAATTCGATCCTGACCGGACAAGGTTTCCCTATGTGTGGTGAGATGGATCTGAAGACTTGTATTGCCATGCTCATCATGGATCGAATGAGTATGGGAGGTAGCTTTGCAGAATTTCATCCAGTAGATTTTCTAGAGGGTTTTGTTTTGGTCGGTCATGATGGTCCTCACCATATCAAGATTGCCCAGGGAAAACCGGTCTTACGTAGTCTAAAAAAATATCATGGCAAACCGGGATCTGGAGCCAGTGTAGAATTTCAATTGAAAGCCGGACCCATTACTATGTTGAGTATCGGTCAAAAAGCCAACGGAGCCTATAAATTTGTAGTGGCTGAAGGGGAGTCAAAAGCGGGTTTGATTCCAGCTACTGGCAACACAAACACACGAGGATTCTTCAAACCGGACGTACGCACCTTCTTGCAGAGGTGGTTTGCCGAAGGACCTACCCATCATTTTGCCCTTGGTCTCGGACACCGGGCACACGTGATCAAAAATTTGGGTGACTTTATTGGTATAGAAACCGCAGTAATTGACACATTCTCATGAGTGCAGGCCTAACACTCACCATCATTGTTTCTTATTTTGGCGTCATATACCTGATCGCCTATTTCAGCGGCCGCACCGCTAATGCCCAGGCCTTCTATTTGGCTGGAAGAAAAGCACCCTGGCTACTGGTATCCTATGGTATGTTGGGGGTAGCGATTTCTGGCATCACATTTATCTCGGTCCCTGGAGAAGTCATTAATACTCAATTTTCCTATCTGCAACTGGTCCTTGGTTATACGATTGGTTTACTGATCGTGGCGTTTGTTTTCGTACCTGTCTATTACAAGCAGCAGGTCGTTTCGATATACGCCTATTTAGAGAATCGGTTTGGTTTTTTCTCACATAAAATTGGTGCCACATTTTTTATGATTGCTCATTTATTGGCTGCATCATTTCGCTTGTTCCTCATGGCATACGTATTGCAGCTGATGATCTTTGATGACATAGGCATCCCATTCTCCATTACCGTGGCGGTCACCATTGCACTCATCTGGTTTTATACATTTAAGGGGGGCATTCAGACGGTTTTATTCACGGATGTATTACAGACCAGTTTCCTACTATTGGCAGTAGTACTTACCTTGGCTTCTATCAGCGATGGTCTGGGGCTGTCCTTCAAGGAATTGTATGCAGATGTATGGCATGGCGAGCATGCACAAATCTTTTTCTGGGAATGGAATGATCCGAAAAATTTCTTTAAACTGGTTGTTACCGGCATATTGCTTACCGTGATGAGCAATGGCTTAGATCAAGCCATTATGCAAAAACACCTCGCTTGCGCCAACATCAGCGATGCGCAGAAAAATTTGATTCTATTGAGTGTGGCTGTTTTCTTGGTAAATATTTTATTCGTGTTTTTAGGTGGTGCGCTCTTGCTTTTCGCAACAGAAAACAGCATTTCACTACCCAGTCAGTCTGATGAAATTTATCCCCTCTTGGCGGTCGAACATTTGGGTGTTGTGGCAAGCGCAACATTTGTGATTGGTATTGCAGCAGCTGCATACTCATCAGCAGACACCTCTCTCACAGGTTTAACCACTGCATTTTGTGTGGATTTTCTGGGATATCAAAAGACGAAGCAAGACAACCCACGAATTAGGCATCGGGTACATCTGGGCTTCTCGATCATGATTTTCATTTGTATTATGGCTTTTCGACTTATTAATGATCAGAGTGTGATTAGTGTATTCATCACCGTCTCCGGATATGCGTATGGCCCGCTGTTGGGACTTTTCACTTTTGGTTTTTTGACTAAGCGGGTAGTTAAAGATGAATTTGTTCCATTACTTTGTGTGATCGCACCATTGTGTGCATTTATCCTAAGTCGGTATTCAACTCAATGGTTTTCTGGATACCAACTTGGTTACGAGATTATCGTTGTCAATGCTGCCATTACCTTCTTTGGATTATTTCTATTAAGTAATAAAAATAGAGTTGTTCATGACTGATCGATGTTATTCCATATCCGCCGTTAAAAGGTCTATAGACTTATTTTTTATGATCTCATTCCTTTTGTTGGTTTCCAGTGGAGTGCACGCTCAGTCTGACCTTGATCAGATTTTCCTTGACCCACCCGATGAAGCCAAGCCTCGCACCTACTGGATATGGGCACATGGAAATTTTGACTACACCAGGATCAAAGAGGAACTCACAACACTCAAGGAAATGGGCCTGGGCGGTGCAGATATTTTTGATATGGGTATAGGCGATCCTTTTGACATCATTCCGCCAGGAAATGAATTCATGGGCAGGGAAATGCTGGATGGCATTGCCTTTTCCTTGGAAGAAGCTAAGAAATTGGGCTTGTCCATGGGGTTATCGGTATCCTGCGGCTGGAATGCCGGAGGGCCTTGGACACCTCCCGATGAACAAATTATGCGACTATTATTTTGGAGAGACACGGTGTCGGGGCCCACTACCCTGCAGACCATTGGTTTTCCAGAAGTCCCCACTACTTTTCAGAAACCGTATGGTCAATTTGAGCTGTATCCACAGATCGATGATGACGGTTTTCCCGAATTCTATCAAAATGTTTCGGTCATGGCTTATCCACTCCGTCCGGATGGTATGCTAAAAGATTCTTCAGAAGTACTAAACTTTGATGTCGGTAGCATCGATGGCAATACCATCCAAATTGATTTGCCGGAGGGCCAGTGGGTATTGGCCAGAGCAGTGGTCACCCCCCTTGGTCAACGCATGTGGGTGCAAGGTGACAAGTCAAAGGGATGGATTATGGATCATTATGCGTCAAAAGCCACCAAGAGGCAATTTGAACTCATTACCGATCGTCTGCACAAGCGGGTTGGCGATTTGGGTTCTACAGCTTTGGAACGTCTCTACCTCGCCAGTTTTGAAGCCGAAGACTACATCATCTGGAGCCCGGAACTGCAAGAGACTTTTCAGCAACAGCACGGATATTCCATGACCCCATACATGGCCATTTTCGCAGGCCAACAGATTGTTGACTCCACTTTCTCTGCTCGCTTCCTACATGACTACCGTTCCACAGTTTCAGAGATGTTTATTCACAATCACTATCGCCAAGCCAGGGACATTTGCCATCGGCACGGCATTCAACTGGCTTCTGAATCTGGAGGGCCAGGTCCACCTTTGCATTATGTACCCACAGAAGACCTTAAAGCACTGGGTTCAGTAGACATCATGCGCGGAGAATTTTGGAACCGAAAACCAAGACACTTTGATGCCAATGGGAACGATCTTATTCAGGTGGTGAAAAACATTGGCAGCGCTGCCCATATTTATGGGCGTAAGATCGTTGAAATGGAAGCCTTCACCAGCTTCAAACATTGGCAAGAATCGCCACTCACCCTAAAGAAATTAGCCGATCGGGCATTTTGCGAAGGTATGACCAGAGCCGTCTACCACACCATGACCCATAGTCCAAAAGAGGGGGGTAGCCCGGGTTGGAGTTACCAAGCGGGAACGCATATTTCACCAAAAATGACATGGTGGTCTATGTCTAAGCCCTTTCATTCCTACCTTGCCCGATCAAGTGCGCTCCTTCAACAAGGCCAATATGTCGCAGATGTAGCTTACTACTATGGTGAACAGATTCCCAATTTCGCATCTGGTACCAAATTCATTCGCAAATCGCTCGGTGCGGGTTATTCTTATGATGATCTCAATAAAGAAGTTTTGCTGCAAAGTACCGTGGATTCAGCCGGAAGATTGGTCTTACCATCAGGAATGTCTTATGAGTTACTGGTCCTTCCCGAAGATCCGATGATGAGTTTAACAGTGCTAAAAAAGATTGATGAATTGTTGTCTCAAGGTGCCACAATTTTGGGACCTCCCCCCTCAACCGTTTTGGGGCTGGCTAATTATGAGGAAGGAGAAATGTTGTTGAAAAAAATGGTCGAAAAGATCTGGGGTAAGAATCGTGGCAGATTTACAAAGAATTATGATGAAGGCACCCTATATCAAGGGTATAATGAAAAGGAGATTTTGCAGGGAAAGGGAATAGGCCCAGATTTAACCTACCACGATTCGGAGCAAATAAATTTAGATTTTATCCATCGGTCTACGGACGCGGAGGAAATATATTTTATTCGCAATGAAGACTCCACCAAGATTCAAACCGAAGTAACATTTCGTGTATCTGAAAAAAGACCTTTCCACTATAATGCCGTGCAAGGGACCGTTGAGCCAATAGCTTGGTATTTTCAAGATGATCACAACACCACTGTCCCCCTATCCTTCGACCCCTACGGATCGTTATTTATTGTCTTTAAGAAAAAGATGGCTAAGGAAAGACACATAACGAACATCACAGACCAGAACTATCCTTCACGTCCAGTCCAGCCATTTATGGTGTCTCAAGAAACTGATGAAAGTTTTACGTTCACCTTTAATGACTCATCCAATTATCTGCTTAAATATAGTGATGGTGCTACCTCGGTGGTCTCTCCAAAATCAAGAAATCACACCTTAACGGTACATGGACCTTGGAGAATAACTTTTTCACATGGATGGGGATTTGATCCGATACAGCAATTTGACACCCTGGTAGATTGGTGTGATCATGAAAACACTGAACTGTCTAAATACAGCGGGATTGCGACCTGCAAATCATCATTTACCCTTGATAAAGATTACATGCGAACTAATTCAAGTTACTTCTTGGATCTTGGTAAAGTTGGAGAAGTAGCCACCATTTATTTAAATGGATCGGAAATAGCAACCAAAGTATTTGCACCTTTTAGCTTCGACATAACTAAACATGTTAGAGCTGGAGAGAACGACCTGGTCATTGATGTAGCTAATACCTGGTCAAACCAACTGATTGGTGAAGTTGATATACCCTATAATGAACAGCGTACAAGAAGTAATGTAGGTGCAAGGGATGGCTACGATCGGCCATGGCGGGCATACAAACCCAGGCAATCTGGCCTGCTGGGACCTGTTCAGGTTTTGATTTACGAAAATATTCAGCTTGATTGATCAAGACATAAGAAAACCGACCATGAAAATCCTGCTTTCATTATTGGTACCATTGTTTTTAATTGGCTGTGACCAGGCAAAGCAATTACAGATACCTGACCGACCCAACATCTTGCTGATATTCACAGATCAGCAACACATTGACATGATGAGTGCTATGGGAAACAACCTTCTCCATACACCCAACATGGATCGGCTGGCCAAGAGAGGAGTGATGTTTAAAAATTCCTATTGCACTTCGCCAGTATGTGGTCCCGCTCGGTCATCCATAATATCGGGAAGAATGCCGCATGAAACGGGCGTAGAGTGGAATGGAGATTCCATGAATTCGGAAATAAAAAACATCGGGGAAATTCTCCGTGAGCATGGCTACAAAACCGTTTGGGGTGGAAAGTGGCATCTACCGGAAAGTTATCCTCAGCGAGCAAAAGCCAAAAATAAAGATGTCAATGGATTCGACTTACTACCTTTCAGAGATCCCAATATTGAAAACTGGATGCTTGGCTCTGAAACTGATCCTCCATTGACCAAGGCTGCAGTAAATTTCATCAAGAACTATGATGCTGTTACACCTTTTTTTCTGGCAGTGAGTTACCACAACCCTCATGACATATGCTTTTATCCACGCAAGGAAGGCTGGGTCACACCCGAAGATTCGCTATTAAATATTAGGTACTATAATTTTGACTATAAATTGCCAGATGAAGTTGGCACACACCCATCAAACATTGATCATCTTCCACCATTGCCCGATAACTATGAGGTTGATGAGCACGAACCTGAATTTATTCAGACGAAACGCCATCACCACAATGAATACGGACTGGAAACCAAACTTGCCTTCCAAGAATTTGGTGATCTTGAATGGCAAGGATACTTAAATGCTTATCACCGCCTTACTGAAGATGTAGACAAGGAAATTGGACAGGTACTTGATGCTTTGGAAGCGCAACCATTTAATGACAGTACCATCATCATATTTACATCTGATCATGGAGATGGAGCAGCAGCTCATCAATGGGCAGCAAAACTCAGCCTATATAAGGAATCTGCCATGGTACCCATGCTGGTCTCCTATCCGGCAAAAATTGCACCCGATCAAATCAATGACAATCACTTAGTTTCACAGATCGATATTGTACCCACATTATGTGACTATGCTGGTATAACTCCCTCAGTACCGTTTACTGGTAACAGTTTACGATCGATCATTGAAGACAGCGATGCAACGTGGCGAGAATATATTGTAGTTGAGCTTGCCGACTTTAAACCGGACCGCAGTCGGAAAGGTAGAATGGTACGTACAGCTGAGTACAAATTCAATATCTTTAATCAGGGGCAGCGGAATATGCAATTATTTAATCTACATACGGACTCTGGAGAAAACGAAAACCTGGCATTCCATCCCGATTATACATTGATCGTGGATCGACAGATGCAACATCTGAAGGAATGGATTGCACATACGAATGATAATTTTAATTTTAGCAACTAGCAAGTCAGTACTCTTGAATGACACGATCCAAAAATGCAAACAACCCGCCACAGTATCAAGGTATTTTGACTGAAACGTCGCAACTTGGATTCGATATGGCCTCAGTTGTGCACATCGGATCGCTGTTGAGAACACTCGTAGCCTCAAAGCCCGCCGCTAGTTTCCTTGAACTCGGAACTGGGTCGGGTCTAGCCTTATCTTGGCTACTCGATGGAATGGACTGGCATGCAGAAATCACATCCATCGACAACGATACAGAAGTCATCGGCATTGCTGATGAATACTTAGGATCAAATTCTCGTGCCAATATCATTTGTACGAATGGTGGACTCTGGATTCAAGAAAACAAACACCGGAAATTTGACTTAATATTTGCAGATACCTGGCCAGGCAAATATGAGCACTTGCAAGAATCTCTACACATGGTTCAAGACGGAGGATTCTATGTCATAGATGACATGCATCCACATAGCCTCTGGACAGAAACCCATGCTGAAAAAGCATTGAAATTAGTTGGATATTTAGACGCGAGAGATGACTTTCAATTGACGAAAATGGAATGGGCTAGTGGAATTATTGTTACCGCAAAATTGAACAGCCCCAATATTGGGTAGATGATGAACAGAGGAATGGCTGATTTCTCATTAATCAGTTGTCCATTAATTTATATACCAAAAATATTTCGAAATGTACGTTTCTCCTAAACTCCAGATAACCGCTATTTGCCTGCTCACGATTGTTTCCTGCCAATTGAGCCAAATGCAGGAGGACGTGTCGCCGGGGGGAATAATACATAGCGTGAATGGCAAGATAGATCAGCAAAGTCTTGGTCTGACTCTCAGTCACGAGCACATCATGTCAAACTTCGGGGGCGAAGCACACTATGATCCCAACTACGATCAAGCAAGACTATTCAATCAAGTAATTCCATATCTACGTAAAATCAGAAGCCTCGGTATCATCACTGTATTCGATTGCACAACAGCATACTTTGGCAGAGATGTAAGACTCTTAAAAGAACTCTCGGACTCAACGGGGATTCAGATCATCACCAATACAGGATTTTACGGCGCTGCCAAGGATAGGTATGTACCAGCTCTGGCATTTGAAAAATCAATTAGTGAAATCGCGGATATTTGGATCAGCGAATTCGAAAAAGGAATTGACAATACAGGTATTAAACCAGGATTTATTAAGCTTGCTTTTGATGACGGTAGTCCATCAGAAATTGATTTGAAACTTTTTGAAGCTGGCATCGTGGCACACATCGCTACAGGTCTTACCCTTGCTGTACATACCGGAAATAACTCTGCTGCAGCGCAAAAACAAATGGATTTGTTAGAAAAATATAATGTAGCACTTAACAATTGGATTTGGGTGCACGCCCATAAAGTTCCGGACGATAAGATTTTGATGGATGCAGCTGAAAAGGGAGCTTGGATATCACTTGATGGTTGTAAATCAGAGAATATTCAAGACTACATCAGTCGTTTGCAGCAATTCAAGAAAAATGATCTATTGGGCAGTATTCTTCTTTCCCACGATGGAAATTCGTTTCCCAGAGGGAAAGCAATCAGACCGTATCATGCCATACCGGAAGAATTAATCGAAAAACTATCTACGCAGGGTTTTAAAGCCGAAGAAATCAACCTAATGCTAGAGCAAAATCCTTGGCAGGCATTTACGGTTATAGACCCATAACTTTAGTATTTGACTACTTCTCATATCTTCTCTATCATTAATCCATCCTAAAAAGTAGGTGAGCTAGTGAAAGCAATCGTCGTCAAAAAATCGGGCCCTCCTGAGGCGTTGGAACTAGCAGAAAGATCCCAACCAAATCCTGCATCCAATGAGGTGTTGATCAGGGTCAAGGCAGCTGGTGTGAATAGACCAGACATTTTGCAGCGTCAAGGAAAATACCCAGCACCTCCCGGTTCTCCTCAAGACATCCCTGGTTTAGAGGTAGCAGGCATCATCGAAGCATTGGGCAATCAGGTGAAAACCTGGAAAATTGGAGATCAAGTCTGCGCCCTAGTTTCAGGTGGAGGTTATGCAGAATATTCAGTTGCAAATGCTGCACACTGTCTTCCCATACCCAAGGGTTTTACATTCATAGAAGCCGCAGGTTTGCCCGAAACCGTATTTACAGTAATCCACAATGTATTTGATTTGGGAGGCTTGTCGAATGGTGAAACATTTCTTGTCCACGGAGGTAGCAGTGGTATTGGAACGACTGCCGTTCAACTTGCCAAGGCTCAAGGAGCACATGTATTGGCCACTGCAGGAAGCAAAGAAAAATGCCAGGCCTGTGAAAGACTGGGTGCAGTCCAATGCATCAATTATCGCGAAAACGATTTTGAAGAGATGCTAGGTAGAGATAGTGTAGATGTTGTATTAGACATGATTGGTGGACCTTATTTCGAGAAGCATGTCAGGCTTTTGAAAACGAATGGCCGAATGGTTTCGATCAATGTCATGGAAGGACGATTTGGTAAGCTTGATATTTTTACCATGATGAGAAAACGCGTCCTTATAACCGGTAGCACGCTCCGAAGCAGAAGTCATGATTTCAAAGCCATATTAACCCAAAAAGTGCAGGAAAAAGTATGGCCCTGGATCGATCAAGGACTATTCTCGCCGGTGATCCATCAGACTTTTCCGCTGGCAGAAGCGCGATTTGCTCATGCCCTGATGGAGGAGAGCACTCACATAGGTAAAATTATACTGACCAATTGACAAAGATTGGAATGCCTTTTGATCCCTTGTATTTGGTTACTGATTTGCAACATTGAACGCACTCCGGGAAGTGCCATCTCCACAAAACGAGACTATATTGCATATGGTGATTTTTTGCGGTGGACTCCACATTAAACCTTGACTGCATTCTGCTGTCCAATGAAAAATATGACATCTCACTGGTTATTGTTGATCACTTTGACTTTGGTATCGCTTGCGAGACCAGCCTTGGCGCAACTGCAAGTCGAAACGCAATATGGAATAGTTGAAGGTCAAGCCAATGGTGCGGTGACCGAGTTCCTAGGCATTCCGTATGCTTCCCCCCCTGTGGACAGCTTGCGGTGGAAAAAATCAATCCCACCAGCTGCCTGGTCAAACGTGCTAACGACCCAAACACTTAAGCCCAAATGCCCACAGAAATCATTCACACAAGGAGACACTACATCAACCTTCGAAGGCGATGAGGATTGCCTGTACCTCAATATTTGGACACACACCATCACCGATGAAGCGCTGCCAGTGATGGTCTTTATCCATGGTGGGGGTAATCAGCAAGGATCGATCCGGGAAATCGTAACGGGTACTCAACTGTATGATAGTAAGAACCTGAGTGAACGTGGTAAAGTGGTAGTTGTCACCATTCAGTATCGATTGGGTGCATTGGGGTATCTGGTGCACCCCGGCCTAGAAGAAGAAAACTCCGGAACTTCGGGTAATTATGCCGTAACGGATCATCTCCTAGCACTGCAATGGATAAAGCAGAACATTCGCCAATTTGGTGGGGACAGTGGCCGAACTATGATTTTTGGTGAAAGTGCAGGTGGTGTAAACGTAGGCAATCTACTAGTCACACCCGAAGCGAAGGGCCTATTCAGCAGAGCCTGCATACAGAGCGCATCAGCAAATCTGGCCGACTATGCAGAAGCTAGCAATCAGGGCATAGATTTCGTGCATACATTCGCACCAACGGGATCAAACCGGGATAAGATTGACATCATGAGATCTCTGCCGGTAGAGCAGCTGGTAGCATCACTCGAGAGCCCCCTCAGTGGTGGAATTGTATCTTCAAAATGGAAGCCTGTGGTCGATGGCCACTTATTTCCTGACGCTCCGCTGAGCATTATCCAATCCGGAAATTTCAACCAAGTACCTTTGATCATTGGCTCCAATGCAGATGAGGTAAGTAGGTCTGCCCCGCCCATTGTGGGTCCTGCAGTTTTAAGAACGCTGATCAAAACTGTAATTCCAAGTGACTTAGAAGAGGAAGCCCTCCGTCTATACCCGATTGGTGATACACCTGAGGAAACCAGAAATTCCTACATACAGTTTCTATCGGATGTCCAGTTTACTGCGACTACCAGGAGAATTGCTCGATGCATCAGTCAGAACCAAGATGCTCCCGTATTTCGATATTTCTTCAGTCACAAACAGGCTGGTCCCCTACGTGTGTTTGGAGCCTACCACGGGATTGAATTGTTCTATATTTTTAATAATTGGGAGAATTCGCCCATTGCAATAGGTCCTTTATTCACGGAAGCAGACCAAGTTGTGCAAGCAGATGTGTTGGAATACTGGACGAATTTTGCCTATACAGGCAATCCCAACGGAGGAAACCTCAGTTCTTGGCCTACCTATGAAGCCATCGACGATTGCTACCTCGAAATCAATGCTGAGTCAGATGGATCCAATTGCGGCATACGCCGTGAAAAATGTGACTTCCTTGATCGTGCTTTTAGGTTCGTAGAATGTGAAAGCAGTGTATCTGATCATAGGGTGCTAACAGAAGATTCAGATGTTTCAATTTTCCCAAATCCTGCTACAACGGATGTATTCATAAGGAGTAGCCTTCAAAACGGACCCGCAAGCATAAGTCTTTATCAGTTAGATGGCAAGAAAATTTGGGAAGAAACCTCATCGATCCGCATCAACATTTCAGCTCTACAACCAGGTGTCTATATGTTGAAAGTAATGCGTAAGAATCAAGCGAAAATGTTAAAACTCATTAAACGTTAGTACGCTTCATCCTACTCAAAGCGAACAAACAATCGACCATAGTTCTTTTGATCTTTCACAAGTCTGTGGTACTTACACTTGATGTCCGGTCGCTGCAAAAAACGGAGGACCTTCTTTTTGAGCTGCCCACTTCCCTTACCTGGAATGATCTCGACCTCCTTGATTCTCTTCTCTAAGGCCTCATCGATGATCTCCTCCAGTGCATGATCTATCATGTATCCCTTATTGTAGATATCATGTAGATCCAGTTTCAACTTTGCCATGATGCAAAAGTAGACAATCCAAGCTTCCAATCACTCATCTGTAACTATCTTGCCATTATTGAATTGTCTGAGGACCTCACAAAACAACGAGATCCTAAACACTCTATCGTCTGCTCTATGTATATTGAGATAGAATATGATACATTATGGAAAGAAGATCGTTTGTAAAAAAGACCAGCCTTTCAGCAGCCGGATTGCTCACTAGCTCAGCATTGGTGAAAAAGGGAAAAAAAGATGCGGTGGAATTTCTCAATCCGCTAAATCGAGTGCCCGTCAGTTTCATCATTGACGATAGTACAGCCCTGGTAAATCTGGCATACTATGGCATTCCACAATTTCAAGAAGTTTTTCCTGATCGCTACAAGCAAGATTGGCGTAGTTTGCCCCAAGAGATCCCTGACTCCTTTGTATTGAAGTTTCTCGAATGGTGTGACGCACATGGTGTCAAAGGCAAGTACAGTATGGTTCCTTATCCCGCCTGCACCGGCTGGCTAAATCGGTTTATTCCGGGATGGACAAAAAAAGAACTCGATGATAGCATCGCCATCATCCGGGATTTAGCTCAGCCCAATTGGGATATACATTCAGAAATGATCAGTCATACCCGGGTCATTGATACGAAGACAGGTCTTCCGTTTCCCCAAGCTACGCCAGCATTTATGGAAAACTGGGAATGGAGCCAAGAAAAAAGTGCAGACGAGCTGGGTGAGTACATTGCCTACTCATTACAGATCCTGAAAGATGCGGGACTACATTGTGATGGTGTAACTACTCCGGGAGGCTTTGCTACCAGAAACATTCCAAACTTAGCGAAGGGGACACAGTATGCGGTCAAAGAAGTCTACGGGGGTCAAATCGCACATTTCTTTCGGAATCTTTACACCGAACCCGGTAAAAGTGTCCAGCCAGAGATCTTTCACGCCAAAGACCTGGGAACCAAGGATGCAAGTTGTTCGGTACATATCATCGGTTGTACAGGCGACTGGTTTGGAGGTTGGGATGGACTTACACCGGGAGATCCAGATAAATTCATTACGCCCGACCTAAGCAAGGGAAGAATGGTGGAGGTCATAGAATCCGGTGAGCCAGCGATTATGGTGTGTCATTGGCCCGGTATCTACTACAATGGCGAGGAGCTGGGATTCAACATCTTTAAGACGGTGGTAGACCGGCTTCACCAGAGATATGACCACCTCACGTGGATGAAATTGAGCGAAATAGCCCGTTATTGGGCCGCAAAGGAACACACCGAGGTTCAGGTAACTCAAGATAAAAATGCAGTATTTACAGCTTCCTTTGCTACTAAGAAGTTCACCGTTCGACTACCATATCTATGCAATCATCCGGTCCTGTCTGTAGGTGATAAAAAGGTCGATCTTGAATTGGTGGGTTCTATAAATGAACTGGAATCTAATCGTTGGTACGTCGACAATGACCATACCATTGTCTGTTTTGATCTTGAGCAAGGAAAAAGTATCATATTAGAAGCTTGATTAATGAGTTCTCGCAAACGTATCGCTGGTCGACAATCGCTATCTTTGGCTTCTGAAGCTGATCTCAGCAAGTTGCTAAATGCAAGCCCGTACTGATGAACCACCTTCGATGTATCTGTTTGTTTATGCTGATCTGGACCAATGTCTCACTATTGGCACAGCAAAAGGGTAGGCTCTCCCTTGGTCCTAGATTGGGGGTCAATTTATCCAATGTAAATCTTGAGGAAGCTGATCGAGTTAGCGGATTGGCCGGTGGAATTCAAGCAACTTATCTTCTTGGTCCCGCTTCGGCGCTATCAATTGAGGCTATATACGCTGAAGAAGGCTACGAAGTTTCCACTTCGACGATATCCTATCGATATATGCAGTTCCCGATCATGTATAATTCGCTCTTTGGACTGCCTATTCAGGCATTTCGACCTAAGCTGGCCGCGGGGCTTGCACCTTCATTTCTACTCGATGCCAAGGTAAATGATGTCGACTTTACCGATCAAAACAAGTCCTTTGTCTTAAATTTTATCGGCGGTGTGGGATTTGACTATCGCATCATCTCGAGAGTCTCCCTGATCGGAGATGCTAGGATCCTAATTGGCCTATCTGATATCGAGATTAATCCATCAGCAAGTAATGCACTCCGAAATCGTACTTATCAGTTCTCCCTTGGTGTATTATACAGCTTTTAATGCATAGTAAAATCGATTGCAGTGAGAGATCCTATTGATCTGTTTTCCAGACATTCTCGCCATTACAAAACCTTCAGACCTTCATATCCATCAGCATTATACCATGATGTTTTGTCCTTCACAAGTGGCAGGAAGTGTTGTTGGGACTGCGCCACTGGTAATGGTCAGGTAGCAGTAGAGATGGCTAAGCACTTTCAATCGGTTTGTGCCACCGATATAAGCAGGCATCAATTGCTACAGTCTCCGACGTTGTCTAATATTCACTATGTACAGGGGCGAGCCGAAAAGACAGCATTCGATGATGCGAGCTTCGATCTAATCACGGTGGGACAAGCATTACATTGGTTTGATCATTTGGCCTTCAATATGGAAGCAAAGAGGGTGCTTCGTCCAGGTGGGAGCATCGCCGTATGGACCTATGGTATATTACGAATTAGTCCCAGTATTGACGCAATTATAGATGAGTTCTATCGTGATGTAATAGGTCCGTATTGGGCTCCAGAAAGAAGTCATGTTGATTCCAAATATGCAGACATCCCTTTCGATTTTTCAAACGTAAGAAAGTTTCAATATCGCCTGCAATTGACTTGGACCTTGAGGCACTTGGAGGGCTACATAAATACTTGGTCTAGTGTACAGAAGTACAAGGAAACAAATGGCGAAAAGAATCCAGTAAAATGGATTATGGATCGGATCGACTCAATATTGGCATCGGAAAACAGCCTGACCGTTGAATTTCCGTTATTTCTCCAAATCGGTCAAAACTAATGCGGACTAACGCCCACAGATTCGTTGCGATAATGCATGACCAAATGGCCTATGAATGCTTCCTCATCCTCAAATCGTAAGGTCACAATCTCCTCGGAAGGTGCATCAGAAAATTGAATCAATTTCTCTGTCGATAACATCTGAGAATCATATTGCTTCGACACATTGTCTCCCACTTCAGATCGGCGGTTACTGGCCTCTACCACACCCAAATCATTGATGAACAATAGCTTAACAATCTTTGTACGTTGTGTGATCTCCTGAAAATACTTGCTTACTTCCCTATAATCCTCATCCCAGATATCATTGGAAGACTGTGCTGCCACCAGAGTCATTAGCTGGCCAGCAAAATCTTGCACACTAGCCCTTTGTACAGCGAGCTGCTTTTCCTCACAATGAACACGTTCTCTTTCAACCAACTCATCGATCCTTCTATTCGTGAGCATTTTATCTACCGCAAAATAAGTGACACCGCCTACCAACATCGAGATGGTCATAATCCATAGCAACTTTTTCCCCATTTTTACAATAATGATTTATCTCGCAAGTTAATGTAAACAGGTGAGATTGGAGAAATGGTGAGATTCTTGTGAGGATGGGAGTTTAGGTATACCGGAACACGAAAAAACCATTTCTCTTATCAATCTGTTAAAGACTCCAGAGGGTGGCGCCTCTTCCGTAAAAAATGGATCTTTGCAACTTCTTCTAAAAACTGAAATCGGACATATGGGTCATTTGACCAAGTTATCGGTATTTATTTTTCTTTCTTTTCATTTCTTAGGTGTCTCACAACCACTTACAGAAAAGACAGATCTGAACGTGTATTTGGACTGTTCATACTGCGATTTAAACGTCCTACGTACCAATATTTCGTATATAAACTACCTCAGAGATCCTGCTAATGCAGATGTACACGTGCTCGCTACACGTCAACCTAGTGGCTCTAACGGTTACAATTACACCTTCGATTTCATCGGCAAAGGTCTTTTCGAAGGGATGTCTCTGCAACGCACTTCAGTCGAAGCCCCTAATACGGCCAGAGCTGCCCGACAAAATAAGTTAAGTAACACAATTGAGAAAGGTCTAATGCCGTACTGGAGCCAGACTGGACTCATAGATGATCTTGATCTTAAGGTGAAAAACAAAGCAGTTGAAGACCGTCAGGTTGAGACTGTCGAACTGGAAGATCCGTGGAACAATTGGGTGTTTGCCATTGATGGAGGAGGTTCATTTGATTTTGAGACCGTATCCGAAAAAACTCGTATATGGGGACGTATACAGATTAACCGAATCTCCGAAAAATGGCGTATAAGAAATACGTTGTATGGACGGAATGACACGAATCGCTTTGAAAGCAGCGAAGGGGATGAAAAGAGCACCATAACTAGCAACGTCCGACGTAATTATCTTGGGAGCAGTGCTGTGCGTAGTATAGATGATCACTGGTCTGCGGGAGCTTTTCTATCTCTATCCGAAAGTACCTTTTCAAACCTAAATTTGTCTACAAGATTTGCACCAGCTTTCGAATACAGCATATATCCTTATACCGAAGTGCATCAAAGGGAAGTGACGATATCGTATCGTGTGAGTCATATTTTTCGTGACTATATTGAAGAAACCATTTTTCAAAAACTACAGGAACATTTGTACAACCAGAGTTTGGTAATGACCGCCAGATTTAAGCAACCTTGGGGTACACTATATGCACAGCTTGAAGGATCACACTATTGGCACGACTTGAGTCAAAATAGAATTGAATTTGAAGGCTATTTATCCTTTCGAGTATCGAAGGGACTCTCTATTCGGCTCGGTAGTGATTTCGAATTGATTAATGATCAGCGATCGCTCCCAGCACAGGATATTTCGCTCGAAGAACTACTACTAGCCCAGCGGCAAGCCGCCACGAATTTTCGTTTCGGTACCGAATTTGGCGTAAGCTACACTTTCGGATCCATCTATAATAATATCGTGAATACCCGTCTGTAGTACCTTCTATTAAAGACGACTGATTCTCTGATCCTTCTTCTAAGTTTTCGAAGTAGTGTTCGCATTATTAAGGAGAGCATCAAATGCCACTATCTGCAAATACCATGAAATAGCTTAAGGAATGGCTTAATTTAATACTGTTGACCGCATCCAGTAATATCCAATTTAATCATGGCTCATAACGCCTTGCAATAATAATTTGACCAAGGACGAAGCACACAGAATACAGATTCGTTGGGTTGACTGATTGATTGATTCGAATCCTGGTTTGCGATCTTGGATGTCGAATCCAAAGTGGCTCAGGGAGAAAGATTGCAGCATGATTGCCCTGTTTCAGGAACACTGGAGTCGAAACAACCTAAATTGTTTCTTGAAGTCTAAGCCAGAGCCTCATTTACTTATGGATACAAGAAAGGTGTGGTGGGCGCTGAGCCGAGTGAATCTTCGCGGAAGATTGTTCACCCGAAAGTAACAAGTAAATACAGCGGTCATACAAGCTTTCCATCCCTTCCGCCAATCAATGACTCCCACCTATTTCGACAGCTTGGAATTCAAGCTCAGGGTCGCCACCTTGGATCCGACTAGACCTTTGCGGCAATGGCAAAGAAGGCCCTCGCGGCCAGCGGACCAAATCATTTGCCCCACGCATGACATTCTGTAAGATGACTGATGGCCGGCATGAAGTAGTCCATTCTAATAATAAGTCCTAATACTATTTCATAGCCCACGTAATATCCGTATCTATCTGCATGCCTACCTTGGTAACTTTTTCCATTATCACCACGAAACCCTGATAGGTTGCCTACCCCTAATCTAGCAGCCTACGACCACTTGCTCAACCATATTTACTACATTAGACAGCGCAACGAAAGATGTAGACAAAATGGCTGATCACACCTATCAGACAGATATATTAATAGTGGGGGCAGGCATCGCTGGAATAATTGCCGCTTATGAATTATTGGATAGTGGTAGAAAGGTTACCATCATTGACCGAGACTCGGCTGAAAATTTTGGAGGTCTGGCCAAATGGGCTTTCGGCGGCATGCTATTTGTTGATACTAAACATCAGCGCCGCGCAGGGATCCAGGACAGTTTTGAGATCGCCAGAGATGATTGGTTTTCAGTAGCTGACTTTATGGATGGTGAAGTGTGGGGTCCGAGGTGGGCAGAGCAATATCTGCAGATGAGTGATGCGCATGGATATCAATGGTTGAGAAAACATGATATTAAATTTTTTCCTGTCATCAACTGGCCGGAACGTGGCTATCTAAAGAGGGGTAATTCTTTGCCAAGGTTTCATATGCTTTGGGGCACCGGCCTTGAGTTGGTCAAGCAATTTGGAAATCGTTTGAAAAACCATCCGAAAAAAGCAAATCTGACATTGATATTTGATCATCGAGTTCGCTCGTTTGTCGTGGAAAATAATCGGGTGGTAGGTGTCGAAGGAAATAGAGAGCAAACTGGCGAAGCCTTTAGTGTCCGTGCAGATGTAACCATTGCGGCAACTGGCGGAATCAATGGTTCGTTGGAGAAAGTCAGGGCAAATTGGTATGAGCCATGGGGAGAACCACCAAAAGTGATCCTTAATGGAGCACACAAATATGCGGTCGGAGATCTACATGAAGCCACCGAATCCATCAATGGACAAGTTGTACACTTAGATCGACAATGGAATTATGTGGCCGGAATCCGACACTACGCGCCAAGAAAAGAAGATCACGGCCTCAGTATTGTGCCAGGAAAATCTCAATTGTGGTTAAATTATGAAGGACGTCGCTTCGGTCCTATGCCACTAATAAATCCGTATGACACAAGATATCTATTAAAGCGGATTTGTGAACAACCAGTTAAATATTCTTGGCAATTATTAAATTATAAAATTGCCCTCAAAGAATTTGCTATTTCTGGGTCAGAGCACAATGAAAGCATGCGTGATAAAAAATTTCTAAAATTCGTCCTCAAGACTCTATTTGTTGGAAATAAAAAATTAGTTGATAAAATTGCCGACCGATGCGAGGATTTTGTAGTTGCTGATAATCTTCCTGCATTAGTAGACAAGATGAATGCCCTTACCGGAGAGAACCATGTCAAATTAGCATATATAAAACGTGATGCTCAGGTATATGACGATCAAATAGATCGCGGTGTAACTTTTCACAATGATGAACAATTGCGTAGGATACTGCAGATACGAAAATATCGCGGTGACCGTGCACGCACTTGCAAATTCCAGAAAATTCTCGATCCGAAGGCAGGACCCCTAATTGCCATCAGATCCTTTGTGCTGTCCCGAAAAAGCATGGGCGGAATCGAAACGGACTTGCAAAGTAGGGTACTCAGCACTCCAGATGTGCATGATAATCAGTCAGCCATTGATGGACTTTACGCCATTGGTGAGGCAGCAGGATTTGGCGGTGGAAATATGCATGGACATGGCTCCCTAGAAGGCACCTTTCTTGGAGGCTGTGTTATGACTGCAAGGGTAGCGGCAGCATCCATTCAAGATCAAGAACTATGAATGAATTAGGCATCGAAAATCTCATTATCGGTGCCGGGCCTGCTGGCATGGCTGTGGCAGGGAGAATGAGCAAGAAAGGCATTCCGTATCAGATGATCGAGCAAGGAAATCACCCTGGAGAACGCTGGCATCACCAATATGATCGACTGCACCTTCATACCATTAAAGAGCTTTCGCATCTGCCTCACCTGTCTTTCCCAGATGACTATCCAAGATACATTCCCAAAGATCTGCTCATCAAATATTTTCAACAATATGCCATCACCTTTGGCATCAAACCTAATTTCAACGTTAAGGTCTTGCACATCGAACAAATCAATTCAGATTGGCGCGTGCAAACCGATGGTGGCATTCATTTCTTATGTAAGCATGTAATTTTAGCGACGGGCGCGAATCGAGTTCCTGTATATCCCAGTTGGGAAGGCATGTCCAGATATGAGGGTAGAATCATACACAGTAGGCATTATCGAAATCCCGAAGGATTTGAAGGGCAAGCAGTGCTGGTCGTAGGCATGGGAAATACCGGCGCAGAAATCGCTTTAGATTTGGCTGAGCAAAACATCAATGTTGCAATCTCTGTTCGTTCTCCGATCAATATCGTACCTCGAGATGTAGCCGGTAGACCATCACAGTTGACCGGAAAAATGTTGGAAAAAGTCCCATTCAGTTTAGGTGATTTGCTTGGCTCACTGTTTCGAAACTTGGTAGTCGGCAATCTTAATAAATATGGATTAAAATCTTCACCACTATCTCCAGCAGCCCAGTTGCGAAAAACAGGAAAGACTCCAGTGATAGACATCGGAACAGTTGACTATATTAAACAAGGCAAAATTCAGATTAAACCCAACATAGTTAAATTCACAAGTGACGGGGTTTTATTTGCGGACGGCACCAAGACTTCTTTCGACGCAGTCATCTTGGCCACAGGATATCGTCCCATGCTGGATGAATTGTTAGGTGACTCAAGTGGCCTGCTAAACAAACATGGTGTCCCGACCTCCGCAATTGGTCAAGGAAAACATCGCGGTCTATATTTTGTTGGATTTGACCAATATCAAATGGGAGGCATTTTAGGAACCATTCGAGAAGATTCAAAAAAAGTGGTTAAACACATAGCCGAATCAACTGTTGCGAAATGAATATCTGCTACAAAGAACATTTGGATTCGTCCTTCAAAAACATAGTACTGCCTTAAAGAAATAAATCAGTCCACATGAGTATGACACCGGGTAAAATTACCTTGCGTTTTTTAAGTGAGCCAGGAGATGTTAATTATGGAGGCATGGTGCATGGTGGTGCAGTTATGAAATGGATAGATCAAGCTGGCTATTCTTGTGCCAGTGCTTGGTGTGAACACTACTGTGTTACTGTTTATGTCGGAGGAATTCGTTTTATTAAACCAATTCTCATTGGGGATATGGTGAGAATTGACGCCCAGCTAATCCATACAGGCAATACCAGTATGCATATTGCCATCGATGTCTGGTCCAAGAAAGTCACAGCAAATACTTATGAAAAGAAAACACATTGCATCATTGTTTTCGTGGCACTCGATGCCCATGGTAAAAAGACGAAAGTACCCAAATGGTCTCCGACCACCAATGCTCAAGAAATGATGCAGTCTTATGCCATTAAACTCATGAACCTGCGCAAAGAAATCGAAGACGAAATGATGCCATACTTCGACAGTGGAAAATAATTAGGGATTGTGCAATAATAAGTTCCCGATTTAGACGGTGTTCTTTTGAATTTAGACAACCTGTTCTGTGCGGAGCCGAAGAAAGGCATAAAAAATCAGCATAGTGGGGCTACGTGAATTTTTTATAACTCAGTATAAATTCAAAAGAACCAGTATATACAAGGAAGTTATTTTTTATCAGTCCCATAGTCCAGACATGCAATGAATTACTCCACCTTTAAGAGATGATGTTGTGATCTCGCATCTTTCGGAATGCTTTGCTACGGAAATACAGTGTCCTCAACTATAAGTAGTTTAGAGCAAATTGATCACGGTATCTTGCGAGACCTTTTAAAATTGCCATCGTAGTCGTTACCCTGATAGGCACCCCAGCTGAGTTTTCTAGGTACTGGAATCTGGGTGACAATCCGTCTCACTTTCATACCATCAAAGGTATACGTCTGCCTATTATTGGTACCATGGCAATAGATCACATCCAGCATACCATCAGCATCCAGATCGCCCAACCAAGGAGTACTGGAAAGGTTATTTCCAGGAAATACTTCACTGATTTGTTGTATGTCTCCGGTTGCAAAATCAATGTAGACCAGCATCGTATAAAAGAATTTCCGGTACAACTCATCAATTTCCTGAAAATTGACACTTAAGATGGCTTCATCCCGTCCATCTTGATTAAGATCAACAGCAAGAGGCGATGTATTTTGATAGAATCCCAAGGAATCCGTGAATAAGACCTGTCCAGTGCGACCATCCACTAGCTTTTGAATACCCCAACCCAAATGCGGCCAAACACCTTTTCCATATGAAATAAAAAAATCTGGCACCTCGTCTTCTGTAAAATATCCAACCGCTGGTGAACTATATGATTCCGTCATGGGTAAGGTGACATCCCATAATTTTGCATGTGTGCTCCCATCGAAAGCAAGTAGCCGACCGTCGACAGAATTGGTGACAACATCACTAATGCCGTCCTTGTTTAGATCAGCTCGAATAGATGGACCGATGAATCCTTTATCTTCACTGCTATCCAGCCGCACTGCGGAGCTTAGATCATTCTGAAAAACATCATGAAGGGCAATATTGAATAGATTTCCACCGATTGTCTCGCCACCGGTACCAAAAATCACGGAGGCAGGTACATCATCCTGCTGCGGACTAACCGTGATGCTCATATAAATCTCCTTTCCATCTGGCATCTTCGCCTGATGGATGATCTCACCGGTCATACTAGAAATTAGTACAAGTTGACCTGGAGGTCGATTGGGATCATAAGGCTCGGCCATTACATCTCCTCCGTTAGATACAAGAAGATCATGCAACCCGTCACCATCTTGATCTGCTACGAACTGTGGGTTATAAAAATTGAACCAGCCGCTCTTGGTTGGTCGCCTTAGTTGATGCACTTGCGTAAAACGCCATAAGACCTTACCTGATCTACCATTGATGGCCAATAGTTCTGCAGACCTACCACATATGAAAACATCTTGGACGCCATCATTTGTGATGTCAAGAAACATGGCAGATCCGAAAATTTGATCCTTTGCCGAAACGCACCAGAGTAATTCTCCGCTTACACCATCGATGGCTACAACAGCCGAATCACAGGATTGAAACTCCTCCCTTCCCGCTCCCAAGACGATGTCAGCAACTCCATCTCCTGTAAGGTCTGATACCCTAGGTGAAGAAAATGTCCCGACAGTGGGTAGTTCTAACGCCCAAGATCCCTGACTGTGCACAAGTTGACTCGAGCAAACTAGCCATATCAGTAGCGCTGATAAGCGATGTGCAATGATCAAAACTGAAATACTTTTAGGGAATCATTGTTGCAACCAGTGAGCACCAGGGAGTGGTCAGCACATTTGATCTGAAGTAAACTCTTCACGTCATAAGGAGCAAAAAAACCACTCTTTTCTTTGGGTAAGGGTGCAAAGTGACCTTTAGAATCTCCCAGCATGATCAGTCCATACCCGCTATCAGCTCGAGTAGTTTCCACTTCAGCGCTAAACAAGTTGCCGGCAATCATTAGGTCCTTGTGACCATCTTGATTAAAGTCATGCACAACGAAGTCATTGATGGACGATATCTGCGCTAAACTCGGAAGGGTGCTTACCTGAAAATCTCCATTGCCCAGATTTTCAATATAAATACTGGCAAAGGATGTCGCGTCATAGTGTAAAGCATTTTCCAATTTACTCTTGCCATAGATCTCAGTCACATCTGAAGAAGCAAAGAGGTCATAATTTTCGAATGCCTCTTTAATCATAGGAACCTGCTGAGACGAACATTCGCGACCTCTGAGCGGATATTGAATTCCAAAATTGTAGTACGTCAGTACGACATCCTTACTGCCGTTGTCATCAAAATCGTAGTAGTACACCTCAAAGGGTTCTTTCTCCGAAGCTTTGTATTTATAGTTCAGTCCCATATTTCCCGCTACCAGGTCATCATCTCCGTCGTTGTCCATATCAGCCACTTCAACAGAAAACCACCATCCTTTTTGCTGGTTTAAGATGTCGCTATTGGCAAATCGGGTAAACGCATTACCATTGGAAGTAAGTATAATGATGGATGTCCATTCACCCACCAGCACCAAATCTAAATTTCCATCACTATTGTAATCGATCCATTGTGCATCATTGATCATCCCAATGTTTACCAGATCTGGTGCCAACTCGGCTGTCTTATCAAGAAAGGTGCCCCCCTCATTTACCAATAATTTACTAGTGACCGGTTCAGGATACGACCAGGCCTTATGCCTGCCAGCGACAATCAAGTCTATGTCTCCATCCCTATCGAAATCCGCCGGACGTACTTGTGACCCGCAATACTTCATATCTGGAAGGACATCCACACCCTTTATAAATTCACCCGTTCCATCATTGATATATAATCGGTCTTGATAAGCTTCGGCACCATCTGCATGCTCATTTCCACCGCTCACCACATACAAGTCTAAGTCTCTATCCCCATCAGCATCAAAGAAGGCAGCTCCCATGTCTTCTCTATCCTTGTCTTTTGCAAAGGCCGTGGTATTTCTCAAAGAGAAGGTGCCTCCTTCGTTTTGAAGAAAAAGCTGACCAGATGAACCCCTAGGTCCACCGATGAATACGTCCTGCAGGCCATCTCCATTGACATCGGCCTTAGCCATAAATGGGCCCATGGTAGACATTTTGTGCGGTATGAGTACTTGCCTCGCAAAGTCATCGTATTCGTTTTCTTTGTGGCAATATTGGATATTAAGAGATCCGTGTGCTGGTTGGATCAAGGATTCGCTTTCCTTTGTAGGCGCATCAGACACTACTTCTGTGGCATCACCATAGTTCATCTGTACCGTCTGATCTACATCAACATTTTCCAGTACCTGCACTCGACCATCTGGCCAGGTAATGACCACCGTTTGTACGCTCTCTTCATCGCCGAGACCGAAGTGTGCGATCATCTCGCTGGTCGAATACATTCCACGGACGGTAGTAATTTCATGTACTTGCAGACCCACTTCCGTCTTGATCTCAATCTTAGCGCCAACAATCGGACTTTGCAAAGGATCGGCGATCGGTTGGACCCGCAGAAAATGTGCGCCAGATTTGGATGCCGTATTTTCATATAGGAACGCCTCTTGATTGATGTTATTAATGACCAAGTCAAGATCACCGTCGTTATCTAGGTCTCCGTAAGCCGCTCCATGTGAAAAAGTCTTCTGATCAAGACCCCACTCCTGCATTTTCTTGACGAAGGACAGATCGCCCTGGTTTTTGTAGACATAATTGGACAGACGCTGCGTTGGTATCAGCTCCATCGCTTTATCTATATCGACTACATCCCATATAGAGACTTCACCGACAGGGTTGGGATTCTTTTGTAGATAGGAAAATAATTGCTTCTCCAAGTACTTTGGGAATGTCTTGGAGGCATCATTATTCCTGATGTCGCGCATCAGTCCATTGGTAATAAATACATCCTTCCACCCATCATTATCAAAATCGGCCAGCAGTGGTGACCAACTCCAATCGGTAGTAGCCATCCCTGTCATCTGCGCAATGTCACTCAAATATCCATCACCCTGATTTAGGTAGAAGCTGTTAAACATGTATTGGAAGTGGCCTCCATCATTTACCACTTTCCAGAAGGCCTTGGGATTCATACCACTCATGTTAGTCTTTGACCGGTAGTTATCTTCAGCAGCCATATCGACAACCATCAGATCGAGGTCTCCATCGTTGTCTATGTCTCCCGCGTCGACACCCATGCTACTGAATGAAATATGATTTGCACGCTCGTATAGTTCGTTGCTGAAGGTGCCATCGCCATTATTCATAAAAATCCAATCCTCGATCCAAAAGTCATTGGCCACATACAGATCGGTCCATCCATCTCCATTTAAGTCAGTAGCACTGATGCTGTTGGGAAATCCCGTCTTCACTAGACCTGCATCGCTGGTTACATCTATAAACTTCCCTTGTTCATTTGCAAGCAACTTGACCCCATATTGAGGCTTAATCAGTTCTGGCTTCTTGAATTTCGAATAGCTACCTGGATTGGGAGGTTGGTTGCACAAAAATAGATCCAAGTCGCCGTCCTTATCATAGTCAAGAAAGGTAGCATGCCGAGTTCGCTCTGAATCGTCTACACCGTACGCTTCAGATTCCTCAGAAAAGGTGCCATCCCCCTGATTGATATACAGTTTATTGCGCCGTAAATCTGGTTGATCATCATATAGCTCTCGTGTTACGTAGATGTCTAAGTGGCCATCTTGATTTACATCACCTAATACGACTCCAGATGACCAACCTCCATTGTCACGAATACCTGCCTTCCGCGTCACATCTTTAAATCTGAGGTCACCCTGATTAAAATAGAGCCTATCAGGCACTTGGTTGCCCGCAAAGAATAGATCTTGCAAACCATCACCATTGAAATCTCCAAGGGCTACACCAGCTCCTCCATAGAAGTTGGAATAAATCATGATGTTATGCTCCCTGGTATCCTTGAGTTGATTGGCGAATTTTATCCCAGACTCTGATGGGCCAATTAGCTTAAAAAGTGTCTCCCCATTGTCTCTAGGAAAACTCCCTGGCGGCAAGAATACAGAACTTGAGGATAATAGAATTCCCAGTATGATGAGCAGTCGCATAGTGCTAACCTATACATTTTGAATGATACACAAAGGTAATGAGAAAACACATTCACAACCGAAAGTTCGCACACTTTGGCGAGACACCTTTTTGTAAGACTTGGATCGCTGAATTGATTAAAGACAGTTGCCTGGATATAAGCATGCATATACTAGTGTAGGACTAGTCCCAAGCAAGTTCTTCATTGTTGGTGATTGCATCTGTAGGGAGCGGTTTTTCTGCAAACAAGTAAAGTGCTTCAATATCCTCCACCACAATTCCTGCTTCCTTAAGCTTGCCATCAGAGGTCATTGCAGCAGTGAGATCAAGGCCTAAGTGCTTGGCCAGGAAGGGGTAGGCAGCTGCCCGCTGCTGATACCCATAACCATGCTTTTCTCCGGGCAAGTGCGCATTTTCAACCATCTCGGATTTTCCAAAAAGACCATATATGTATCTGATAAAAGGAAATTCCACATCTGGAGTAGTTTCCGTAGCATCTGTTCCAACCGAAATCAACAGCAGTGGATTTGGTGCCGTGCAAGCCACCATTTCGACATTGTTGGTCTCAAAATTCCTTCCTTCATGGATGGGCATCCCGAGCTCACATATGCATCCTCCGAAATGTCGATAAGATACCATTACCACCGGGATGGAGACAGAAATTCTAGGATCAATGGCAGCAAGGTGAAATGTTTGTGTGCCACCCCCAGAGGCACCAGTACAGGCAATTCGATCGGGATCTACTCGTAGCGTTTCCAAAAAGTCAATAGCTCTGATGCCGTTCCAAATTTGCAGTTTCATTGTTTCTGGATGCTTATGGTGCCAGCCCAAATCTGCCATTTGCCCATAACCCACCATATCGATCGATAAGACTACCGCACCCATCCGAGCCATGGTTGCGCATCGTTTTTGAACATCCGGCCGATATCGACCATAGTCTTCCCTATTGGGCCAATGGCCATGAAAACTTAAAATTCCTGCAGGTTTGTCTGTTAATTTCGATGGCCAATACAATGTACCTGTCACAAATACATTTGGAAGGCTCTCAAATGCCACATTTTGGGTAACATACCCTTCAAAGACTCGCTTCTTTCCAAAAATGGTATTCAGTGGAGATTTTTTTGGCAACGGATCTAGTCCAGTTGCTTGAAGCATATGCACTCTGATTTGCTCGGCCCTTTCCTGCCAGGCCTTAGCCGTAGATATGGATCGCTGTGTTTTCGAAAGAAATCGCTTACCCTTGGCTTCAGACCACTGATAGAGCTGACCCGCCTTGGACCGCTCCATCTGATTCATTTCTAAAGAACATGAAATCATGGAAGCACCACAGATACAGACCACTAGAAGGCAAGTATGTCTCAAGAACTTTAAAGTCATAAGTCCAGTTATTGTCGTTGAAAGGCCACCAGGGATTCGTTATTTCTCGCTACCAATAGTACTGGCTCACCACGAATACTGAAAATGTGTGCATCCCTGACTTCACGCTCGATCCTAATCCCCGAATCTCTTGAGGATACCGCCTTAAAGTTTCTTCCACCTTGGCCCTCCAGCAATACACCCCTGCTGGCATCATGCCTGCCAGCTTGAGGTTTTAGTCCATAAAAATTACCTCCTAGCCAAATATCCAACTGTCCATTTCCAGATAAGTCATGAACTACAATAGAAAACACGGGCGCAATCTGTGCTTCTATAGGTAGTGGTTCCATGGTAAAATGCCCTGCATCATTCCAAAGGATGGCACTATGCAATGTTTTCGCTTCATATCTAAGCGACTTCTGCCTCACCTCTTGATCAAATAAGGATGCATAGGTCTGCCCGGCATAATCCTCATACTTCAAGGATCGCTTACGCAAACCCGGTAATTGGGTAGTTAGGTCCATTTTTGTGGCAAAGGGATAAGCCTCCTTATCAAGTGGTGCATACCAGGTGACGATGGGCTCAGGTTTTCCATTCTGGTCAAAATCATTGACATACATGCCTAGCGGTCGCTGAACAGAAGCCTTAAACTTTGAATTGAGGCCCCAATTGCCCACAACAAAGTCTTGATCACCGTCTCCATCGAGATCTGCGGCTTCGATGCAATTCCACCAGCCACTGCTATTGCGGATAGGCGTGAGGTAGCTTATTTGACCATCATTATTTTTGAAAATATGCACATTCGACCAGTCACCAACAATGATCAAATCTTGATCTTGATCACCGTCGATGTCAGTCCAAGTAGCATCAGTGACCATCCCTGCGCCAGCCAATGCCTCAGGTGAAACATCTTGCCATTTTCCATTTTCATTTTCCAACAGAAAGCTACGGGGAGGGAGGCCATAGTTGCCGGGCACAATCTGTGCTCCCAAAAATAAATCCATGTCGCCATCGCCATCATAATCATTTGCCTCCAGGCAAGAAAAATTACCGACCATTTTTGGTGCTGCTTCCTGATCAGCAGTCAGGTTCCCTTTTCCGTCGTTCTGGTAATACCGAAGGGTGTAGAAATCACCAGTTCGTTGACTCTCGTTGCCACCAGATCCCAACAACAAATCTTGATCTCCGTCCTGATCAAGGTCTATCCACGCTCCGCATGTACTTTCAAATTGGCGGCCCTGCATAAGACCTAAGCTATTCTTTCGAACAAAAGTACCGTCACCTGATTGCAAAAAAAGGTTGTCTTCATCGTCCCTAGCCCCTAGTAACACAAAATCATCTCTACCGTCACCATTGGCATCTCCCCGAATAATCTTCGGCCCTTGTGTAGACCCCATTTTAATAAGCAATGCCTCATGGTCAAAATCATTGTATTGATTTTCCTGATGCGTTGCATCTCCCTGAATGACGACATCTGTCACCTCTTGAAATCTCCATGACATATTTTCCCTAGGCAGATGAGAATCCTGTACGGTACCAGTAGCTTGCTGGTAATCAATCTGTAAGACCTGATCAACCTCAACATCTGTCAGCACTTGGGATTTTTTGTCAGGCCAAATAATCTCCAGTTTATCAATTAGCGTTTCCCTACCTAAGCCAAAGATCAACTTTGGCTCTACAGCACTTTCGAAACCGCGAGTATTGAAGTTTTCGAGGGTTTGTAAACCGGTTGACGTGGTGATGCGCGCAAAGGCACCTATGCCAAATGGATTAGCTGGAGGGCCTTTAAATTCCAGCTTTAGAAAGTGATTTGCTAAGGATTCTGCCTGGTTTTCATAAATGAAAGCCGGCATATTTACGTTATTCACCACCAGGTCAAAGTCTCCATCATCATCGAGATCAGCATATGCGGCACCATTGCTGAATGAAAGTTGTCCAAGTCCCAATCCTTGGGCTTGATCTTGAAACACAAGGTCTTGGCGATTTGAAAATGCATAGTTTGGCAAGGGGTTGCTGGGCATCTGTTCCATTAACGAAGGATAATCTACCGGTTGGCCACTGGCAATCTTCTGAAAAATGCGATTGTCACTGAGAAAATCGCGAAAGTCCATGTACATCAAGTCCTTCTGAATCCCATTACTGACAAAAAGATCTTTTCGCCCGTCATTCTCAAAATCAAAGATCAATGCCCCCCAACTCCAATCAGTAGCAGCAACATTTGCCAAGTGGGCGATTTCTTGAAAATCAGCTGTACCATCATTGAGATGAAGGCAATTTTGACCAATTTGATAGTGGTAATTGGCCCGGTATTTTAGATTTTCCAAATGATAAGGATCGAAAGTCGACATTGCCTTGAGGCGATAATTGTCAGCTGCCAGCATGTCTGTGGAAATGATCTCTGGATGACCATCGTTATTGATATCTCCGATGTCGCCACCCATGCTAGAGATGGAGCAAAAATCAATGCGATCAATCAACTCCTCTGAAAAGGAGCCATCTCCCTGATTGATATAAAGATAGTCCCGTTCCCAAAAATCGTTGCTTACATAGATGTCAGGATATAGATCGTGATTGAGGTCTCCAATACAGGTACCTAAACCAAACCCGATGACGCTGCTGTAGATGCCGGCTTGTTCAGTTACATCGACAAAAGTGCCACCATCGTTTCGATACAGCTTGTCGCCACCCAAGGGATCGGGCCTGTCACGCATGCTGCTAAAGAGCTCTATTTTACTTGGGTCCTTGAAACTGTTGTTGAGTAGATAGCAGTCTAGGTCTCCATCCAGATCATAGTCGAAAAAAGCTGCCTGAGTGGAATACCCGCGATTATTTAATCCATATGAGACGGCCTCTTCTGTGAATGTGCCATCTTGTTGATTGACAAATAGCTCATTCTCTTTATTGTCACCTGCAATATCACCCGAATTGCTTACATAAATATCTAACCAGCCGTCGCTGTTGATATCGACCATGGTCACTCCTGTACTCCAGGCTCTGGTTCCAGCCACTCCTGCTGCCTCGGTGACCTCCTCAAAAGCGAAATTCCCTTTATTCAAGAATAGCCGATTGGCAGTCAAGTTTGATGTGAAATATAGATCGGGCCTCCCATCGTTATTCACATCGCCAATGGCTACACCCCCACCATTGTAGTAGTTGCGATAAGTGAGAATGTTAAAATCCTGACGATCCGCCACTCGGTTTACCGTACCTATTCCCGTCTGTGTAGAATCCAGAAGTTGAAAAAACGTGGGTCGCTCTTCGTCCCCATCCAGATTTTTATCGACCGGGACCTCATCACGGCAATTTGTCATCATTGCCATTAGAACAAAGCCTCCAACTACCAGCCGAATCCAATTATTTTTTGATTTCATAATCTGGCAGTCGAAGGTAGGGAAAAGTGAGGATGAGCGGTGGTTTTAGACCCATATTTGGGTTCCAATCACTGACCAATTCAACATCACTAGCAGAACCCCACAGCCACCGCGTGCCGTAGGTACGTAATATGTCAAAATGATCTAGCTGGAAAATCCCTAACATGAGTCTGTTAAACAGCTGATCCCATAGGGATGTAATAAGTGTAAGACCCACCTGGTCATGCAGATAAACACAGCCTAGTAACCAACAGAACCAGTCACCTCTTGCACAGAACCGAACATAACCCCCATAGCCGATCCCGTAGGGATCAAATATGGGTAAGACCCACCTGGTCATGCAGATCAACACAGCTTAGTAACCAACAGAATCAGTCACCTCTTGTACAGAACCGAACATAACCCCCACAGCCGATCCCGTAGGGATCAAATATGGGTAAGACCCACCTGGTCATGCAGATAAACACAGCTTAGTAACCAACAGAACCAGTCACCTCTTGTACAGAACCGAACATAACCCCCACAGCTGATCCCGTAGGGATCAAATATGGGTAAGACCCACCTGGTCATACAGATAAACACAGCCTAGTAACCAACAGAACCAGACACATCCTGCACAGAACCGAACATAAACCCCACAGCTGATCCCGTAGGGATCGAATATGGGTAAGGCTAAGGGGGACCCCGCAGCCGCGGCGTGCCGTAGGTACGCGATGTGTCAAGAAACGGGTTTGAAGATATAGCGCTCATCATAATCAACGCCATGCACTTTTAACAAATCACGGTACTCATCAAGAAAATGTTGTCGTTCATGATGGTGCTCTTGGTTCTTGATGTAGTTGATGACATTGGGAACCTGAAACTTGGCATAAGAAAATGCTCCATATCCTTCTTGCCAGCTAAATCTCGATCTAGACAATTTTTTCCGATTGATCCATGCCGAAGAATCTCTCTTTATCATCTGCATCAGTTCGGAAAGTGCCTGGGTTGGCCGTTGCCCGATCAGGATATGCACATGATCTGACACCCCATTGATTTGTAACATCTTGTGGCCTTGGTTTGTGATAATACCACTCATATATTGATAGAGCTCTAACTTCCAATCTTTACTGATCAGGTTGCCTCTCCGCTTAACTGCAAACACCAATTGAATGTGAATTTGTGTATAGGTGTTTGGCATGTGTAGATCGTTTGACGAACTCTAAATAACTGCATTTTTTTTATAACTACCAAATTACAAAATGTGCCACTGCAGCCTTTTCATATTTCGTAACTACTGCACAAATCCATCAACTACAACCACCTACCCAGATAAACACAGCTAAGTGCCTTAAGACCTGACACCACCAGCAGTGATCCCACATAGACCCAAGCAGCCCGATCCCCTAGGGATCAAATATGGGTACACCCCACATGGAAAGACAGCTAAACCCCTTAAGACCTGACACCACCAGCAGTGATCCCACAGAACCCCAGCAGCCCGATCCCGTAGGGATCAAATATGGGTACAACCCCCAGCCAAAGCGTACCCTAGGTACGCAATGTGTCATGGTTGAAAGATACCCGCTCCATCCCTGCCACCATACTCTCCCCAGCGGGGAGCCGATCGCATCTGGATACCTGAGCTAATCCTTTTCAGGCGCATGCCCAAGAATCTTTGTAGATCCTGAGGGTTGTAACACTCAGCATATATCAGATCTAGGTAATCATCCCCATCCAAATCTCCAATCCATGGCGTAGAAAAGATGTTTTTAAATCCCTTCGATTCGTCAATAATCTGGTGTCTTGATAGCCGAAAGTCAAAGGCAATCAACTGGGTACTTATTTCGACGGGTGACAAGGAATCATCAGAGTAACGGAACCGACAATCAAAGTTGTTGGTATTAAAAATGGCATCATCATATCCATCATGGTCTATATCGTATACCACTGGAGAAGATACCACAAAACAACCAATTGAATCTCGGTGTGCAATCTTCCCGGATCGACCATCTAACATGACTTGATGTACCTTTCCATAGGCTGGCCAAATGCCTTCATCCAAAACGACCAGGATATCTGGAACCGCATCACCCGTGAAATAACCAATCGCTGGTACATTATTCGACTCAACACCCACCTCCCAGTGGCTCCAAATGGTAGAAAAATCCCTTCCATCTGTAGCGGTGATCTTCCCACCATGCGAAACAGATACAACATCATACCAACCATCTCCATTAAGGTCTACAACGGCAGGTGGCGCAATAAATCCGTGACCACTTTCGGCCACAAGTATCGAAGCGTTACTTACATCCCCCAGCAATAGGTCATCAAGCGTGGTTGCATAGAGGTGGCCACTGATGGTCTCACCTCCAGTACCAAAAATAATATGCACTTGTTCGTCTCCTGGTTGCTGAAAACACACGGGTGACATATAGGACTCCTGGCCATCGGGCATAGTATCTGCAGCCACGATTTCGCCAGACGTCAGATTAAATAGCATAAGTACTCCAGGATGACGATCTGAGGAATCACCCGCTGGTGCATTCCAGTTCCCGCCATTTACTGCGAGGAGATAGGGCTGTGCACCCTCCTCTACCACAGGTGTCAGTGCACTGTTGTAGAAATTATACTTGGTATATTGAAGAATGGGATCTTCAGTATATCGATAGACAAAACGCCATAGCTCCTGCCCTGTTTTTCCATCAATGGCCATGAGAAAACTCCCTCTCCCTCCTATAAAAACATCATCTACACCATCTCCAGTCACATCATACAATGTAGCGGAGCCAACCACATGAGCAGGTGCAGGATGCTGCCAAAGTACTTCGCCATTCGATCCATCTAATGCTAGGACCCCTTGTTTCGTGCCCGCCATCTCTGCTCTGCCAGCACCTAGGACAATGTCCTTCACGCCATCGCCATTAAGATCTGTGGCACGAGGCGATGACTGGGTGCCAATTCGATAGAAAGATTTGTTCCATGTAAGCGCTGTCTCCTTTTGGTGACACGACTGGAATCCGAAAAAAAGCAACAGCGAAG
>JABDMH010000133.1 GCA_013001595.1 Saprospiraceae bacterium | reverse complement strand
ATATAGTTGTTATTCCACTTATTCCACTTATTCCACTTATTCCACTTATTCCACTTATTCCACTTAATCCACTTATTCCACTTATTCCACTTATTCCACTTATTCCACTTATTCCACTTATTCCACTTATTACACTTATTACACTTATTGAATCATTAAAGGGAGGAAAAAACATAAAGGAACTAGTAAAGGTCAATGACGTGGATATTTTCTTTATTGGCCCGGCAGATTAGGCCGCATCTGCAGGATATGCCGGACAATGCGAGGAACCAAGCGTAAATATGGAAATTGATTCAGTAGTAGAAGTATTGCAAAAATCAGGGAAAACTTGTGGTATTGTTGCGACAAATTTTAGGGATATTGAAAATCGAACAAAACAGGGATTTGGAATGTTTGCAGTTGGATTGAATTCAGGATTAATTATTAACGGCTTGAAACATATTTTGGAACAAGTAGGACGTGAATCAAAGATACATTCTGACCTGTCTCCTTCAAATAAAAGATCTACTTGAGGAATGCCCTTCAGGTTATGAACCTGATAGAATGGAAATAGTAGTCAGGTAAAAAAACTACGACGAATCTTCCACTTGCAAGTTTTACAACTCATGTGCAAATTTGCAAGTTCATATTAAACCCGAAATTGATGATCATACATTTGCTAACAACTCATGGCATCGTATTGACTCCTGACTCCCTGCATTTGAACAAATATTGAAGATTCAGGCGTTACAGCCAGCCTTCAGGTTGATGGCGGAGATACGGCCGCAATTGTCCGGGTTACCATGCAAAACAGAAGTAATAAGGCTCCCAAAGTTTCTATAAATTGTTCGTACCAGGACTGCTTTGTTTGATCAACTGAACTGGTCCAATGAGTCCGGATGGTGGTAATGGGCTGTTTTCCTCATAGCTATGGTCAACTAACATCCAGGTCTCACTTTGCCTTTTATCTCGAGAAGCGTCTTTGACGAGCTGGTTTACCCAAAGATTTGCAACTTCAATCTCTAAACTGTTATTACCATTTATTAAGTGATCTGATAGGTCTAATCTCCACGGGGCTGTCCAAAGTCCGCCAATTTCTTTACCATTTAGTTTAACATTGGCAATGACACCTACTTTCCCTAAATTCAAAAATATTTTATCACTTTTAGATTCATTTTCAAATTTAAAATTTGTACGATAAATAATTTTTCCAGAAAAGTATTTACTAGTCTCATCCTCCAATTGGGAGAGGTCTTGCAGCCGATCTAGTTCAAACTCTTCATCTATTTTCAATTGGTCATTTTTTAAACGAACGCTCCAATCTTTTGAAATATCTTGAAGTAAGGTAAACTCCTCATAATTTTTTAATCTACTATCTTTGAGTCCTTCTTCATTTTTACCGAAAACCACAAATGCACTTTCTGCTTGTTCTAATTGCAATGGAACTTTTGTATATAACCCATCCATCTTGTATTGAGGTAAATCTCTTGATGTTCCGTTTGTGGGATTCCAAAGTGAAGGCCGCATACCTGCTACTCTAAATGAGGCATCAAAGGAAATTTTAGTATCGCTTTGGTTGCTTAGAAAATAAATGTCCTTATCTCCAAGGGTCCTATGAATCCATAATAGTGGTGTGTCTTTGGGATATTTTAGATCTGGAGCAATGTCCACTAAATCTAGGGCCTTATTTAAATCCATTATGCGTATCACTTTACCCTTTCCAAAATCAACTATTTCTTTAGTTCCTTCATAACTTTCACCCCAAAGTTCTTTGGAAAGTTCAATGATGCGTCTATCGGCATTCGCATAATTATGTAAACTTGGAGATTTTTGGGGAGGGTTTCCCATGATTATGGCACCTTGATAAACCAGCTCTTTGATTTTTTCTAGAACTTCGGGCCTCATAGTTTTAGAATCGGGTAATACCAAAATTCTATATGATAAGCCATCGGGTAACATCATGCGTCCATTGCTAACAGAGATACGATTTTTTATAACTTCAGCATTGATAAAATCGAAAGCGTATCCAATTGGAAGTTGAGGCTCTGTTGGGCCTGTCATTTTTGGAGTCTCCTCACCTATGTAATAGGCAACATCCGCTACATAATTGCCCTGCTGTAAAAGGTAGTTACAACGCTGGTGGTATTTCATCCACGGCGCTGCTGCTTCAAACCATGTGTTCTTTCTATTGATTTCCGTACCGAACCAAGCATTCACTCCGGGGAATTTATCTTCATAGGGCTGATGGATATAAACATGATAGACCACATGGTTTATTCCTTCCGTAAAACTCCAGTCTCCACGCTTTTTCATCTTTGCAGGATATGAGGTAAAAGGGTTAACCTCGGTATCCGAAGTGAAGGATTCGGCATAAACAATATTCTTCCCATAAATATGTGCCGCAGAAGCAGCTGCCCTACACTCAACGTTTCCTAGGTCTTCTGTGGTCCAGAATTCCCCTGCTAGAAGATCGGATTGACCCCCATACATCAAGAACTCCCCAGGAAACCCCCAATGGCCATAATTTTCCAGCCATAATTGAAAGCCGTTCTCCTCACACATTTCTTGTAAGCCAGCTATATATTCATGGGCCAATCCATCTGCCACAAGCCTCCTTAAATCCCATAAGAATCGGGAAGACTCCTCTACTGAATTAACCGCAACACCTGTCAATACTGGCAAGTATGGCTTTGAATCATAATGGTAGGTTTCAAAAAACCTATCTGCAAAGTCGTCAGTCCAATTTTGAGCCCCAACCTCATAGCTATCTACAATAACATATTTGAGTGATTTTCGATCATCTAGAGGCATTGCTTTAAAGATGTCTCCAACGTAACCTTCAAAGTGTTGCCTTGCCGCATCCTTATTTAATTTATCTGCCTCAAATCCTGAGGCATTTACAGCAGAGAATTCATTTTGAATTCCAGTAGATACCATTACAAATCTCAAGACCGTCCAGTCACCTGGAGGAACATCCCAAGTCAACGTGCCGTCAGCTGATAGTCTTTCAGTCAAGTCGACTATTTTATCATCAGTCAAGACCAATCCTGTATCTTTCGGTTCTTGTTGATCTGGCCATGTGTATGAATCACTAGGTACATAAGGGCTCTGTTTCATCTTGGCTAATGATTTTTCAATGTGGTACTCTAAATTCACTTGTGGAGAAAAATAAATATCTGCTATGCCCTTGTCGCTACCCTTTTTCGCAAGCACTGACTTAGGAAAAGTTATATTGCTCAGCACCAACTTAAATTTATTAGAGATCACTTTGGGAAAAGAAACTGAAACTGGTGGGTAATCATTAAAACCCAACTCATTTTTATCGCGGCTACGATTAAATTTAAATGATCGTATTTTTTTCCATTGCCCAGCTACTTCACCATAAAAATCCACATCCATCAAAAATTTTGTCTTGGAAGGAATAATTTGCAAGTTCCGAATGGTTTCCTTGTCCTCTGATTGGAAGTTCAAAACCAATTCCTTGTGGGCCGTGATATCGACTACAGTCTCAGCATCATAATCTAATAAGCCCTCTAAGTTCTTTAAGTTTTTATCGCTTCTGATTTCAAGGGTTTTATTATCTAATACTTGATCTCTGGCTGGAAAAGCCAAAAGACGAACATCTTCAAATTGGTTCACAGGTGTATCTAATTTAATGGATACAGGTTTTCCCCCTTTTAATTTCGTTTTGGTGTAGTCAAGATATTTCATTGAATTAGCAAAATCGTTCCAGGGGCCCCCAGAAGAACTAAACCCAGGACAATTAAATAATCCAATGTCCATACCTAGCCTTCCTCCCTCGCGTATTGCATATCGCGTGAGTTCTTTCCACTCTTCACTTAACATGTCAACTTTTCCTTGCTCTTGATCACGCAGATTCATATTGGCAATAAGAGCCGTGCCTATTCCCACTTTTTTCATTGCTTCCAGATCTTTTGTAATTCCCTCTTTGGAAACGTGATTATTTATCCAATAATAATAAGTCCATGGTTTCAGGTTATCAGGAGGGTCCTGAAAGTTTGAATTCATTTCTTCAATGGATAAAGAATTCTTGATTGTAATATCTGATTTACTTTCAGTACAGGAGGAGGCAGAAAAAAAGATAAAAGAAATAATAATTAAGAGTCTATAGTGACTTGAGGAAGATATTTGAATAACCATAATTGTATGATAATAAAATTAATTTTTGAGAACTACAATTTCCACCAAAATAAGAAAACGTCATTCTACTTCAGTGGAAGATTCCCGAGCAGACCATTTACCTTCAATGGCCCGAAATAGCTCTACGATGAAAAGAACAACCCAGACAGTGTGGCATTGGGCTTCTTGATCGTGTTGATCCGCACTCTCAAGGACCGGTTCCATTGATAGATAAGGTATTTGCCCCCCTGATAGTCGCTCACCACCTTTACTGGCGCCAGTTGCTTCAACGTCTTCGGATCGATCATTTGTACCCCGACTCGTCGGCCCTTAGTATCCCAATCGAGGAAATACAGGGCCATCGTATATTCGTGCGTTTCGGGGACCTCAATGTCCACGAACATCGTCTGAAAGGTCGGTTCCGGATCCTTAGTCCGAATGCCCGCGGCCGATCTCGTTCCGGAGTTGTTAGGGTTGCGCGACGGCGCTCGGACATCCGCAGTGGTGGTCGTCCATGTCGTGTTCTCACAGCGGTGGCGATCTAAGGTGATGGAAGTCACATAGGAAGGCAATGCGCGCACGTCCTTGCCGATGCCGTCGTAATTGGGGAGCACGTAGCCATCGGCCCCGTATTTACCGCCCCAACTGCCTTGCGTCGTCACGTCCTCGCCAACGAATTTGACGGGATACACTTCGACTGCATCCAGGGCAGGTGGAGTCGTCCCCTCATACAAAACCAGAAAATCATAGGCCCCAGGCGACACGGAAGTAAAACGTACGAAATCGACGTCCTCATCAGCATTGCCTATACCGGGCACCGGATGATACTTGCCGTCCCATGCCAGTACACTGTTTATCTTGATGGAAATGATCTTTTTCTCTGCTTTGGGTATGCCAACCCTGGCCGTCACGCCAGACGGTAGCGATACATGGCATTTCCCAGATGCGACATCGAAAGTGGCACTGATGTCGCCTCGAAGTGTAGGCGTTGTGCCAGCCACGCGAGTCAACTTCCGTCCCAGGTGCGGAAAGATATCGACCGTGCCGAATCCCGGTGTCGTCGGCTTGATGCCCAACACCTCTTCATTCAGATACGTGCACACGATCGCACCCCAGGGATGACACAGGCTTGTCATACCGCACTGACCGTTAATGGGGGGATCGTTTTTCCCCAGCGCATCCTTTGCCGACGGATGAAAAATCTCGGGTGTGGTGGTGCCGCCGTACTCAATGGTTGCCCCCCATTGATCCTTCATCGCGCAGATGACGTCGTCGTACCGTCCGGCTCTCGCCATGCCCTGGAGGATTAAGCCCGTGTTGCCTTGAGAGTACGATATACGGTTCACTCGATCGGTGAATTCCGCCTCACTCATTGCCTCGATTTCATCAGGCTTACAGAATCCAGCCTGTATGGCCTCGGCACAGCCGTGCACGTCCAACTGAGTGTACCATGTCTTGTCTTGGCGCAACTCACTGATTCTGGCTTCGGCAAAACCATTGTATTTGTCTCTGGCGACCGTATCACCCATCCGATCCATCACTTTCGCAAAATCCCTCCATGCCCTAATACAGAGCATGCGGTAGTTCCATTTATTGTACGAAGTCACTCGTTCAAAACCACCCAGCCGCTCGTCCCAACCCATGAATCCTTTATACTCTACTGAGCTAGATTCGTCGCCGCTGTAATACGCTGTGAATCGTTCATTAGCCCGATCTAATTTAGCATGAGCCATGTCGCTGCAGGCGTCTAGAAATGCCGTATCGCCGGTGTAATTGTAGAAATAACAGATGCTCAGGACATCGTACAATTCGTAGCTGAATATGTCAGAATTGATACCCGGCGGCGTGTTTACTTGAAGTATCTGCTGCTTCACAAAATCGTAATTCTTCAGCGCAATCATATTCGCGCTATTGTAGAGATAGAAATCCAGCCCATTCCAGAGGTGTCTGTCCGATCGCTCGATCAAGATCGGCGTGGTGAAATCCTTCAAGTTGCAGATCTTGACTGAGTACGCGCCGTTGTACCAGATTTTATTAAGCATGGGGTCATCACAGTCGAAGCTGCCTTCATAGTTAGCCGGCTTGATCTGGCACACCAACCTGATGCCCGTGATACGCCAAGGTTTGGTCAAGGAGTCCACATGAATGAAGCCAAAGCGAACGCCCTCGTAATACTCTGGGTTTAATTTCGCGCGATACGTATTGCCGATCTTCTCCGGTACGATCGTCTTGTCGCCGACATTGGTATATTGTGGCTCGTTGTATTCACTGATGCTCATCCGGATGTTGCCCGGACAGTCAGGGCTATCAAATTCGAACCAAGCGGCGTTTTCCTGGCCGAAATCTACGCGGATGGTTCCCACACCGTTTACCGTCACATTCGGCGAAGCCGTTGTCAACGAATTAACCTTAGCGAACGAGGACGCTGGATCGGCTGTTACGGACTCTGGCCGTAAGAGATAGATCTCCAGCTCGTCAGATGCCTTGGGATTCGGCCACCGGTAGCGGACTAAGGGGTCAGGCGAAGCGGCGACGGCAGGCCCGCTAAAACTTCCAGCCGAAACATACTGATAGGGCTCAGCGATGGGAGAGGAGCCCCAGATCGGTTCGTCGGCTACCAGATTCTGGCTCTTTGTCTGGCAACCCTCGGTCAAGATTATTAACCCCAGAAGCAAATAGCAAACCTTCTTCATAACCGTTAAGTTAAATTGTTTTCTTAGGACTTAAAAATCCAAATTTATTTTTTTGAGGCAGTTCTAATTACACGCGATTTTCACAAGGAAGATCCCAATTTGGGGTAATTGAGATCCTGCTTCATTATTTATGAGCGAACCATTATACCCCCTGGATCGGGAAAGAATTGAGCTCGAATTTTATTGCCTTCAATAAGGTTAGGCGATTGAAAAGTGATGTTGGACGCGCCAAAGCCACGATTGAATCACTTGAAGAAAATATTTTGGATTCAATCAAGATTATGATTTTCTTTGATGATCACAATCCTCCACACTTTCATGCCATCTACAATGAACATGAGGAATTGATTATCATTCCGACGTTAGAGTCGTTTCGTGGTAGATTACCTAAGAACCAGAGAAGAAAACTAGCAGATTGGGCAGAAGGACATTTGGAATTCATCATCAATAAATGGAATGAATTTAATCCTGATAATAAATTATGAAAGGACTCAGAAGGATACCTAGGATTCTAAAGATCAACCGAGTAAGAGGTTATACCATTTCTTGTCTCTTCAATAATGGAGAATCTCGTATAATTGATTTTAAGAAATTCTTTGGTAAAAAGAAATTGAGAAAAAATCATCCGGCAATCACACTACTCAACGACATAAAGGAATTTCGAAAAGTAGAAATTATTGAGCATACTATAGGGTGGAGAAATGTTGAAATTAGATCGAAAGACGTAAATGGAAATGAACAATTCTACTATTTTGATCTAGATCCGATTGTATTGTACGAAAACAGCGAACCTGATCGATCGAGATCTCTAAAAATAGGACTGATGATCAGAACCGAGAGGAAAAGAGCTGGTCTGACGCAAGATGAACTCGGAAAGAGAAGTGGCATAAGCAAACACTATATATCTAGGCTGGAGAATGATAAATCAGATATTGAGCTGCTCACCTTGAAGAAAATCATAGAAGCAGGTTTGGGTAAGGATCTAAAAATTGAGATTGATTGAACGCTGTACTCTGTCTAGTCAGATTTTGTAGTTAATTTTAATATGATTTTTGGTGAAGTTCAAGGCATGAGCGAGCGATCTCGAAGAGTTGGGTGCAACAGCACACAAAGTGAGGGAACCGCGAAAGCGGACGGGATGCGCGGTCATAGCCATAGCTATAGGGAGGATTTGCAACAAGGAAATTCGCAAAAAGACATTAAAATTATTGCTAATATTTGAGTGGACAGAGTACTATATTTACAAGAATGAAGGACCACCAACTGGTTGCGATGATGCCAGTCGACCTATGGGACGACTGTCACATGCAGCCAGACGGAAGCACAGATACTTTAAAATTGTCTCATTATATTTCCCATCAGAAGCGTATGGTTTATTTGGTTTTTCTCATCGTATTTTTAACTGGGTGCCAGGCACAAACACCTTCCCTAGAGCTAGAGATCAGTCAGCTCACTACCGGTACCAAGCATCATTTCTTTGGGTACATTGGCCAATGTAAGACCATACCGTGGAACTCGAACGGTCAATATATACTGGGGCTTGAGATTGACACCATCAATCGCATGCCAAAACCTGAAGAGGCAGCCACCATATTTCTGATTGATACGCGAGACAAGAATAGATTGGTCAAAGTGGACAAAACTTATGCATGGAATCCGCAACAGGGTACCATGTTTTACTGGCATCCATCACATGCCGAAACGCACTTTTTTTTCAATGACCGGGACCTTGAAACAGGTAAGGTCTTTACTGTATTATATGATGTCGAAAAGGGGGAGCGTGTAAAAGAATTTCATTTCGAAGATGTAGCCATTGGTAATGGAGGAGTTTCGCCAACAGGTTCGGCATTTCTAGCTTTAAACTATGGGCGACTGGCTCGCCTACGACTGGTCACAGGTTATCCCGGAGTACTGGATTGGTCAACGGATTACCTGGCACCTGCTCATGATGGGATTTTTAAGGTAGATATCAGGACCGGTAAAAAGAGGCTGCTAGTTTCATATCTGGAGCTTGAAAAGCTACTCAAAAGGGAGGGTAGATACACTGAACATACGGGGCTGTTTATCAACCACACCCTATGGAATCGAAGGGGAGATCGAATCTATTTCTTTGTAAGGGCAAATTGGGGTAAAAAATTCGACGAAAATGGCTCCAAATTGGAGCGCATCAATGTGGCCTGCTCCATTCATGCAGATGGTACCAACTTGACCGTTCATGACCAATTTATTGGAGGGCATCCGGAATGGGCAGAAGGTAATGTCCTAATTGGTAGAGACTCGGAATATCAAATTTTGTATGATGTCGACATGAAAAGGGTGGTAGGCCAACTGGGAACTCCTGAGATCTTTCCGGATCCAGAGGGTGATATCTCCCTGTCACCAGATGCCCATTGGTTTGTAAATGGCTACAAAGATGGAAATAGCAACTATTATTCAATCTATCGAATGAAAGATGGGGCTTATGTCCGCAGCCAGGGAATAGACAAAGGCAAGTTTTCGGGAGACATCAGGATTGATCCAGCACCTCGCTGGAATAGAACTAACAATTCCATTTTAGTGCCCGGAATTGCTCCCAATGGTACCCGGCAAATGTTCATGATAAAGATCCTGCAGTCAATGAATTAGTAAGGCTTCTATAGGAGAAAATATTTGATTTAAAATTCGAATACTATTCATATGAAAAACCTCATACTGCTGCTCGCTTTATTCACCTTGACCAAATACGTACAGGCAAAGCAAACAACCAGACCCAATGTGGTCATCGTGTTCATCGATGACGAAGGCTATGGGGATGTGGGCTGTTATGGCGCTACTGGCTTTGAAACACCGCACCTCGATGAGATGGCTAGTAAAGGCATGCGGTTTACCAATTTCTATTCGGCTCAACCCGTTTGTAGTGCCTCACGAGCTGGGCTGCTCACTGGATGCTATCCCAACCGGATTGGTTTTTCCGGTGCCTTATTTCCTCATCATAAGATTGGAATCAATGGGGAGGAGCTAACGATAGCCGAGATGTTTAAGGAGCAGGGCTATGCCACGGCTTGTTTTGGAAAGTGGCATTTGGGTTGGCAGAAAGAATTTCTACCCCTTCAGCATGGTTTTGATGAATATGTTGGTGTTCCCTATTCTAATGATATGTGGCCAAATAGCAATGTGACCGGTGAACGGTTGCCGGTCGGGAACGGCAGGGGAGATTATCCTGAATTGCCGTTGATTCGAGGCAATGAAGTTGCTGAAACGATTACCAGTTTGGCAGATCAGGATAAACTGACCACGATTTACACTGAAGAAGCCATCGATTTTATAGACCGCAATGCCAGCAGTCCTTTTTTCCTCTATGTCCCACACACTATGGGACACATTCCTTTGGGCGTCTCTGAGAAATTTAGAGGTAAGAGTGAACAAGGACTTTATGGTGATGTCATGATGGAGATTGATTGGTCGGTGGGTCAGATTATGGATGCGCTAGAGAAAAATCAAGTGGAAGACAATACCATATTTATCTTCACGACCGACAATGGACCTTGGTTGAACTTTGGCAATCACGCTGGTTCAGCTGGTGGCTTGCGTGAAGGTAAAACCACTAGTTGGGAGGGTGGCCAGAGAGTACCCTTTATTATCCACTGGCCAAATGGGGTTCCTGCCGGTAGGGTTTGCCATCGGCTAGCTTGTGCCGTTGACCTTCTGCCGACTTTGGCTGCGTTGTCCAATGGCACCTTGTCTAAACGTAAGATTGATGGGGTTGATATCAGCGCACTTTTCGAGGGAGATTTCACATCAGATCCTCGTCAGACCATATTGTACTATCATGGTAAAAACCACTTGAATGGTGTACGAAAAGGGAATTGGAAGCTCGTACTACCCCATACATACCGATCCTATGATACACAACCGGGAAATGATGGCCATGGAGGTAAGCGCATAGCAGTGGAAATCAAAGAACCAGAATTGTACAATATGATGCGAGACCCAGGAGAGCAATACAATGTGGCTGCCTATTATCCCGATAAGATGGCCGAAATAATGGAGGTTGTTGAAGAGGCTCGACAAATGTTGGGAGATTTGAATGTGGGTATAGAAAAGGGTAGTGAGAACAGGACCATTGGAACTCTGCAGGATTAGCTAGTGCTCTACTTGAGCATCCGGTTATTTAAAGTTAGAATAACTGAGCCTGGCTATGTGAAACCCAACCCAGTGCTCCATATATCATATGAAGGGCTTGCTGATTAAGCACTCCAGATCGATATTTTTCAATAAATGAAATCGCAAATGATCGGTTACCTCTGGTACTAGAAGCTACCATGCCATAGTCATAACATTGACCAAATGGCCTTTTGAAAAGTAGATGGAAATTTCACCAGGCATTTGCATTAATTATACGACCGGTGTCTTCAAATACCGCAACGTGTGTTAGATGCTCAGATATTCCAATTGATTAGGTGATAAATATGAATATCGTTAGGTCAATAAACTGACAATCATTTTTGTCGATCAGGGTGCGTTCCCCATTCCTTCCTTTTGGCAGCATCAAATTGCGCATTGGGCACTGGCATTTCAGCAGCCACTTCCGTTCGCCATTGGTCCAACTGCGACTTTAATGCGTCGCGAATGGCGACCTCACTTTCTGCTAGATTATGCTGCTCACCGACATCGCGAGATAAGTCGTAGAGAAAGAGTTCATCATTATCCAACTTGTGGATCAACTTCCAATCTCCTTTTCTGATCACACTGGCAGGTACATCATGGTGATATACTGGATAGTGCCAAAAGAGCGAGCGATCTGGATCATACTCACCCTCTGATAGTGTAGCCAAGAAGCTTTCGCCATCTACAACCTGATCTATGGGATCTGTTACACCAGCTATTTCACGGAAGGTAGGTAGTAGATCGATGCTGCTAATTAAAGCGTCACTGGTGCTTCCGGCAGGGACTACCCCCGGCCATTTGACAATCATAGGTTCGCGAATGCCTCCTTCATAGACGGTTCCTTTTTCGGCTCTGAGCGGTGCATTGGAGGATGCCACATGAAGCATAAGCGAATCGCCAGCGTAAAAATGACGTTTGCTCTCAGCGATTAAAGGAACTTCATCAAATCTACTGACCAGGCCTCCGTTATCCGAGAAAAACACAACCAGCGTATTATCCGATAATCCTAGTGTTGATAAAGTTTCCATGATGCGACCCACACTGTTATCAATATGCTCTACCATGGCAGCATACACCGCATTGCAGGGATGGTTCTCCACTCGGGGTTTTTCTAAATACTTCTCAATTAAGCCAGAATCTGCGTCCAACTGTACATGCACATCATAGTGGGCCAAAGTGAGAAAAAAGGGTTTCTCATGATGCTTATTGATAAAGTCAATACTCAAGTCGGTGAGGGCTTCAGATAGTATTTTGTCATCGGGAAAATCTTGCGGTGGTTTTAATCGCTTGCTAAACTTGTAGTAGGGACTGCCATGAAAAATGACACTTTCATCGTATCCCTGATGCTCTGGGAAATAGGGTTCATTGCCCAAGTGCCACTTCCCAAAATAGCCTGTACTATAATTGGCCTGCTTAAGTACTTCTCCAATGGTTTCAATTTCTAGAGGTAGAAATTGCGTTTTATTTTTTGGTACGGTGAGTCTCTCGTGTGGTCTCCAATGCCCGGTGATAAAGTCAATAATGCCGAGACGAGCAGGGTACTGGCCTGACTGAATGCTGGCTCGAGTAGGGGAACAGACTGGGCATGCTGCATAGGCATTGGTGAATCGCATACCCTCGGCTACCAGTTTATCAATGTTGGGTGTTTCATGAAATTGATTGCCATAGGCCGGAAGGTCTGCCCATCCCAAATCATCAGCCAAAATGAATACAATGTTTGGCGTAGCCGCAGTCTCGTCCGGTGGTTGGCATGACGTACTACACATCACCATAATCCAGAAATAGACGAAAATCGCCGTCGGCGCAACTGTTCTCATTGATCTGATATTTAGATCGATAAGATAGAAAAAATGGCCGTTCTTCGGTCCCTAAGCCCCTGGTTCACTCCGATGAGGTGCTTCACTTTGGAACCAAGATTTCAATTATATTCACTGGATCATAAATAGATCGCCATTGCTGGACGTACTTTTTTTTCAAGTCAAGTCACTCTACTTTCCAAAGATTTCGCCCTGGATTTTTACGGGCTTATTCCTGCTCATGGCATTCCAGTATGATTATGATCGTATACTTTTTGAACCGCCGCAGAGTATTCATCAATGGAGGCAAGCCGATTGCCTCTCCTTGACCATGAACTACTACCAAGATGGAAATCCGTTTTTCCAACCATCCATGCATTATTTGGGAATTGACGGCACGGGCAAGACGGTGAGTGAATTTCCCATCTTATACTACCTGGTTGGAAAAATCTGGACGATTACCGGTAAAGAGGTATGGGTATATCGGTTAATGGTTTTGCTGCTATTTCTTATTGGACTGCTGGCACTCATGAAAACGATCGAAGTCGAAATCGAAAACTCTGTAGCAGGCATATTTGTTGGATTGCTCTTGTTTACCTCTCCAGTCTTGGTCTATTATGGTGGAAATTTTCTGATGAATATTCCGGCCTTCTCCTTCGCATGTTTGGGGTTGTATCAATTCTTCAAGTTTAAGGCGTCAGGAATGCATAGACACCTTGGGCTACTTTTATTCTTCTTTACGTTGGCTGGCCTATTGAAAGTTTCGGCACTATTGTCCTTTGTGGCAATTTGTCTGGTGTATTTGATCGATGTCATGCGATTGAGGTCAAAGCACCATCGCATCTTCCAGGGCACCTGGAAGGAAGGACTGGGATTGCTCTCTGTATTTGTGATTTCATACATGTGGGTTCGTTATGCTCAGGGGTACAATGCGCAGCATACGGGAGGTATTTTTCTAATCGGTATTTTGCCGATTTGGGATCTTTCATATGAGACGATTGCCAAGACATATGAGTACGTGGCGGATCGATTCATCTGGGACTATTTTATGCCCTATATCGAAAAATTCTTAGCCATTTGTGCCATTATTGTTTTGATTTTTTATCGCGGTATTGAAAGTAGTGTTCGATTTATTTTTGGCATGATGTGCATTGGCGCTTTGGCATTTATTGTGTTATTTTTTGAAGCCCTCATGCATCATGACTACTACATCATTGATTTGTATATGCTGGTACCTATTTTATTGCTTGCAACATTCATGGTGGTTAAGGCGAAGGTTCCTTTGTTATATAGGTCATGGATATTGGTTGGTTTTCTGATTTGGATGACTGTGCGTAGTTTCCAATTTGCTCAAGACCGGCTATATGAACGTTATGATTTTCAAGGTTGGAGAAATCATGATCATCGGGAGGTTTTTCATGCCTTTACCGAATTGGAACCCACACTTCAGAAATTGGGCATTGAACCCGATGATCGTGTACTAAGTTTGTCTGACTACAGCATCAATATCACCCTTTATTTGATGAATCGAAAGGGATGGACGGACTATGGCATTTCGATGGACCCTGAACGCATAAAGGATAAGATTAAGCTTGGTGCTCAATATTTATTTATTGCTAATCCACGCACCTATGAGCATGAATCGGTCCAGCCTTTTATACATGGCAAGATTGGTCATTATCGCAATATTGATATTTACCGACTGAATGAGATTGATTTTTACCGCTGATATGCTTAAGTCATCGGCTACAATATCAATTAGTGTCAATACCTTGGACCAGTGTTTATGTCACTTGCATATGGAGTGACAGCACTTGTATGCAAGCCTGTGCAGCCAGGAATCCTTCCACCGTTTGACCGTTTATTTTGCATAATGTCCAGTCGAATATCCGGGTCGTCGTCTAGCTCCGGAATATCCAACAACTGCAAGCTTTTGTCAGGGTTGAATTTATATTTTGAATTCTCTGCTAAAAGGTACGCACCCTTGGTGCTGGACTTCATGTTAAAGTCAATCGTATTGCAACCATCTGGTTGGTGGTTGAGAGGTCTATTAGTTATATTGAACTTCCATTTTTCCTTTCCCGTAAGATTATGTAGCGATTGCTTATCCATATCCGAAAATAAGTTACCATAGATCTTGATGTTTTCCGGAGGTGAATCTCCCATGCCGCCAAAGAGGATGGGACCCGAATCTATAAATGAATTCTGTGCTACAATAATGTTGTCTAACGGATCGACATCATAATTCATGAGCCTCAGGGAAAACCGGCCACCCGTCCTAAAATAATTATTGTAAATCATTTGATTCTGTCCTTCCTTGACACGGATGCCTGCACCACCAAAGAAGAAATTGCCATATACTACATTATCACTACCGTGCCTCAAAGTGAAATGGGCGTCTCCATTATCTGCGAAAGTGTTGTAGCGATAAATATTTTCTCTCGCTTTGGAGGAAATGATTTCACCATCTCCATTGCACTTAGTAAAATAGCAGTATTCCACCACTGTGCGACTAACGAAGGTGGACTGATAGCTGTATCCGATGCGCAGTGCTTCGATGCCATAGTCTCCACCTGCTCCTTCAGGAGCTGTATGGTTTTGAAAGCTGCAATAACGAATTTGGTGATATCCAGGTTGTGACTTATGCACTTGCACCTGTACGACCGAACTATTAGGTAGGATGGGTTTTTGTTCAAAATTGCAGAATTGCACCCGAACGTGTTGAGAGGTTGGAAGAATGTTTAGATAATAATGACATTTTAGATTGGAAAAATTGAGGTCTTCTAAAAGGATGTGGCTAGCGCTTATTTTGAGAACATCCTCTTCTGTGGTACCATTGATAAATTGAAATCCAGAAAAAATCAATCCATTCGCCGACAGAACAATTTCTATCCTACCCTCAAAAACTACTTTTCCTGGATCTTGTGCCATAATCACTAGCCCCGGCTGATTTATATCGATGATGAGGTTCCTGTAGGTGCCATTTTTCCATATGATGGTATCTCCCGATTTAGACTGATCCATTGCATTGAGAAACTGTTCCCTACTGGCAACTGGAATCTGCAGACTGTGTTGCTGCACCGGTGCCATGGTCAAGTATTTCGATTCTGGCCTGGATTTCATCAACCACCGGTTGATCTTTGTCACAATGTGCGGATACTGTGATGCCACATCTGTCCGCTCATCACTTTGATTTTGGTGATAGAGGTTAAATAGCTTGAAAGTATCCTCGGTTGCAGAAACAACTAGTTTGAAATTATGATAACGTACCATGTATTTCCAGTGCGGTTCCGCAGGTACTAAAGTTCGAAGATGCTTGACGGTTTCTCTATAGCTTGGATAGGAGGCCAGGTTGGTGATTTGTTGAGGATCATTTTGAAGGTCGTAGAGTTCTGCCGTGCCATCGAAGTAGTGGATGTATTGCCAGCGATTGGTGGTAACTGTATGGTTGCCATAACCAAAGGTGGTCACTGTATGGGACTGCCAGGGTTGCGATGGGTCTGAGACCAAAGGCAATAGACTCTGCCCTTCCCAATCCTTGTGCTGAGGAATTTGAGCCATATCCGCTAGGGTAGGAGCCAGATCTAATAGATTGACGACTTGATCACATCCATTCTCCTTACCAATAGATTGTGCATTTTTTGGCGGCACGATGATTAGGGGTACACGTGTTGATCTATACCACCCCGTAGCTTTGCCCCAATGCTGTTTTTCTCCTAGGTGCCAGCCATGATCTGACCACAGTACCACCCAGGTATTCTGAGCATATTTACTTTGGTCTAGGGTGTTGATTATTTTTCCTACCAGATCGTCCACGTAGGAGATGGCAGCAAGATAGGAAGATACGGCATGTGGCCATTGTCCGTAGTTGGTAACCGTACTATGCAGACCTGAAGTACTGGCTGCCAAGGCATATTCTAATCCAGCACGAGGAACATCTTGCAGATCATCAAAATCAGATATTGGCAAGACTACCTGGTCTACGGGATAGAGATCGTGAAATCGCTTAGGGTTAAACAGTGGTTGATGGGGGCGGGTGAAGCCCACAGCCAGAAAGAAGGGCTCATCATGGTCTTGATTGAGTTTGGCAACGGCCCAATCGGTGGTTTGAGTATCGTCCCAGAGGGAATCCGGTAGATCGATCGGGCCCCAATCAAAAGTGTTGTTCCTGCCCCAATGTCTATCGGCGATCATGCCATTAAGTGGCAAGCGAAAAGCTTTTCCTCCCAGCTCAGTATGGTGATAAGGATCCTGAAGTTTGGTTTGTAAGTCGGCGCCTTGGAAAGGAGATGCTGAGGCTCCCTTTCCACCGTATTCATCAAAAGCTTGGTCGGGAATGGCGTTGGTGCCGGAGTGAAAGATTTTGCCCTTGCCCCATACTTGGTAGTTGTGATTTCTGAAGTAGGCTGGCAGGCTGATATGGTCAGACATGTCTCTCTGATAGCTGACTCCATTGGTATAAATGCCACTGGTAGTTGGCCGCAAGCCACTGAGGATGGCAGTTCTCGATGGACCACAGATTGGGGCCGGGCAGTGTGCTGATGTAAAATATACCCCTCGCTTGGCTAAGTTATCAAAGTGAGGCGTCTGTACTTGCGGATGGGTGTTGAGGTACCCCACCCAATCGTTCATGTCGTCAATGGCAATAAATAAAATATTGGGCTTGGCAATGTCTTGTTGGGCATGCGTCATCGATGCAATAAGCCAAATTAGAGCGGTAGTCATCAAAAACTTCATAGGAAAACATTGATAAGCTTATCAGCAGTCATAAGGCAAGAGATCAGGTTCGAGTGCCCTTGTTTTTGCTTCAACGGAATTAAATATATCGGACCCATAATGATGGCCAATTAATGTCTTGAAATTATTATGTAGTTGGGGATATTTGGCAATAAAGCCTGCGAAATCTTTTGCTTGAGATTTAAGTACAATATGATAGACCGTTTTGATGGCAGCAACGGTTAATGTTAGGTTGAATTTGTTAGCAGCGTCCTTTGCCTCGCAATATGCTTCAAGATGCTCAGGAATTTTCGGCAGTGCCTGTTCAATACCATCTCGACATATGCGCAAGCATGCCAATCTCAAGTGAGCCAAATGTATGAAATCTTGCGCTGGAAGCTGCCTGTGCATAAATTGCTGCTCGAAATCGAAGTGTAATAGAGCAAAATGATTTTCCTCTTGCATCTCAATTATTGGTTTTTTAATTCTCGGCTACTTGATAGGTCGGATTATAGGCACCCCGTTCCTTAAAGCCAGGAAAATCGCGCATGCCTCCGAAACGAGGATAGCTTTCAAAAATGTCTCCCTCGCCGAACATTCGTGGATCAGCTTGTCCTTTGAGGGTTTGGATCAGCACTTCATGTAAAGCAGATTTGACATCATGCATGCGAGGATCGAGGGCAAGATTTTTGGTGCATCCAGGGTCATTGATGATGTCAAACAATTGTGCTTCGGGTCTTTTTGCTACAGCCAAATCAAAATAGTCGGCATACTTTTCGCGCTCCTTCAGAATTAAGGTCTTGCTGGGAGCTGGATCGATGTCATGATACCCTTCGGCCATACTTTTGAAATCCTCAGGACGCTGATACCTTGGCGGGAAAGTCCGCTCTGGATCGCCAGCTGGCCAACGATCTGGTTTCATATTGTATATGTATAAATGCTGGGGCGTGCGCACAGCTCTTGCGGGGTAGCCAAAATTATTCGGCCGCGCATGGGTGTGTCGTTCTCTACCCACGACGACTAGCTGGCCATCTCGGTCAAACACATAGCCCTCCTTTTCTGAGGTCAATAGCCTTCCAAGGCTACGGCCTGTGATGCCTTTAAGAGCCTGTACATCAGCTAGCTCCAGAAATGTTGGTGCGAGATCGATGAGACTAACCAGGTCATCTACTCTGCGTTGGCCTTTGATCCCCGGACCGGCTATCACTAGGGGCACATGCACACCATACTCCGTCAAGTTAGCTTTGGCAGCAGGAAAGGCCATGCCATTGTCTGCGGTGATCACAATGATTGTCTGCTCCAGGAGACCACGCTCATCAAGTGCATCAATCATCTGCCCAAGGTGCCGATCAAACCATTGGATCTCTGCAGAGTAGTCTAGTATGTCGCTTTGCACGATGGAGTCCTGGGGAAGAAAGTTGGGTACCGCTGCATTGGCCAGCTTCTTGCCAGATCTTAATCCCGACCCTTCTTCGAATACACGATGTGGTTCATGACCACCGTACCAAAAGAAGAAAGGCTGTCCAGTGGGTTTTGCATCGAGAAAAGCGGTGAAATTTCGCGCATAGTCGCGTTTGTTGATGCCCTTGTATGGTACATCCATGGTATGCTCATTAAATTCCGGTCCCACAGGATTTCGATCCCAGCCAGCATCTTTCCAATTTCCAGGTCCCCAAGGCTTACCCGTGAATCCAAGCGCGTAGCCAGATGCTTCAAGGGCATTGGTAAAGACGGGATATTTTCTGGGAAAATAACTGCCATGTGTACCTGCCTCTTCCAGCTGCCAGATGTTCCTACCTGTAAGCAGGGCAGCTCGTGATGGGCTGCATTGAGGCGCTGCACAAAACGCCTGATTAAAGACAACTCCTCTTGCAGCAATGGCATCAAAGGCTGGGGTGATGGTACTCTCGTCTCCCAGGAAAGAAGCATAGGGGAAGGACTGATCGTCAGAAATAGCAAAGAGTATATTAGGTCTACTATGATCTGCATCAGCTTCGCGATCTATTTGATTGCTGCATGCTACGCAGGTCAGCAGATAGGCGAGAGGCAAATACTTCAAGATCAGAGGAATGGTGGGCAATGATTTTGGAAACCGATGTCTTTGCCCAAAGCTGTGATGATGTGTCTTATAGCTCATAGGAATGGCGTTCAAAGGGATGATGGTGCTCTAGCTGTTGATTGCTGATCCAGACAAGATACGAATCGGATGATATTTACTTGCTTGAAAGTAGGGATCACGGCTCGTTTGATGAGCATCTTCTGAAATCTTCAAAGAGTATTTTTCCTCAAAGCTTTCTCTTTTGTAATAGCACTCCCTCAGTGGTATTGGTATCATTCAGATGCAACTATAGTAACCTCATGTGGTATTGGTTAGCCTGGTTATGAGACCCATAGGGTCAGATGAAGCCCGAAAATGAATTTTGTTTAATTTTTAGCCTTAAAAATGTAAACAATTTTTAGGTTTTCAAGTTGTAGACAGGTCTGAGGATGATTTAGTCACTATCCCGAAAACTGAATCAATGCATTTATGAAAGCTGCTGTTGTACCTTCTCAATTCAATAAAGATTCCATGCAAGATGTTGGAGGTATATTCGAGAAGATATATCGAAAAGCAGCTCTAGGCAGTCAGAATTCATATGACGGATATGTCGTTTCTTCGCTTCAGAATCTAGGTTCTGAATATGAATATTGCTTTCGCATCATTAAAAACCACAGTAAGACTTTTAGTTTAGCGGCTTCTCTGTTAGGAAGAGAACAAAGGAATGGCATCATTGCCCTCTATGCTTTCTGTAGAACTACTGACGATATAGTCGATCGAAACCCTCATAATAGAAAGGCATTGTTAGAGAGATGGAAAGCAGAAGCCGTTGGATTTTCACCACGGATCAATGATCCCGTATCTTTATGTTGGGCTGAGACAAGAAGCAGATTTAAGATTCCCAGAAATTACATACAACATTTGATTGAAGGTGTTGAATCGGACCTACGCAAGCAGAAATATCAATCTGTGAATGAACTTATTGAATACTGTTATGGTGTTGCAAGTACCGTTGGATTGATGAGTATTCACATTTTGGGCTTCGAGTCAGAAAAGGCGATTCCATACGCGATAAAAATGGGCATTGCTTTGCAGTTAACGAATATTCTCCGTGATGTGGGAGAGGATTATCGCATGGGAAGAATATACCTTCCGCAAGATGAAATGGATGAATTTGGAATAAAGGAGACACATTTCAGTCAGGGTCTAGTAGATGAGAACTGGAAGCGGTTTATGAAATTTCAGATTGAAAAGACAAGATTGTACTATGAAGAATCCTGGGAAGGGTTAAAATACCTCTCTGGGAAGGGCCGATTAGCTATTGAAGCAGCTTCGTGTTTATACCGAGAAATTTTGAGGAAGATAGAGGAAAATGGATATGACAACTTTTCTAATAGGGCTTATGTCCCAAAGAGAGAGAAATGGATGTTGTTGACCAAAATAATTTCAAAAAAAGCTGTAGGAAAATGGCTAAAAAAGTAATTGTAATAGGAGCTGGTTTCGGCGGACTTTCTGCCGCTATTCGTATGGTGGCCCAAGGATTTGATGTGACGCTCATAGATAAGCGAGATAAACCAGGTGGCAGGGGGTATCAATATGAGATGGATGGTTTCAAGTTTGATGGAGGTCCAACCGTAATTACTGCGCCTTATATGATCAGGCAGCTTTTTGAACTTGGTGGTAAGACCATGGAAGAATATATGGAGCTAATCTCATTAGATCCCTTTTATCGTCTATTTAATGCCAAAGGCAGGGCCTTTAATTATTATCGAGATAGTGACCAGGCTGCTGCAGAGATCGCCAAATTCAATCCTGCGGATGTACCTGGATATCGAAAATTTGTCGATAGTACTGTGGAAGTCTTTGAGAAGTTTCATCCATACACGGAAAAGCCTTTTCTCAATTTCTCGGACATGTTAAAGATTATGCCGGAAATGATCAAGTCGGGAACACTTTCTTCCATGTATAGTTATGCTAGTAAGTATGTCAAAGATGATTTCATACGTAAGGTGTGCAGCTTCCACCCACTACTCGTGGGAGGTAATCCCTTTGATACACCCTCCATCTTCGGGTTAATTATCCAATTTGAGAAAAAATGGGGTGTACACTACGTACGTGGTGGTACTGGTGCCATGGCTAATGCCCTGATGAGGCTATTCATCGATATGGGTGGTAGCATCAGATTATCTACGGAGGTTGATGAGATCAAGGTACACAACAAGACGGTCAAGGGTGTACAATTAAAAGATGGAGAAAAGTTGGCTGCAGATATAGTGATCAGTAATGCCGATGTAGCATTCACCTATATGCATATGATTAATTCGGAAAACCGCCCAGTTTATCTTCGTACTTGGTTTAACAACATGGAGTATAGTAACTCTCTCGTTGTTATTTATTTTGGAACTAAGAGGAGGTACCTTGATAGTAAGCTGAACCACCATAATATTATTTTGAATGATCGGTACAAAGAACTTCTAAGAGATATTTTCCAAAAGAAGAAACTCACAAAGGATTTTTCATTATACCTCCACATGCCTACTTTTACTGATGAATCAATCGCTCCTCCAGGTCATGAATCATTCTATGTACTTTCTCTGGTGCCTAATTTGTCTGGAAGGGGAGGTGACATAGATTGGAAGAATATCCGGGATCAATACCAGGCCAGGGTGCTGTCTTATCTGGAAGATAACTACCTTCCAGGATTACAATCTGAAATTGTGACTAAGCATATGATCGATCCCATACACTTCCGAGATGAATTGAATAGCTATCGCGGAGCTGCCTTTTCTGTCAAACCTTCTTTTGCACAGACTGGCTGGATGAGGCCACATAATAGATCTAAATTTTTCAAGAACTTATATTTCGTGGGTGCAGGCACACATCCAGGTGCTGGAGTTCCCGCTGTAATGGCCAGTGGTAAAATTGCAAGTGACCTGATCGCCGAGGAATTCCCCACCAAGAAGTCTTTTTCTCTCGTCAACTAAGATTTTTCAGTGTCCATTAACAGAGCTTTTCAACGCGTACTAGACTTAAAGCAAACTCCGCAGCCCTTAACTAAGACAACTGTTGAAGGGGAGATTCCATCCTGGCTCAACGGAGATTTCTACCGCAATGGTCCTGGTTTGTTTGGGGTAGGCGAGACCCGGTTTGCACATTGGTTCGATGGGCTTGCCATGTTGCATAAATTTGAGATACGCTCTGGAGCTGTTCAATATCAGTCCCGCTACATTGAATCAAAAACTTCAGCTGCGATTCTAGAGGAGGGCGTGTTCTCTTATCCAGAGTTTGCCACCGATCCCTGTAAATCCATATTTAAGAAATTGCAAAGTGTATTTATACCCACTCAATCGGATAATCCCAAAGTAAATGTAACTAGGATAGAGGATAGGCTTATGGCCTTGGGCGAAACAAGATTCCAAATAGAATTCGATGCGGCCACCTTACAATCCAAGGGGGTCTATTCCTATGGGGTCAAACAGACACAAGCAGCTATGACTACTGCCCATCCATATGTAGAAGACTCAAAGATGTATAATATGGTGCTTAAATATGGGCCCTTCAATAGCTATAATATTGTTGAATATGACGCCCATACTTCCATCACTCGCTCGTTATGCAGTATTCCCACCCAGTCTCCGTCCTATATCCACAGCATTGGAATGTCGGAGAAGTATTTCATCCTGCTGGAATATCCCTTTTCAGTCCGATCGATCGATTTTGTGCTGTTTGATCGTCCCTTTATTCAGAATTTTACATGGAATAGTAATAGATCCACAAGGATCTGGATTGTCGATCGCAAATCACAAAAAGTGATATTTAAAGACGCCCTGAAGCCGTTCTTTAGTTTTCATTTCATTAATGCTTATGACACCGATGGTGGGGTGACTTTTGATATTATCCAATATCCCGATGCAGGGATCATCGATTCGTTTTACTTGAAGAATATCGTAGATTTTGAAAATAACCTGGCGAAAGGAAAACTTCATCGATATGATGTGGACTTGGCAGGTGGAAAATGGAAGTCGAGACAACTGTCGGAGATCAGTATTGAATTGGCCAGTAAGGATAATCGTTATCAATACAAGGGAAATTATCGATATGTCTATGGCATGGGATTACACAATGATGATGGCAAAGATTTCTACAATCAATTGGTGAAAGTAGATTTGAGTTCGGGTGATGCATATTGCTGGTTTGAAGAAGACTGTTATCCCGGTGAACCAGTATTTGTTCCATCACCTCAAAGTCAGTCTGATGACGAAGGTGTACTGTTGAGTATTTTATTGACAGTCTCAGGGTCAGAAAGCAGTTCTGATCTGCTACTTCTAGATGCCAAAGATATGAGGGAAATTGCTCGGGTGCGTCTACCAGAAAGTATACTACCCGGGTTTCATGGATTTTTTGATCCGGCGAGGTAACTGTTTGTTAGTATGGTCTTGCTTGCATGCGAAGCACAATAATCCTAAAGCCATAAAAAGATATGAAGTACATTTTCAGCATAATCTTGTCGCTATGTATCAGTGAGTTTGTACTCGCTCAATCCAGTAAGGGAGATATTGAGGTCAGAGTGGACAACCTGGAAAGTGACAGAAAGGGCTCTTTGTGTTTAATCCTATTTTCTAAGGAGAAGGGATATCCTGATGATCCGAATGAGGGAGAGGCCTCCCGAGTATTTGCAATAGACGGGCAGAGGAAAAAATTCCTTCTAGAGGACATCGCATATGGCGATTATGTAGTTACGTTGTTTCATGACGAGAATGACAACTTGATCTTGGACAAGAATTTTCTTGGTGCCCCTAAGGAAGGCTTTGGAATATCCCAGAATCCTAGAAGTACAATCCTAGGTCCTCCAGAATTTCAATCCGCCATTTTCTCTCACCAGAATGATAGGACGCCGCTCGAAATAAAGATTTCTTATTAATGTATCAGCGCCTTCAGCTCATCTTTTTGTTTTTTCTCGGTTTTGCATTCCAATCTTGGGGACAGCAGCAAATAGAAGGGGTAATCGTGAATGCAGATACCGGAGAGCCGCTTGAATTTGTCACTATTTACGAAAGTATTTCGGGGGATGCCGTCTTGAGTGATGGTGAAGGCAGTTTTGTGCTAGAGATCGCAAACCAAGATTCTATCAGGTTGGAGATTTCCTATCTGGGTTTTAGATCTGTGGAGATCGTCAGCGAGTTGGAGTCTGTTAGTTATCCTTACAGGATTGCAATGATTTCTGAAGCTGAAGAATTGGATGCCGTGGTTGTGCAGGCTTCTGCATTTAAAGACATCATAGGCGTTCCCGTATCCTTAAAGACGACAGAAAGCGCACTAATCAGAAACAATCCAGGTGGTGGCGGTGATTTTGCCAAGGTCATTCAGAGCCTGCCTGGTCTTACGAGCCTAAATTCGTTTCGTAACGACTTGATCATCCGTGGTGGTGCACCTACTGAGAATGCGTTTTTTGTAGATGATATTGAGATTCCGGTCATTAATCACTTGACCACACAAGGTTCAACTGGGGGCACCATTTCTCTGCTTAATAGCCAGCATATCCGTGAAGTGGATCTTATTGCCAGTGGATATCCACCCAACCGTCCTGATGCAATGAGCGGTGTATTCAATATATATTTGACCGATGGAGACGAAGAAAAAACCAATGTTAAGCTGGGCATGGATCCTACCAATGCCTTTTCGTCAATGGATGGTTCCATAGGATCCAGACTTTCATATGTCGGTGGACTACGTCGTTCATACCGGCAATACATTCTCGATCTCCTCGGACTGGCCACCCTTCCGATATATAATGACTACCTATTCAAATTGAAATATCGATTCAAGAAAAATGCAGAGCTATCCTTCCTACTTCTTGGTGCAGTTGATCGCTTCAAAGTAAATGAAGAAGTAAACGAAAGTGAAATACAGCAATATTTACAAGCCAACCTACCATCCAATAAACAACGTTCTTCCACAACAGGCTTTTCCTACAAGTGGATTGGAGCGCATAATTATCACCTATTAAGTGTCTCGTATTCTGATTTTTACAATGAAGCCGAAAAGTCGGGAAGGGTACTGGGACAAGAAAGTCAAATCCTAGCGTACAACTCCAGGGAAGAAGCCTACAATGCACGATTTGAGAGCTACAAAGATTGGGGCCGCCTTAAAATAAAATACGGAGCAGGATACCGTCACTCCCGTGCTCGCTATGATGTATACAATCAGTTTTTTCTATCTGATGCGCTCACAGAGGTGGATTATGTGAGTTCCCTTTCACATAATTTCTATTTTGGATTTGGTCAATTGACATATGAGGTGATACCCGATCGATTGGAACTTACCCTGAATCAATTGATGCAGATCTCGGATATCAATGAACGGCTAGGATCATCTGCTTTTGATGTACCCAAGCTTAATGGAAGCTTGGTGCTGTCATCAAATCTTTCTTGGAACTTCAGTGTGGGAAGTTATCGGCAGTTACCAGAGAATATACTGTTGGGTTATTTAGAAGATGATGAACTGGTAAATATTGATCAGGCAGATTTTATCCAAAGTACTCAGTTCACGACCGGAATAGAACTGGATAGTCGATCTAGAAAAACCCAATTTCTCGTAGAGGGATATTACAAGAAGTATAACCAATATCCCTTCAATACTCGAGACAACATCTCACTGGCCAATTTTGGTGCTGATTTTGGGGTGATCGGAAATGTTCCTGTCCAATTTGAAGGAACGGGCACCAGCTACGGTCTGGAGCTATTCCTAAAACGAGCTTCCTCTTCCTCGCTGCATGGTTGGTTGTCGTATACCTGGGGAATAAGTGAATTTGAGGATCGAAAAGGTCAGATGGTCCCTTCCTCTTGGGATGCTCGACATATTTTCAATGCCGTTATTATCAGGGACTTTTCGTTAGGCTGGTCTCTGGGACTGAATTTTAAATACCAGTCTGCGCTGCCATATACACCTTTTCGGGAAGAAGTCTCTTCCTTGGTACAAATCTGGGATGTTAATCGCATTGGGATTCGTGACTTTTCGCGGATCAATTCAGCTAGGGGTAAGAGCCTGCGGCTTTTAGATCTCCGGTTGGGCAAAAGCTATCAATTCGAAAAGAGTAAATTACTGGTCTATTTGGACCTGGAAAATGTATTTGCAGATGCAGATAGTCAGCAAGCCTTGATTCTCGATCGATCCCGTTCTCCCGGTCAAGATTCTCCAGTTATTACTAATCCACTGGCGCCTCAATCCGAGCAGCGCTATGCACTGAAAGAAATTCAAAACGCTGAAGGGGTTTTTATCCCCTCGGTTGGTTTTGAATGGAGTTTCTGATGGGTCGACCCTTTGGTGTAGTCATTTTTGTGCTTAGTATTGATCACTGGATTTCAACATCATATACCACCGGAAATTGTTCTGGAATATCATCTTCTGATTCTCCTGGGTTTTGCCGTAAATAAATTTCAATACCCTGGCAATGGTAGAGACCGGAACGTCATTTGCCGAGCCTTCAAATGGATTTTCTCCTGTTCTACCTATTCTCTCCATAGTATGAAAAACCCATGCTACAGCCGCATAAAAAGGAATAGATAACCACATGAATAAATCGCCTAATATTGGAAGATTTTCGGCAACTTCTTGACCAATTTCTGCAAATTGAGAAATAATGGCCAATGGTAGGGACAGTACAAAAATCCACATAAAATAGTGGTTTAGCGAGGCAAAGTGTCGAGGATAGGGAAAATTCTGATATGTTGGTGCATTATTGCTCGTAATCTTGTAGGGGGAAAGTTTTTCCTTAGACTATTGATTGGAAGCCAGGAGGACTGTACCTTTCAGTAATGGATTATATCGAAATCAAGGAAATTTGTGAGGCAAACACAGAAGCTACCGAAGAACTCATAGAAGAGCAGGTATACTATGCGGTGGCAAAAGAAGACCTCGAACGTAAATTGGACAAGCTCTTAGCCAAATACAAGATTATCGTACGGAAGTTTGCCAAGCCATCCATTGCTGAATTTCAAATGCAATACTTTGCTCATCGAGTGTTCAAGAAAAATGGGTTGATTAACAAACACCTAAAGCATGCATTTTTTAAGGACCTTGATGAAATAAAAAGGGGATTTCTTGAGCATTGGGCCAAGTATCCGTGGAAATATACATTCAGCGTAATTACAAAGCAACCAGCTGATGAATTCTTTGAGATGCGAGATGTGTTTTCGGGCGAGGAGTTTCTAGTATATTCACCTGGAATTAGCAAAGGGCTTCAGGAAAAAAGTATTGAACTATGGTATCTTCTTATTGCCTTTAATGGATCCTGCTGGCAGACCTATGGTCCCATCGGTGAGTTAGCAGGATTTCAAGCTGGAGACATTCACTATTATACTGCACTGCTAAAGCCTGATCATTGGCCGATTTCGGAGCAAGATATATTAGCTAATGTGGAGAAAAATCCAGTTCCTTATTTCATGCTCCTCTCTGGGTCAAACTTTCCATTGGTTATGCACGGCGACCATCAGATCGTTCAAATGGTTGCAGAATTTGACTGTAATGGAATCAATGGGCAAGCGCTGGCCAAGCACTTTATTGTAGATCAAAGGGACGCAGTGTACCAACTCAGCCTTAAAGGCTGGCTAGAGTTTCCGCATTATGCGGTTGCATACTATGATAAGAAGGAAGCCCTGCTCAGGCTTTCCGCACTTACAGAACTCGGCTACCAGCAGTTGATCTCGCATCTAAACCGCTATGGATTTGATCTTCCCGATGATCCAGACTTTCGAGTAAGTGTTGCCATGCAAAAAACGGGTGAAGACATTTTGAAGCGAGATTTATTGGCTGATCCATATCAGGAATTATTTGGCGAAGTGGTTTCCGATGAAAATAGCAAGGCTGCTGATAAATTGAATGAGGTCATGGCTCACCTTGTGCCAGACATCAATGCTGGTCGCGTTCCTGATTTTGCAGCTGTTGCCAGGAAGACCGGTGTTAATGTCAAAGTGGTTGCTGATTTGGCTAAGGAGCTCATTGAGAGAATGAAAGGTGCGAAATAGAAGGGATACATTTTCTCACAGTTGCTTGTCTGATTGTCAGCTCAATAGTCACGTTGTAGATAGTGGATCCAAATAGGTCGAACAAACCGAATTTTGCGGTCCATCTGTTGGTTAGGTATGTACACTTTGCTACTGAATTCACTTCTTCTACATCTGTGTATCATACACAATGGGTAATTTTTCTGGAATATCTTCTTCTGATTCTCCTAGGTTTTGCCGCAAATAAATTTTAATGCCCCCAACAATAGTAGATATCGGAAAGTCATTTGCCTTCAAATGGGTTTTCACCCATTCTACCTATTCTCTCCATGGTGTGAAAAACCCACCCTACAGCTACGCAGAAGGGCTTAGCCAAAAGCCAATGAAGCTTCCTGCCGCAGCGCTAGACCGACCATTCCAAACCTCGTGGGGTGGGTCATATGCAACACCATCACCTAAGTGTGCAACAAGTGTCACATGATGAACAGTGCATTAAACTGACCTTGTGGGCAGTAATTTTCATATCTAACTAAAACTTATTAAATCATGAAAAAGGTCTTGCTAACTGTATTCATACTCAGTTCATTGACTGCAATCATGGCTCAACAGCTTACCTGTGATGATGTGCCCGAAATCATTCAGCTAGAAGAACGCAGCTGGAATGAAAACCAAGAATTGCAGGATTCGAAGATCAATACCGATGATTTTAGTTCCTATCAGGGTGACGTTCTGCTATATCAAGGGTTTAAGGGTCGCAAAAAAGCCATGCAACGTGCTCATGATAATTTCGATGATTTCAAACTGGAAATCCCTGATTACAGCTGCACAGGTCAAAAACTAGTATCATTTTGGAAAATGACTGCAACATATCGAAAATATAAAATACCAATAAAAGCATTTGGAATGACCAAAGCGATTCGGAGCGAGCCTCGCAAATACTTCAATATTTTGGTCACCACCATATTCAACGTGATGAGCGGCATGGCCACCAAAGCCAGATGTTCTTGCTTGGTCGCCACATGGGTTCCGACGAGGTTGCTTGACCAACTCCCATCTTCACCTCGCAGGAAATATTCGATCCGAGGCCTATTGATTGAGAGAAAATCTGTTGGCTCGAACTACTACGTAGTACCAATTTAGTTAATCCATCTTCACGATTGCCATTTGTTGCACATTAATTTGATCTGATACTTTTACCCAGTACGTTCCTAGCGGCAAATTATTAAATGAGAGGTCCACTTGGCCTCGTAGGCCATAAGTACGAAAGCGCTCATGTATTAGTTTCCTACCCATGACGTCAAATAATTCAACAAAAAGATGCTTGCCCGTTGCTCCCTCAAAAGTTAAGGTTACCTTTTCTCTCGCTGGATTGGGGAAGGCTTTGATCTCAAAAATTCTTTGACAGGTATTAATGGTATAAATTGATTCTGAGTATGAACTTGTACCGTCGCCAGCTTTCCAATGGAGTCGATAATAATTATGAGTTTTTACCGCCCTGACGAAATACTCGTAAGATTTGGTACTATTTGGTTGCAAGGATATTGCTCCGATTTTTTCATAGTGTGCTCCATCTAATGAATGCTCGATTGCTACCGCTACATTGTCATCGGATGAAATAGCACTCCAATTTAATTCTTGTACGCAATCTGAGGTCCTGACTGAAAATTGCGTTATCTGAACCTCAGCTGGCGAGATTTCTTCTAGAATCAATCCAGCATCCACTGAAATATCCATTATTCCTGGTGTGACAACAATGCGCTGAGAAGTTCCGGTCAATGGATCTACATCACTATCCAGATCTGCATTGACACCCATGTGAGCTTCGGTGAATTGGTACTCCTCACCGGGAACAAATTGCAACACATACGCACCGGGATGCAAATTTGAGAAATAGTAAGAACCTCGATGTCCATCGCGAGTCTGAGTAATCACCGACTTGATAGGAAGACCTGTAGGATTTCCATCGCTACTTGTTTCCAAATAAAGGTTTACCAGCACACCATTCACTCCAATTTCATAAGGATCTTGAATGCCATCCTTATTTTCATCAAGCCAAACGACGTTGCCAATTGTTCCTGCAAACGAATCTACATCAAATCCACAATAACTGATCACCTGCCTAATATTGGATAAATTGCCACACGAATCACTAGCTTCCCAGGTGCGGACAATAGCAAAAGTGTCTTGGTCAATACCTATGGTGTCAATTTTGAGAGAAAGCTCAAGGCCCGGTGTACAGTTGTCCAAAACTTCTACCTCTGGAACCTTGGGCAGAGGGTCCCCGCACGCTAGCATGTAGTCCATAAAATTGGAATCCACCGAAATTTTAGGAGCCAACGTGTCATATTGATCCATGAAGAAACTAAACTCACTTTGATTCCCACATAGGTCAGTGACAATGTATCCGCATTTCCACCGTCGATAGTAACCAAAGACTTGACACACATCCGATGCCACTAGTAGGTCATAGGTTTCGACATCGCCGATCTCACAACAGTCTGAAATTTGAATGTCTGAGGCATCAACTTGGGGAAGATCACAGACATAGGATGTGATGCTTGCTCCATTTTCTATACCGACCAGATTAGGATTAACCAGTGCGATGTCGGGGGCAATGGAATCGATGATATGGATGGTCTGTGTATCAATCACCGTGTTGCAAGCATCCCAAATGGTCCAGATGCGAAGTAAAGTGTATGTACATGAACAGTCTCCATTAACTACTTCCTCCCGAAATTCATGTTGCACAAGTGTACAGCCATCGTCCTCGATGTCATAGACGTTTTCCGGTATTTCTTCACCGCATTGTAGGGTTGTATCCGGTCCTCTTTGTAGCACCGGCGCTGATAGGTCTTCTCGATAGAGGTATTGTATGATCTCCCTTGTGTTTCCACAAGGATCAGTGACCGACCATCGACGGGTCATGCCATCCCCCAGACAACCTCCTCCATTGGCTGATTGTTGGAAATCTACGGGAATGGTGCCTACACAGTCATCGAAAGCTGATACCACGGGTGCTGCAGGGAATATGTCATCACATCCAATTATTACTATGTCTTCGATGTCCTCAAGCCCACTTATGATGGGAGCAGTAGTGTCCATGGTAAAAAAGAACATCTGATCACACGAATCGATATTCGCACAAGCATCGACGGCATAAAATCTACGTGTAAAGATATAGCTACAGTTGTTGATTATTGGTGCATAGTCATGGTAAGATAATGAAAGTGAAGACTGACAGTTGTCCGTGATTCCCAAAGAAGTGATTGTTTCGGTTGATATTGGAAGATCAGCGGTTGTTGGTGCATGATCGATACAACCCAATACCTGATTCGTAGGACATATACCAAATGTTGGAGCAGTCAAGTCCTGCACGGTAATTACTTGCGTGCAAAATCCTGAGTTTCCACAGATATCCATCATACTATATGTTCGACTAATTACCATTGGGCAAATCCCGGTAACACTTTCAACCACAGAGAATGAATTGGCGTTTAGTCCGCAATTATCTGATGCACTTCCACCGGCATTGACGAAGGCATTGTAATCAACAAATGCTGTCGGTACATCTTCCACACATTCAAATGAGAGAGGTCCTGGGCATGTCAAGGATGGGGGTGTTTGGTCAGAAACCATTAGCGTTTGTATACATCTACTGCGGTTGCCGCAAGTATCAGAAATGCCATACGTCCTGGTGATTGTGGTGGGACAAGAGCCCGAAGAAACCTGATCATCTAAGGCAAAGGTAGTCGCATCAATTCCACAATTGTCACTCACCGTTCCACCTGCAGCCAAGAACGCAGCGAGATCAGAATATGGTGCACCCAGATTACCTGAACAAGCAACGACTCCGCCAGATGGACAGTTGATGATGGGAAGGGTGTTGTCGTCGATTGTAATCGTTTGTGTACAGGTAATTTGATTGGAGCAGCTATCAGAGATGGTATATGTTCTGATGATGGTCATAGGACATGAACCTGTAGGACCAGATTCTGACAACAGGGTAAAGGTGCTCGCTACAATCCCACAGTTGTCGGAACTAGATCCCCCCGCAGCGGTAAAGCTCAGATAGTTAGGATAGGGAGGTGGAACCGCTGCCAAACAATCGAACGGACCGAGCAGTGGGCAATTAATGGTGGGCGGATCTTGATCAAAAATGGTAAATGTTTGAGTGCAGGAGCCTTCGTTTTGACAGCTATCCTGTAGATAGTATGTTCTGGATATGGTGGTTGGACATGTCCCCATTATCTCATCAGGATCTACCCGAAATGTACTTTCGTCAATTCCGCAATTGTCCATGGCTGAACCTCCAGCTATGAGAAATGCAGCATAGCTAGTTACGGGATCGGGAACTTCACCCCGACAAGAAAGATTTTGGTTGGCAGGACAGGTTAGTGTAGGTCCTTCATTATCATCGACGGTAATGGTTTGTATGCAAGTACCTGGATTACCACACAGGTCGTTAATACGATACTCTCTGGTAATGGCAGTAGGGCATATTCCTGTTTGTATTTCTTCTACCAGCACAAAAGAATTTCCATCAATCGCACAATTGTCGGTAGCTTGTCCCTGATCATTTTCAAATGCTGACAGACTTTGGTAAGGTGCCGGTACTTGTCCAAAACACGATACATTGACATCATTAGGACAATTCAATGTAGGTGGTGTATTATCGTCAATCACAATCGACTGCGTACAACTCATCGGGTTGCCACATAGATCCGAGATCTGATAAGTCCTGGTATATGTTATGGGGCAAGTCATGCCATTAGATTGATCACCTACATGTGTGAAACTGGCAACATCAAGTCCACAATTATCCGTTGCAGTACCTCCAGCATTTAGAAATTCATTTAGGTCGGCATAAGGTGCTACCTCTGCAAGTGCACAGGTACCGGATGGAGGTGGTGGACAAATAAAGGTGGGTGGCGTCTGATCCAAGATGAAATTGCGACGTGTACACGATAGTGTGGTGATACCATCCGTGATTTCAAATACTCGAGTAATCGTGCGACCGGGAGGTGTACCACAAGCTCCTTGATCCGTTCGCGAAATTAGGGTGATTGTTACTGGATTGCAATCAGCGATTAAACCCTGAACGATTGCCAATGAGTCTTGGGATACAGAAGTTGTATCATCTATACATGCTACATTCACATCAGCTGGACAGCTAACACCTAGTGGAGTTAATGGTGGGATATTTAGATCTCCAATCCACTCACATTTGGCAGGACATTCAAAAGTGCCATTGGGGTTAGTAACATCGCTGCATTGACATCCAGCATTCGTATTGTAACCGAGCACAAAGTCAGTAAAACTGATGCATGCGCCGCAAGTAAAAGTATAAGTACCGATGGCAATATTTAGGGTACCGTTGGGTGGTATTTGGTCAGCAAAGCAATCAAGTACGTTGATGACTTGGCCACCACCAAGATCCATGCTAGCTGCTATCCTAATGCCGTTCTGTGCGGAAGCAGCATTGTTAAAAACGCAAATAAAGACCTGGGCAGTGATGAGTTCACCGGGATTGCAACTAGTGATGGGATCGCCATTTAGATCCGCAATATAGCCGGGCACTGCGCAAAGTTGCAGATCTGCTGCATTGCAATCATCGGGTCCACTGATGCAAGATGGAAAGGTGCCACCATTGGGATTACAATTCTGGGCAAGCGAGTCAATTTGGACCAGTAAAAAAATGGTCGAAAAAAAGACACTCCACCATTGAATTTTCTGCGACTGACCGATTACACTACATAAACGGAATGTAAACGGACGGCGTTCAATTTCGTTTGATTGAAAAGACATGTGACGAGAACTAGATATGTATAGCATTCTAAATGAGTTAAATGTAGGATCCAAAACCTATATTCCTTCATGGTCTGCTGGAAATCAGCCGTTCTTTCTTCAAGAGCGTGAGTGTACTCCTACCGATCTATTCCAAACTTGGTGCCAGCTTGTTTTTCTCAAGTCAAAACAATGCTGGATCTGCCCACCCAATCGGTGGGTGCCTCCAGCCCTCATGAATAATTCATAGTAAAATGTGCATTTGGGTCAAATTCATAATTAAATCTTTTGGAGGCTGGGGAGCAGTAGTGCTAAGCACGGATATTTTGGACCTTATGATTTTTTATAGAAATGGATAACTTTTCGAGAATTGCCAAGTGATATGCTTATGACTGTCAAACATGTTTCTAGTGAACATGCTTGATGAGACGATCGAAGTGGATTTGGTTATCCAGATAAATCATAGTACGGTGGGAGTGGAACGTTGTCGAAAATGGAAAAATCCATGAAAAGTCTCAAATTGCTTATTTGTGATCTCCAATCTGCTCTGAAGTAGTAAGCACAAGTAAATCATCTATATATGATCGCGAATTGGGACATGCGTCATGATCTTTTCGTGTGGATTAGGTTAGCATGTATCTTGTCGCATAACTATTTCATTCAGATCCCTAACTTTAGGGAAAGACTGATAGTGATGGCGCAAAGACAATTAGCGGCAATCATGTTTACCGACATTGTAGGTTATACTGACGTAATGCAAAGCGACGAGGATCAAGCGGTACAGATGAGAGACCGGCATCGACAGGTGTTCGAAGAGACGCATAGCCAGTATGATGGAGAAATCATCCAATACTTCGGTGATGGTACGCTCAGTATCTTTGCAAGTAGTTTACAAGCTGTAAGATGTGCCATTACCATACAACAGGTACTGCAGCAAAAGCCTCATGTACCTTTGCGCATTGGTATACATAGTGGTGATATCATCCGCAGAGACCATGAGATTATTGGTGATAGTGTTAACATTGCCTCTCGCATCGAAAGTTTAGCCGAACCTGGATCCATTTTAATTTCCAGGCAATTGCAGAGTCAAATCTTTAATCATCGCATCCCTACAAAATCACTGGGCCAAGTTGACCTAAAAAATGTGCATCAACCTGTCGAAATTTTGGCGATAGCTGTTGATGGCATCAAGGTACCTGAGCATTCACAAGAAGTACACGGGGGGTCAAAGGTAATTAACCGAAATTCCATCGCCATTTTACCATTTGTAAATATGAGTAGTGATGAGAACCAAGAATACTTCTGTGATGGAATCACAGAAGAAATCATCAACTCCCTCAGTCATGTTGACGACCTAAAGGTTATCGCGCGTACTTCCGTTTTTATGTTCAAAAATAAAAATGAAGACATTCGGAAGATCGGAAAAACCTTAAATGTCAATTCAATTTTAGAAGGAAGTGTGCGTAAGGCTGGTAATAGGTTACGCATTACATCTCAATTGGTCAATGCAGGTGATGGGTCGCACTTTTGGTCGCAAAAGTACGACCGAGAAATGGATGACATTTTTTCCATTCAAGATGAGATTTCTCTAGCTATTGTAGATGCGCTTAAAATCAAACTGCTTGGGGAAGAAAGAGACAAAGTGCTTAAAGTAGAAACCCAAGATGTTGCAGCATATGACCTCTATTTGAAGGGACAGTTTGAGTGGTATAAGCGTACTGGATCTAGCATGTTGGAAAGTATAAGACTTTATGAAGCGGCACTGGACAAAGATCCAAACTATGTTCTGGCAAAGATAGGTGTAGCCTCTGCCTACATTGCACTCTGTGATTGGGGAGAAATCAAATGCATAGAGGGGTTGCCGAAGGCAAAAGAGATTCTGGATGATGCCCTAGGCACCCATCCTAATGTAGCTGAAGTTTATGCAGCGTTAGCATATTATGATATTTGTAGTTGGAACTTTGAAGATTATTATGAGCACTATCAAAAGTCCTTAAGCCTCAACAACAAGCTTCCTTTTATCCATCATCTGGATACCGTCGCACATAACGTTTTAGGAGACTTTACACGTGCAGTGATTAGTAGCCGGCAAGCCCGTCGATTAGATCCGCTCTCGCTGATATTCAATTTTGCCTATGGACATACGCGGTATATCAGCGGTAAATATGAGGTGGCCGTAGATCAATTTAATTATGTTCTTTCTCTCGACCCTCAATTCAAGCCGGCTGCATTATTCGGCACTTTTTCTTTGATACAGCTAGAGCGAGGTCATGAAGCATTGGAAATGCTGACATCGATTCTATCTTTTGAGCATCAATCTTTAATCAGTGAAGTTGAACGTTGCTTTCAAAAAGACGGAATTAGTGGCCTATTGAATTGGATCGCGTCAGGTGGTATACAATTTTATGGCCGACCTCATAATCAAGATTATCATCGCGCCATCTGCTATGCATTGTTGGATCAGCCTGACGAAATGTTTGTGGCGCTAAGGTCTCTGTATGACATTCGTTCATTTCGGTTGACGGGGTTTCGACATAATGTCATTTTTGCAAAATATCAGGATGATGCCCGTTTTCAAGAACTATCTGATGGCATTGGCTATCCGATATAGGAACTAGCTTATCTTAATTTAATAAGGAATTCACAGTCTACTTTTCTTGATCAACGCCCTTTAAGACAGGACTGGCATGGTCAACACCACCACAACTACCTGGGAATAGTTGAGATCCAAATTTCTCAAAAACTGAGGGAGTGTATCCAATCGTATCCGAAACATGCATGACTAAAGATCCCGACTGCAATTGATTTCACATTCGCCGAGCTAGCAACAAACAAGCCACAAAACTTGCAGTTCTGATAAACGGGGTTTTAAGAGTTGGCTTCCGTTAATCATTTAAAGATTTTGGTATGCTTCACTTTTTTCTAAATTGGTGGATATGATTCAATTACACAGTGATCAATACCGAATTGCGTATCCGAAATCACATTCAATCCTTCGTTCGTCCTAATAGCAGTAAATTGCAGGTTGGAAACCAGAAGCGTTAAATGATTAGATTTGGAAAAATCCTGCATTCCAATGTATAAGAAATGGTCTTTCCTGTCCGAACTGATATAGTTAGACTTTTGAGGGGTGGTATATCCAGCCTGTTGCCTTTTATCCGATATTAATAATTCAAATGACTTGGTTTCACGGAGAAATTGATTTTTCCGACCAATGATCGCCACTCTTTAATGAGAGGAGAGTAGGTAGACCTTAAATGATCTACTCAAACCGAATGAATCCGGCAACTTTTTCGAAATAGACAGCACCCCATCCATCTAGTACTATGTAGGTTATCGATATGTTGGAACGATTGTGACAAGGAGAATATGGTAAATAGTATCTAATGCAATGCTGAAGGATCCCATTGCATACTGCAATTTATGAATAGGTGGGTTGTCACTCCTCCGAATATCAATTAGTTCAAAATATGCTGATGGCTAGTGACCGACGATAAACTTGAATTCACGTTCGGTTACCTATCTGATACGGGGGCTAAAGTCATAAAGATTGGAAGGTGGTCTGAGGCTTGTCCTTCCTCAACGGCAACAATATCAATAATTCGCCATGCAGACTTAGGCCGCACCAGGACATAATCAATTTGCTTGGATGGGGACGGTGACGGAACTGTATACAGTTTATTACCCAGATCTTCTTGTGCCCAACCTCTTAATCCTAGCAGCTTAAGTACATCGGAGTTGGGAGTGGCATTAAGATCACCTGTTAGGATATAGGCTGTTTCCAAAGAATCCTCCACGAAGGCCTTTTCAATTACTTCAATGGAAGCTTTTCTTGCAGCATGAGATCCTATAGTCTCTAGATAGTCAAAATGTGTGGTAATAAATCTAACCTTTTTTTGCGCTGACCCCTCTGAATCGATGTCAACCTCAATGCACATTGCCTCATATCTGCTGCTACTTGCACTGGGAATGGACAGATTACCAATATATCGAAAGGGGTACTTGGATAGGATGCCGTCCCCATAATGTAATTGCTCTTTAGGTATAGGGATGCCCAAGAGGTTGAAAAGATTAGGTGGTTCTTTTTCCGTTGATGCACCAAAAACACCCAACATGTTGGTCATCTGAGCGAGTGATGCAACCATTGCCGAGTCTGCCACTTCTTGCAACCCTACAAGATCCGGGTCCAATTCACTGATAACTTGCGCTATGCGTTTTAGATTTTTCTCAGCATCCATGCCTACTCCATAATGGATATTATAGGTCAATACCTTCAGTACAGTTGATTCCTTTTGGGAATAGCAGCTTGTGCAAAAACCAATAAGCATCATCGAAAGGAACAAGCAGTTTGTCATGATCCAGTTTTTGCAACAACTATGAACTTTCATATCCGTTTTCTTTTTGCTAGATGTCAAGGTATGTTGTCAAACCGTCAGTTGTCTGCATATCCATTTTGCCATGATCTTTGTGGATGGTGGTTTCTCAAGTCGATACCATGATCCACCGCTCCTTTCATGGTCATCAGCACGGAAACCCAGCCTGCAGCCATTTCCCATTTGATTTTTTCATTTTGTGTCAGCGCTGTCAGCATTAAGTCTGTGCCCTCATCTTCAGTGGATTGTAATTCAAAGGTGGTTTCGGTTCCAAAGTAGATAAGTCTGAACAATCGTGGAGCATCCTTTTGCACGATTGATGCTTTGTGCTTAGGGTAATTGAGAAATGTGAATTCAATAATCCCATGTTGTTCGTTCGTTGCTTCAGCCCAAAATTTACCCCTTCCATCATCCGTTGTCAGAAATGTATACACCTTTTCGATTGGTGAGGCAAAGTGCATTTTCCATTCGATCGTTCCTTCTTTTTCTTGAAAAGCCATATTTATTCGGTTGACATTCTTTACCTATGAGTTGTATAGGCGATCCTGTGATTTATTAATAGTAGTGCTTGTTCTAAAAATAAAATATGTGCGTGATTCCGCAAAAGCTTCGATCGTAATAAGTAAAATTGAAGTTAGGGAATACTAGACTTATTTGATTGTCTCCTTATGATATCAGTCTTTTAGACTGGCGATGTGAGCTGGTGTGGTGCCACAACATCCTCCAAGTAGGTGGAAAGTGCCTGCCCAAGCAAACATGTAGTCACGAAATACAGACACACTATCTTCGATTTCTATCCACCCCTGGTGTTCATCCGGTTTGCCCGGGCCATTAGGATAGATCCCTTTGAGAAAATTGCCCTTATGGTTGGACAACACGCTAGCTCCTTTGGCTATGCCAGCCACCGAGCGACAATTGAGTAGGATGGCCACTGGTTCGAGAGGAGCTATGGCATCAATTGCATGGGTGAGGAGCTCTCCACTAAGCAGACGTTCATCACCATCGGTTATAAAGCTAATGGTGACCGGAATGGCATAGTGGTTGGCCAAATGGGCAATGATGATTGCCTCCCTTTTCGTGTTAATGGTTTCGGCCATTAGTAGGTCAAAATCATGGGCAGCCAATAGTGATAGTTGCTTGTCGTGATACTTATGCATCATTTCCTCAGATGGTGCCAGTGAAGGTTGATAGCAATCTTCTAAGGGAGCAATCGATGCTGCCAGGAGACCTGACCTAGTAGATGAAGTCCAGGCTTGACGACCCAGAGAAGCAGCCTCTTCAATGGCTCGATCGAGCCTATCCAGATGTCCCGTCTTTTCCAGCAAATAGTAACTGGCTCGCCAGGTGTTAGCGCTGATGATGTCAGCACCGGCATCAATATATGCCTTGTGGATATCTAGTATTCTTTGCGGATGCTTCATATGAGCAAATGCAGTCCATAGAGGGAGTTCAGTTTTAATGCCCTGTTGCTCGAGGCAGGTACCAATAGCTCCGTCAAGGATGCACGGGTTGCGTTTAGTAATAAACTTATAAATATCCTCTTTCGACTGCATATCTAAAGATAACGCTAGCTGTGGCAATTTAGAATTGTCTAAAAATCCTGAAGTGGTGTTATAGTTCAAGATGATGTTTTGGAGGGAAGGTGCAGTAAGCAGCGTGATTTGTTAAGCAGTTGTAAAGGTAATACACAGTGTTTCGATTAAATAGATCAACGGCTCAGCAATCGCTCGCATCGGCCAGAAGTGAGATGGTAATTTGACACTCAGGAATGTCATTGATGGATCAGTCGCTAGTCAGAGAAGCGCTTACCGATCCTAGTATTTGTCCCTAGGATTGGTAAGCCCGCTGTAGAGTTATCCTTGCAATGGATTAAAACTTCGAGGTGATATTTTGCCGAACAGATGAAGTAAGGAGCGGGATTGCTTCTAAGTAGAATTCCAAGGGTTTTAGCAACTTTATTTATGGTATTGCTTCAATACAGACATTTCTCTATGCTTACCCCTTTCTGCCAAGGAGTTTCTCTTTGTCGATTTGACATAGTTATTCTTAGGTGATTCGATAAGCCACTATAGAGAGATTTTTACATTCCTGTCAAGGGTGTGATGATGAATATCGTCACTACATTTATATACCCTTTACAGGTTTGTAAGAAATGGCCTCATATTTGGCACTTCGTTTCATCTAAGCCAGAGGGCTGATTAAATAGATTTTATGCTTCTATTACCGATTACAGTCTAAAGATTCCTTTCTGGACTCTATCGTAAACTCCTTTTATTGGACAAAATGTGGAGCTGTAGTCTAAGCCATACCAATCATTGTTCAAGGTCAAGAAGAACCTGCCAATGTTGTAAGCAATCCCATCCAGTCTCCAAGCCATTCAAAGTCTTACTCAATCAAACCTATTTAATTTTTTAGCATTCAGCTTTCTGATACTTTTGCTTATTGAGCCACATCCAGCGAATGCGTCTAAGTAGTATTCTTGCAATTCTGACGATGGCCTTTTGGCCATTCATCCGCTTGCGATAGGTTTCATATTTCATCAACAACTCTGTATCGCTTCTAATAGCAACCCAACTTGCTTGGATTAACTTTGGCATCAATCGTTTATTTTTTCGATTTGTCATTTCACCGTATCTTTCCTTCTCCCCTGAATTATTACTGGTAGGGATAAAACCGACGTAACTGTCTAAATGATCGTTATTTTTAAAACGCCTCATATCAATAATTTCCCCTATGAGGGTCATAGCTGTCAATAGCCCTACACCCGGAGCACTTGGATAGTTCCCTTAATGCTTGTACTGCATTGAGTTGATGTTTTCTGATGATGGCCAATCGGTCCAATAGTAAGGCGAGGGTCTTATCCTTATATATGAGTTGGATTTGTTTTAGCCATTTGACAAATCGTGCTGACCAATGCCTCGTATCCAAATCCCCAGGTATATCAATACCTACGAACATCAAATGACTTTTTATATAGTTTTTAACCCGCCTATGGTCCTTTGCCACACGGTCCCTTTGTCTGACTATATTGCGATCTTTTATCGCTTGCTCAGTTGGAATATATATTCCCTTTAGTTCTCCACTTCTCAAACTAGTCGCTATCTTAAAACTATCACGCTTATCGGTCTTTTGATCTCGTTCCTTATGGGTGGTCGGAATATCTGCAGGATGGACCACAATGGTGTGTATGCCGGCTTCCGATAGCGCCCTTTGTGCCCAGAAGCCACTGAAACCAGCTTCATAGGCGGCGTGATAGCTTCCGCCTGGGAACTTCTTCTCTAAATAGGTCTTGATATGCTTGACAAAAGGGTTTTCGATACTAACCGTTTTTACAACCGCATGATCGGTACACGCAGTCATCCTCCAGCTCCTTTTGTGAACGTCTAGTCCACAATAGATGTCTTGACCGCTGAAATCTAATTTCCTAACTTCATTTCTCATTTTATATAGGTTTTAGTTAACAATCAGTGTGATACTTAAAGTTAACTAGAACCTTTTTCCCCTCTAACATAGGGTCTAAGCCGCTGATCATTAAATAATGAGTATGGGTAGCCAGATAGAACACTCGAAAATCGGGATCGCTTCGAATAATCAATCCTATGATATGACATGCTAGCTTCCAGGTAATTTCTTACCAATTTTAGATAGTTCAGCTATCTTGCTTATTCTATTGTTCCTAGTCTTTTCAGTCTTTGCCAATTTGATCCACCTCAAGACAAATCTTTTGCTGGAATCATTTATGTCCTTAAAAAATTCTAGGGCCCCATCAAATTGCAGAAGTGCTGCTTCGAGATCTTTGGGTATAATCAATTGATCAACATCGTCCATGAAATTCCACAATCCACTTTCTTTTCCAGCCTTTATGGAGGCAAGTCCAGATTTATGCATTCTTTTTTCCGCTATCAATTTTTTTGCTCTGTCTTTGTATGTTTTGGCCCAGTGCTGGACTTTTCTTTGAGAAATGAGTTGCATAGTTCGATTTTCGTCCAACTTTCTTCTGATTCCGTCTATCCATCCAAAACAGATCAACTCATCAAGGACTTCTTCTCTGGAGACATATTTCTCTTTTTCGGACTTCTTGAACGTGACGAGCCACACACTTTCTTTTCGATCATGATTGCTCTTTAACCAACTTCTCAATTGATCACGGGAAACAACTTCTATTTTTTCAAACTTTTCAGTTTTTATCATTTTTTTTGGATTGCTTGCTGCTTCATTCAGAATGATTGATTTGTCGATTTGCTTATTTTTATAGTCCCCAACTTTTGTTCGGTTCAGGTCCCATTTCTAGTTCAAGTTTTCCACCTTTTAAGAGCTGGCTCGCTGAGAACCTGAAATCATTTAGGACTTCGCCATTCAACTTTGCTGATTGCACGTATTTATTTAGTCTTGAAGCATTGGTTGCTTCAATGGTAAATTTGTCACCGCGTCCGTAGCGTTCGCCCAAGCTGATGTCAACCTTTTGATAGAGTGGACTGCCAATTTCATAGATGGGATCAATGCGACAACCACCATCCGTCTGAAATAATCCCAACGAAGCAAGTATAAACCAGGCACTCATTTGCCCCTGATCTTCATCACCCAGATAGGCATTGGCTAAGCCGTAGCCATAATATCGATCTACAATAGCCCGGCTCCATTTTTGGGTTAGCCATGGTTTATGTACCCAATTAAATAGGAAGGCGAAATGCATAGACTGTTGATTTCCCTGAATTACGGGATAATCCCAATACTGATCATTTTTACCATTAAACCGGGTTTTATCGCTCTCTGTAAACCCCCATTCCAGACGTTCTGCAAAACGATCTTCCCCCAGCATTTCAGCCAAGGCAGGGACATCTTGTGGAACGAAAAAAGTTAATTGCCAGGCATTTCCTTCCACATAATGGTGATTTGCCCCTGATTTATAGGGATCGAAATCAGGTGCCCAACTGCCATCTGAATGTTTCATGTGCGCGTACCCACTCTCCTTATCAATTACGTTCTTCCAGTAATAGCCACGTTTTATAAAAGTACGGTAGTCCTGTTCTTTTCCCAAGGATTTGGCAAACTGAGCAACCGTCCAGTCATCAAAAGCATATTCTAAAGTATTTGAAAATCGACCTTTGTCGTGGGGCACATATTTATATTTTAGGTAGGGTGCTAAATCACGATTTCCGGCAAATCCGCCTCCGACAACTCGACCTGGTGTTGTTTGTGATTTTTTCACCGCTTCAAACGCTTTTTCTGCATCAAACCCATTAATTCCCATTTGATGCGCACCCACAATGAGCGGAATTTCATGTTCGGCAACCATTACCGGGATGTACTCCATGCCTGCAGGCCCCTTGGCCAACCAACCTCCAGCCTCGTACATTTCCAGCTGAGAATTGACCCAGGTGTTACTCCATTCTGGGGTAACCAAATTCCAGAATTGGTTGAGATTCCAAAATGTGTTCCAGAATGCATCACAACCTAATACGGGTGATTTGGGGTCGGCCAATTGTCTAACTACCTCATCTGCATCGACCCACTGCCCATTTACGTCGCTAAATATATTTCGGCTGCAAAGGGCACGATACATGTTCGAATAGAACCTCATTTTTTCACGCCGGTCATTGGTGGTTATTACTAGCCGATCAAATAGATCGTTCCAGGTGTGCAAATGGTGCAATCTGACCGCATCAAAATCCCAGCCAAAGGGTTCACTTAGTTCTGTTTTTAGGTTTGCAGAGGCATTGTCGATACTTACATAGGAGATGGCGGTGCGAACTTGCACAACTTGATTTTCTCTAGTGTCAAACTCAAAATATGCTCCGGCATCGGCACAATCTTTTGCCCTAAGTTCAGCCTTACCATATTCAGTGCCATGGTCTGTCCAAATGCCGTAGTTGCTTATCTGCTGATCAAATTCTACTACAAAATGAACAATGTATTCTTGAGAAATTCCTCCACTCCATGTATTTGGTGACAACTGTTTACTATGGCCTTCTACACGATTGTCGCTCACCTTGCGTATAAACACCTCTTCTAACTGATAAGTATACTCTGCCGGATTTTGCAGGTCTATCAATACTCTCGACCCTTCTTTATCTTTGGGAAAGGTATATCGATGTAAGGCACCTCGAGTGGTTGCCGTTAGCTCGGCAACAATATCATAGTCTGTGAGATGAGCTTTGTAGTATCCAATAGGAGCTTCTTCAGTCTCCTTGTCGATTCTTGAACGGTATCCTTGATCAGGTGCCCTTTCATCGCCAACTTGTGTCACCAAATGCCCATTGGTTGGCATAAAGGAGAGCCCTCCCATGGTCCACTCGTGGATATGACTGAAGCCACCGATGTTTTCGAAAATGGGATCATACCCAGCTTGCCAACCTCTGTTTTGATTATCTGGACTGAGTTTTACCATACTAAATGGCATCCAGGGTCCTGGGGCAATCATCCAGCGCGAATGTGCGGTGCCCATTTTCGTGTCGGCATAGTCTGCTAAGGTGATCTGTTTTTGGGGAGCGCGTTCTATGGTCCCAGACTGAATTTCTTTGCCATCAATGAGCACCTCATATCGACTGTTTTGAGCTGCAGGAACCGAAGGCATGGGCGCTTCAAAAACATACCTGCCCGTTTCAATATGCTCAGATAGTATTTCTCTCCCATCAATGGTCACCTTCAATTCAGGTGTTCCAGATAGATGTCTGACGTCGACCAATAGTGGTTGAATATTTCCGCTATCGGTTTTGATTTCGTAATTGGCAGATTTTACATTTCCCAAAAGCAGCTTACTGTTCTCTCGAAGTTTCATCTTGCTCCGACCCTCCAGTCTGATTTGGTCGAATAGGAGCCATGAGCCTTGAATGATGGTCATGCTGATTTTGTTGCCGCCACTTTTTATTAGATCTGCCGGTACTGGAAGCTCGATTAAGTATTCCAGACCTTCATCCGATTCATCTGTGGGCGTTTTATTGCCGGAACCTTGGGGTAGTTCATGTTTCCAGCTCTTTCCATTGATGGTTATTTTGAAGATTGGAGGATCTTCGGCATTGATGTCGTGAATGTCAATAATAAGTCTACACTGATTTCTTGGAACATAAGTGCCGACACTGAAAAGGATATTTAATGTATGTGAACGCCAACCCGAGGTAGGGGAGGTTCCTCCCCACTCATCATTTGGACCGGGTAGTACGTAAGGCCAGTCTTCACCTGGGGTTGACGAACCCACCAGAAAGAAGCGGTCTTCCCAGCCAAAATCTTTTTCGATGAATTGATTATAATTATTTGGAGCCAGCGCAAATTCTGAACTGCTGTCATCGGATTCTCCAATTTGCCAGATGATTCTGTGTTGGGTACTGCAGGATTGCAAAGCGATGCAGCTCAGTAAGATGAGACATTGGTATTTGTAGCCGTTTAATTCTGCATTGAGGTCGCGATTACGGCTCAGTAAATATCTGGATATCATGGGTTGAAGCATCTTATTTAGATGGAAATTGTATTTCATGAAGAATTCCTGTGTGATTTAACTACTCCTTCGACGGTATGCTACCATATGATTTTGTGAAAGCGAGTTTATCAGGCCACTACTCGAATAATATGCTGGTATGCATTTTCTAATTCCTGGCAATTTCCAAAGTGCCCATTTAATGCCAAGGTACTGCTAGAATGTGTATGCTTTAAATGGTGCCACTCATTTGCATGAAAGTACGGAGAATGGGATACTTGGGGAACCCAAGTCTCACTTGGCATGAATTGATTGGAGCAGCGGTTATCATCTGAAGACAAAGTCGAGTATTGAGTTAGCCCGAAGATGTGTAGAATTGTGTGTCTCAGGTTTATAGTGCACCCTTAAGTCCAGTCCCATCGCATTTCCTTTTTATCTTGGGGGACAAATTCTTATGTACATGCGAAATGTCTTCCTTTTTTGCGTCTTGATATTCCTACTCTCCTGTCAATCAGAACCAAACTCCAGTCTTCCTGAAGGTTTTAGACTTGAGGAGGGATTCCAGATAGAACTCGTGGCTATGGAGCCATTGATCGCCGATCCAGTCGATATGGAAATTGATGAGTGGGGACGCATGTTTGTCGTAGAGATGCATGGCTACCCATTGGAACTGTCAGGCACAGGATTGGTGAAGCGATTGGTGGATACGGATGGCGATGGATTGCCTGATGAGAGCACCATCTTTGCCGATAGTCTGATCGTGCCGACTGGCATCATGCGATGGAAGCAAGGATTTATCGTTACCGATCCACCACACGTATATTATTTTGAGGATCTTGATGACGATGGCAAGGCAGATATCAGAGAGGTATTATTGACGGGATTTGCTCGATCCAATCCCCAGCACAATGTAAATAATCCTACCTATGGTCTGGACAATTGGATATACCTCAGCCATGAAGGAGCCGTCAGAACCCAGCTATTTGGTGATCTGCTAGGGGACAAGGGCACTGAGGTACATATGCCTCAAGTGCCCAATGGTGAGCGTCTCCCCCAAAATGCGAACGGCTTGGGTGTTAGATTCCGACCCGACTCCGGCCAATTAGAGATGCTTTCGGCCAAGAGTCAATACGGTCAGGCTTTTGATGAGTGGGGCCACCACTTCCAAACCAACAATGCATCTCATCTCTACCACAAAGTAATCTCTGCACCTTATATGCAGAGAAATCGCGATCTACTGATACCGAGTAGTCGGTTTTTTACCCCTAAAGGTGGTAGGGGCTTTGACATCTTCCCTATCACCGCAAATCCTGATCATCAATTGTTGACCGATATAGGTGCGCTGACTTCAGCTTGTGGCATAATGTCGTACAGTGGCGCCTTGTTTCCTGAGCAATATCACCAAAGTATTTTTGCAGCAGAACCCGTACACAATCTGATTCATGTCGATAGACTAGAAGAAAATGGGGCCACTTTTCATTCGGTTCCCTTGCTGGAGGGTAGGGAGTTTTTAGCCTCTACCGATGCCTGGTTTCGCCCTGTAAACCATTATATCGGACCCGATGGATCCGTCTTTGTGCTTGATTACTACCGGAAGATCATTGAACACCCGGAGTGGCTATCCGATGAGGTCATACAATCTGGAGATTTATATGTGGGCATGGACCAAGGTAGAATCTATCGCATTTCACCAGAAGGCACGGATGCGATGTCCTTCCTTGATCGGCTCACCTTGGGGGATGCTAACTTGGAGACCTTGGTATCTCATCTGGCCAATCCAAATATTTGGTGGCGCACCCATGCTCAGCGATTGTTGATGGACCGGCTTGACCCAGATGTATCGTCAGCACTGAAGGAGTTTGTGCGCTCCACCGATAGTTCAGTGGGCAAAGTACATGCACTCTGGCTTTTAGAGGCAAAGGATCAAATGGAAGAAGAGATCTTGCTGCGCATGCTCGACGACGCAGAGGCCGGTGTGAGAGAAAATGCCATAAAGATTGTAGAACGGTATCAAGTGTCGAGTGTGCCTCTCAGCAACAAACTGTTGGAAATGGTCGCTGATAAGCATGCGAAGGTGAGGTTTCAGCTACTGCTGACTTTAGGCAATCGATCGGATGCCCAGTCTTTTGAGGTGAGAAATCGATTGCTATTTGAGGATATTGAGGACCCATGGATTCATTATGCAGCACTTTCTGCTGTAGATTTTGACGCTACATCATTATTTAGTCAGGTGGCATCTAAATTGGATGGGCAGCAAACAGAAGGGACCAAAGCATTCTTCAAGAAATTGAGTCAACTAATTGCTAGGAGTGGAAGTGGCCGTGAACTGAACCGATTTTTATCGGAAATACTGCAATCTTCGCCAACTCCATGGTTTGCACCATTGGTTCTTGAGGGGATAGCTAACGGAGTCAATAGAGACCGTGATTTGTCTTTGTCCAGTCAGAATGTCCGTCTGCTCTCATCCAATTTCAGCGCTGGAACCGATGCTGCGCTCCGTCATCAGAGCTTGGCATTATTAAAAGCAGTTGGCTTTTTTCAGCGAGCGAAGAATCCCTTGCTGAGTCAAGCAATTGACATTGTGCAGCAGCAAGACTATGCTGAATCCTTGCTTTCTGATGCCGTGCAAATAATTGGTTGGTCCGGATCTGACAATCATTTTGCGCTGTTACAAGATTTATTTGCCACTAATGGCACACCCGAAATAAGGTCATTAATAATGCGGGCAATGAATGAGATGTCAAATGACCTGGCCACCCAATTTATGGTCTCTGAGTGGTCGGCACTTATGCCGGCAGAAAGAAGAAATGGCGTTCAGATTTTCTTTGACACTGACCAAAATAAATTGATCCTCATGAAGGCGATCGCTGAAGGTAGCATTCAGCCGTCTGTGCTCTCCTGGGGACAAACGGTATCATTGCTAAATAATCGTGATCAGGCAATCAGAAGCTTGGCCCGGGTGCATTTGCAGGGAAATGAGCTGAACGCAGATACGGTGTGGCTAGCATTCCAGGAATGCTTAGGCATAGACGGACAAGTTGATCATGGGCAGGAAGTGTTTAGGAAGTACTGTGGGGTCTGCCACCAGAAGGCCGGTAATCTAGGCGTCGCTTTTGGCCCCGATCTAGCGGCCGTACAGAATCGCAATAAGACCGCACTTTTGGTAGATATCTTGCAGCCGAACAAATCAATCGCTGACGGATTCGAATTGTGGACCATATCGCTGGCATCAGGAAATAGCCTCTCCGGGATCATTTCTCAGCAGAGCCCTACGAGCCTCACGATCAGAGATGCTACGGGACAGGAAACTACGATAGATCGGAATGATGTCAAGGAGTTGAAGGCTTCTGAATGGTCGGCCATGCCAGAGAATCTACAGGCACAGATAAATCAGCAGGAGATGGCAGATCTACTCGCCTTTTTGAAAAGTACCTAACCATGTCACAGCACTTTGAAGATTGATATTCAATTATCGGTAGACTTCGCAGTTAATGTGAGATGATTAGCATTACGGTAATGCGCTATTTTTTAATAGCAGCGATATTTGACAAAATTAGCGATGCTGTTAATTGATCATCGTGACATTGCGTATCTTGATTGATCAAGATGTTAACAAATCACTTCCAGATGGCAAAGTATATTTTCTTCATAGCAACTTTCTTACAGTTTACCATTGCTGGCCTCGCCCAATCTAGCAGTATTCAGGAAAGGTTGGGATATGATGCAGACACCAAATTATTAATTATTCACGCCGATGACATTGGGGTTTCACATTCGGAAAACATAGCCAGTATTCATGCCATGGAACAAGGAATGGTCAATTCCGGAAGCATGATGGTACCTTGCCCATGGTTTCCTGAGATCGCCGCCTATGCGGTTGAACATCCAGATGCTGACTTTGGGCTGCATCTTACCCTTACGAGTGAATGGAAATATTTTAAATGGGGTCCGATTGCCCCCATAAATGAAGTTCCGGGACTGCTCAGTGAGTTTAATCATTTTTACAGATCTAGGAAAGATGTGAAGTCGAATGCAACGGCCATGGAAATTGAAAAAGAACTTCGCGGCCAGATTGAAATGGCGCGAAAATATGGGATCGACATCACCCACCTGGATTCTCATATGTTTACCCTCTATCTCAAACCCGAATATCTCGCAGTGTACAAAAAATTGGGAAGGGAATATAAATTGCCGATTCTGCTCAATGCAGAATACCTCACCCTCTTTGGATTGGACGCCGATCAACATCTGGATGAAGACATCGTAGTGGATAAGGTTTATATGGCTTATAGTCCGGACTATGAAAAGGGAATGGCCAACTACTATACCGAATCGATGCGCAGCATGCAACCAGGATTAAATATCATCTTACTTCATGCGGCCTACCATAACGAAGAAATGCGTGGCATTACTTTAAACCATCCTGGCTATGGAGCTGATTGGCGGCAGAAAGATTTCGATTTTTTCACTAGTGAGGCATGTGAAGAATTGGTTAGGGAAGAGCAAATCCAACTGATCACCTGGCGAGAAATCAGAGATAAGCTGATTCGAGAATAGGGGACATTTAGTAGCAGAACAACGTTTGTAGTATGATATCTTCCCCGCTGCTATAGGCTTAAGCTGATATCCTCCAAGAAATCACTCATGTACGAATTTTTACTAACTTCCATATGTTGAGAGATCACTTTTTTGGATTACCTACTAGGGTGTTTCCGGACACGTCTGAATAGATTTGAGATAGATATCTTTGCTTTTAGGCAAGGCGTGAGGAAGAAACCCGTTCCGTATGGCCACAATCAGGTCGGACGGGCTATCGGTAGCTAGGTGGCTGAGGAGTACCCCAGCATAAATCGAGACATCATTTTAAAAATTCACCGAATTTTTGATCAAGGTATGAACGAGGTTTTCGGAGGCGCCCAATATTTAGGCCATAAGCATTCACTTATTTCGCCCCTAAAGACATTTGCTTTTTGTCTTTGTTTGGTGGTTGCTGTATTTATTACTCAACCTACAATTCTTGCACAATCCAAACCCATAGATTCGTCAGTTTTAGAGCGGGATTTGGCCCGTATGGACAGTCTCAGCAATGTGGATTTTGTAGCTGCAATGGCACTGGCTAAAGAAATAGCTATCCGTGCCGAAGCAGAAGGCTATGCAAATGGTGTGATCAAAGCCAAATTGGGACAAAGCAGGATTTACCTGATCCGGGGCCAGTTGGATTCTGCCGGCCAGGTCATGGATGAGGCCTACCAGGTCATTGATACCGTAGGGCATAGATCGCACTTCAGTACCTATCTCGATTTGAAAGGGGCCCTCGCTACCATGATGGGCAAAGGAGACAGTGCCGTCGGCTACTATTTACAATCTTACCAAATCAATAAACAATTGGACCGACCACCATTGATTATGAGGGGTCTGGCCAATATAGCTGCAGTGCTCATCCAACAAGAGCAATATGAAAAAGCATTGCCCTATATCACCGAAGCCACAGGCTTGGCCAAGGACTTGGAGCAATGGGACAACTATGCCAGTCAATTGGTGAATCATTCCATTGCGTTAAAACATTTAGGGGACACCACCCAAGCCTTCCAAAGGCTTCAGGAAGCGGAACAGTATATCGAGAATGCCAACATCTACCTGAAATATGCGTTCCATGCCAACATGAACGATTATGCTGAATTCAATCGTGAACCCGCTAGTATGCTGGAGCACAGTCAGCAGATGTTGGACATCGCACGTTTGATGAAATCAGAAGAAAAGGAAGCGTATGCATATTCCGGCTTTAGCAAATATCATCGAGCAATGGGAGAGCTGGCGCAATCAGAGGCATACCTACTGAAAGCCATCAACCTCTACGAAAAGGGAGGTGAAAAAACCCGTCTGCTAAACCTGTATGAGTCGGCTGCGGAACTGTATGACAATCTGAGGGATTACCGCCAAGCCTTTGACTACCAGGCCAAAGCCCATTCCCTGGAAAAGGAAATTCAAGATGCAAATATGCAAAGCCGGATCCTTGAATTGGAGACCAGCTTCGACCTACAAAGACAGAAAGCGTTGAATCTGGAAAATCAGTTAAAATTAACCGAGACGGAAAGTGCTTTGCGATCGCGTACCACCATGCTCTATTTCAGTATCGGAGGCATCCTATCGTTGCTGCTCATCGGAGGATTGGCATATAGCAATTTTAGACGCAAGAAGCAATTGCAACAGCAAATGATTCAACAGAAAGAAGCAGCGCACCAATTGTCGCTGATGCAGGAGCACAATGCCGGCGAAGAAAAAGAACGCAAGCGTATCTCCCGGGAGCTGCACGATAACATTGGCGGGCTGTTGGCGGCAGCAAAACTTCACTTAGGAACCATTCATGCGGAAGACGAAAAATCGTTGCAGAAAGTGACCTCCATCATTGACAAAACACACCAGGAAGCACGTACGATCAGTCATCGACTGGCTCCCATAAAATTGGAAGATGAAGGATTAAAAGCAGCCGTGGCCTATTTCTGCAAATTGGTTGCTCAGAAAGACACCGTCGATGTACATTTTGAAAGTACGGGGGACATTGATTCTGCCGGCAGCGATGATCTGTTGGCAGTTTACCGAACTGTGCAGGAATTGGTCGTTAATGCCATTAAGCATGCGGAGGCCTCCGAAATTTTGGTGCAAATCTTTCGGCACCAAGCTGATTTGGAAGCCATTGTAGAGGACAATGGCAAGGGCTTTACTGCCGATGTTGAAAGTGAAGGAATCGGATTGAAGAACATCAAGAGACAATTGGAGTTGTATAAAGGAACATTTGATGTTCGCAGTGCAGCTGGAAATGGCACGTCCATTATGCTGTATTGGCCTGATTTTTATAACACCGATCCATGATAAAGGTGATCTCCATCGATGACCATCCATTTGTCTTAGAAGGCTATCAATCGGTCTTGCAAATCTTCTCTGATATTGACTGGTTGGGAGGGTTCAGTGATCCTAACAAAGCTGAGTCATTTCTCAAGCAAAATGAGTGTGATGTGGTTATGATGGACATTCATCTCGGAGATGGAGCAGATGGCATTCATTGGTGCAAAAAGTTCAGCAAAGAACTTCCCCATTTGAAGATGCTAGGCATTTCCACCTTTGATGAGTTTGGGATCATCAAGTCTTTTCTCAGGGCCGGCGGAAATGGATTCATCCTAAAAACTGCAGATAAAGACATACTCCATGAAGCCATCCTGGCCATTTACGAGGGGGAAGAATACCTGCAAAGTGAATTAAAGGACATTCTGCTGGACCAAGCACTGAAGAACAAAAAACCCAGCGAATACATTCCTAAACTCAGCCTGCGAGAAAAGGAAATTCTAAAGTTGATTGTGGAGGAATACACCACCCAGGAAATGGCCGATGCACTAAATCTAAGTGCCCATACGATCGAATCCCATCGCGGTAACCTGATTGCCAAATTGCAAGTGAAGAATGTAGCCGGCTTGGTGAGGGAAGCGTACCGCAAGAATTTGATTTGAGATTAGGGGTTTTGGCCGGCTAGCGTATTGGCGTATTGGCTGGTTGGTATGTTGACATGTTAGTGTGTTGGTTAATTAGCGCTTTGGCCGGATCTCAACTCTACACAACTCCACAATTGAACAAGTTGATGGTCAGTTGACTAGCCAGCTGTTCACCCTTTAACCCAGATTGAAGGCCTTCAGCTGCCTCTACTCCTAAACAATTCCACCATTTATTGGCTTATTGGCCAGATCTCCATGGTAAACAATTCCGGTATTGGACATTTCAAACAATTGCGGGCTTATTTGACGGTGTGCCGGTTGGGCAGATCGACAGTTACACGATTCAACGATTGAACACTTCAACTGCACCGGCAAAAACCATAAAGATCCAACACTTCGCACCCCCCAACACCATAACACCATAATACCGCACCACCTCCTTTCCCCCCTCCCTGAAACCCACCAATTTCTATTTTCACGGAATCCAGGGATGCATTTTACGGGGTGCTATCCTAACTTTATATCGACCACAAATTAATCACTTACTTAAAACAAATTTGATATGAAAACTTACTATTTAACTACAAAAATTACAGCCCTTACTTTGATCATCCTAGCCCTGGTTTTGCTATCTTGTTCAAAGGACGACGGTGGAGTAGATTGTGCGGTTGGATTCAGCATCGCCGGAATCATTGTCGAAGAGGCAGCAGATATTTCTGAAGCCACCATTGCGTACTCAAATGATCCCAGCGAAGAAAACTGCAAGCGCTATGTGGATGCACTTAACGGATATTTCAATGCCTTAAAGGGCTATGAAGATTGTGCGGCGCAAGCAGGTCAACTATCAGAATTTCGGGTTGCCATTGCGGAAGCACAAGCGGACTTAGAGGACTATAATTGCGAATAAGGCTCAATGCGCCTTGTAGAAATTGTCAAACCTTATTTAATCATAAAAAATTATCTATCATGAAAAATCAGATCAACATCATTTTCCTTGTACTGGGACTTACTTCATTTTTCTGTCTGGACATGCATGCCCAAATCTTTCAAAAAGGCGACATTGTCGCGCATGCCGGCATCGGTCTTGGTTCCACCTATTCATTTGGCGGGCTGGGATTGCCTTTGGGAGGCGGAGTCGAATTTGGAGTCACCGACAATATTGGCGTGGGTGGAGACGTCGGATTTGTGTCTGCATCTGGACTCACCATATTCTACATTGGTCCCAAGGGATACTATCATTTTAATGACCTCTTAAACTTGGATAGTGAAGAATTGGATGTCTATGGAGGCATCAGCATTCTCTATCGCAATTTCAGTGTCGGAGACGGCATATTTGGAGTGACTGCCAGCGGCATTTACCCCGGATTTCACGTAGGAGGCCGATATTTTTTCTCAGAAAATCTAGGTGCATATGCTGAACTTGGCAACAGCTATGGCTGGCTGAAAGTTGGTGTTTGCCTAAAGCTGTAATTTTTTATGTATTAAGTAGGAAGGCCAATGATGTGCGCATCATTGGTCTTTTTTTGTTGGTGCTAGAAGAATGGTTAGGTGGTAAATGTGATTAAATGTGATCTTAACTCAATGGCAGTTGACCATGCCCAATTCACAAAAGCCATTTCTGAAAAAAGGGAGATATGAAAAAATTTTAATAAAACCCCTAAGATGTAATATGATCAACATCTATCTTTACAGTCATGGAGAAATTACTATCAGCTGACAGTTGGGAAGAACGCTATAAGCAAGGATACACCGGCTGGGATTTAGGCCATATATCAGGTGCCATGAAGGTGATCATCGATGGGCTAGAGCATAAGGATGCCCGGATTTTAGTACCTGGGGCTGGCAACGGATTTGAAGTCGCTTATCTGTGGGAGCGGGGATTCAAAAATGTATATCTGCTGGATTGGGCTAAATCACCATTGGACAACTTCGCCAAGAAATACCCTGATTTCCCCAAAGCACAATTACTGCAACGTGATTTTTTTGACCTAAAAGATCAGTATGATCTGATTCTTGAACAGACATTCTTTTGTGCATTATACCCTGCACAAAGAGAGGCATATGCTAAGAAAATGCATGAAATACTTGGGCAAAATGGTCTTTTGAAAGGAGTACTGTTTAGTGTGCCCATGTATGACAACCGTCCACCGTACGGTGGCTCGACTAGCGATTACCTGACTTTATTTTCTACGCTCTTTGACATCATAAAACTGGAACCCTGTCAATTTTCCGAACCCGACCGGATGGAAATGGAGGTTGAGATTGAAATGCGGAAGAAATGAATTCCATCATAAGATCTTTTTTGGTCCCTATTTTGATAAATACCTACAAATCCATTATTTTACCAGTGCCAACAAGCAAGTTTTGACGACAGTAATTTGGCTCAATTACTGCTGATTTTAACTGCTGATTTTGTGGCTTGCCCGGCGCTTGATTTATAGTGAACAAAGTAGTTTCCGTCCGGATAATGGCTCAGATCAATCGTGACGGGATGGCTGCCAGCTCGCAACTTCTCGAGTAAAACCGTCGAAATTTCTGCTCCCTGGGCATCAAATACACTAAGTTGACCTTTAGACTGATCACCATCGATGGTCACTTGGAAATATTCGGTAAATGGATTAGGGAAAACAGTGAAATCTACTTTACCTATTGACTTGGAGACAGCGGTTGATTGACAGTTTCCAAGGAGTGGTAGGGGCATGAATTCATTGTAGAGGAATTTTCGCACTGCATCCTCCTGCACTCCAAACCATTGTTGTAGAACCGTTCCATAGACATCGCGAAAATCCGTCTGCAAAGCTACCCCTTCCTGTGGGGCAACCTCATCAAGAATTTCTGGAATCTGGCCATAAAAGCCACTTTGAACACAAGCGCCAAATAGAAAAAGTGGTGCCGCAGATCCATGATCCGTACCCAAACTTTCATTAGACCGGATCTGCCGGCCAAACTCTGAAAATGTCATACCGAGCACCCGATCTTCCAATCCCAACTCCCTCAAATCTTCCTGAAATGCGGCAATGGCTGCATCCAGTTCTGATAACAACTCCGCATGTAACCCGGTCAAAGCATCTCCCTTCTCTACCTGACGAGCATGGGTATCGAATCCTCCGATAGAGCATACATAAATGCTGGTCTCTAATCCACCGGAAATAAGCGTAGCCACGTTACTTAATTGCGACGCAAATGGACTGGTGGGATAATCTACTTTACTTTGACCCAACGTTGCGGCCCGAGTAATAGCTTCTGTATAAGCATTGGTCTTTTCAATTTCCTCACGGACAAAATCAAGTTCCTGTCCGTAAAAGTTATCTGGTGTCACACCAGCCACACCGGTAACCAGTGGAGATAAACCAAAGGGATCATTTACCGAGATACCAAAATTTGCAGCGCGACCCTGACAAGTTTCAGAGACAATTGCTCCCATGGTGATTGCAATCGGGTCGGGATTTGTCACACCTGGATAGCCTTCTGGATAATCGTTATGTAGTGTTTCCAAATATTTGCCCAACCAGCCACGGGTATCATACGCATTAGCATCGGATCCGGAAGACCAGATATCCATGGAACGAAAGTGTGACCTGTTTTGATTCGGATAACCGACACCGTGTACCACACTAAGTTTTCCTTCTTCAAAAAGTCTTTTGATTCCTCCCAGTGCCGGGTGCATGCCGATGGCATGACCATCTAGGTTCAATAATTTATCTTCGCGTGGCAATAAATTACCGCGATGGCGCTCCAGTTGAGCATAGTGATCCAGGGGCACCAAGGTATTCAAGCCATCATTGCCACCCTGTAACTGAACCAGCACAAGCACTTTATCTGTGGCCATATTCATCGCCCGTAAAAGTGGAGACTGTGGCAAAATGCCGACCTTCGACCCCGACATAACCAGCGACATCGTGGTCGAATAAAGACTTGCATCGGTAATAAACTTTCTTCTTTTCATAGGTTTATGAATTATGTGACATTAACTCAAATAAAATTCCGGCATCGTCAATAATGCATGAATTAATTGCCGAATTTTTAATTCGACGCTCAGGCTTAGATCACGGTTTTCCGGATCATTTAGGTGATTGCTGTACTCCACGGTCCATTCGAAGTCGGGCAACCCAGGAATAAGAATACCTTTTAAATAATCCCTTTGATCCTGGGTAATCTCCTGGGCGAAGAATAGTCTACTCAAATTAGTTACCAGTTCATTTGGATCTTCAACATTCTTTAGAAGCTCAAGCAGGGATAACACATCAAGACTCAAACCCTGCTGAATTCCATCCGGATGTACAGACAAAGACAAGCCCCGGGTAATTGTCATTCTAAGGTTCAAAGTGCTCGCATTGATCCAGGTGCGGTAGAAAAGAGGTGCCTGGTAATAGGCTTTCCATCCAGCCACACTGGGCGGGGTAAAATAGGCCATTTGCTGGCCAGCGGCCAGGTGATAAATCTCCAAATAGAATAAGAACTTTAGGTATGGATCATCAGGTTCATTTTTTTGAGCCTGGAAAGGTTTCATCATGGAGGCCAGAAAATCGTAAGGATTTTTTATCATCCCTCCAAAATGCATCGACTCAAAGAAGTGCTCACTTTTTAATAAGACGGTAAGCACGGGATTGATTTCGTAGTCATTATCTACCAGTAATGTTGCCAATGGTTCTATAATGCGATCTTCCACCTCTGTAGAAATATCATAGTAAACAAACCATCGATATAATTTGCGACAGATAAAACGTGCGCATTCTGGCTGCGAAAGTATCATATCGACTAGAGCCAAGTATTCATCCGGTCCGCTATTAGAGATTATCTGATTATTGAAGCGAGCAGAGAAATGCTTGTCTCCCGCATCGTGCGTTTTGGCATTAAAGTGGATTAGGGCATCTGTGGATAATTCGATCATTGACTGGTCATTCTCCACCAAATGAGAAAAATCAATGATCCAGCCCGTGAGGACCCGAGCAGCTTCTCGAATATCAGTCTCGGTATAGTTGGAGTAGTCTCCCGGGGACACCTGATCACCCTTACCAATAGTGAATAATTCGAATAGCTCACGGGCAAAATTCTCGTTCGGTGCCTTGGCCGTATTTTCATTTCCATTTAGAAATATGAGCATTGCCGGATCGATGGTCATTTTTTTGACAATGTCACGAAAGTTGCCCAGCGCATTTTCAAGCAATGTGATGTTGTTGAAAAAATGTAGCGGTGGATTTTCGGGAACAACCGAAAAATGATTATTCCAAAACAAGGTCATCTTCTCATAAATACTGATGCCTTCTTTAAAGATGCTCTCCACCTTCCAGCTGCGCAGACTTTGCGCCCGGGCATTCAGTACATTCACAAACTTTTCCTGATTTTGAGGCAAAGCACCCATCATCCATTTCCTCTCTTGCTTCCAGACCCAGGGTTCGTTCTCAGCGACAAAGGATTCATCCACAGGAACCAATCTATTGTTAAGTTTTATTTTTCCCGGATTCCTAGGTCCCGTGGTCGGCAGTTCGGGGCGCTCCATCAGTTCCTTAATACTTTGGTCGAGTCCCAAAACTGTTACCTCCTCAATTTGCCCGGGAGATGGACCGAACATGCACCGACGTAATAAATGCGCCGACTGCCGGTCAGTCCAGGGACCACGATAAGGTTCTAACCCACTGAAAGCAGGAGGAGTAGTGGTAGTCTCTCCTGCAACTTTATCACGACTATCTAAAATTGAAAGTAATGCTCTCCGGTTCATATTTATGTTCATTTCCTATTAGTCGAAAAATACTAGGTAGATATATGACAACAGGTAAAAATCGGGCTAGACCTTCGATTTCGCAGGACAGACCTAGCCAAAAATATTTTGTCTTAATTCAAAGATTGATATTGCAAAGAACAGCCACTTGGATCCGCTACTTATGACAAAATATTCGGTCCACAGCTATTTATTTGATTATGGCCAGTTGACAGAATTCCTATTCGGAAAGTCCCGGTTTCTTTTTGATTGGGAATCTCTAAAGACCCATTCGGGGTCTAATATCTTTTGCACCGAGTAAAACCAGGGGTCAGTTAAATATCAACCCTCGGAGTGGCGGGATTTTTGGATTAGAATCGTGACAATGCTTCATACAGATTTCATTCTATTATCTGTCACTCCTCTCTCTCCGTTTTTTCAAAAGATGTATTCGCTACCTATGACAGACCCTGACAGGGTCTAACAAAATAATGGCCCCGGGTAAAACCCGGGTTTAGTTTAAGTACCGACCCTCGGATTGGCGGGATCTTTTAATAAAATCATGACAATCCCTCATACAGATTTCCATCGATAATCTGTCACTACCTTCTTTCCATTTTTGTGTCAATGAGGAATGTCCCCAACTATTAATTCCGATATTTTCACTCTTTTGCGCAATAAAATGCACTTTAGGCCGATAGTAAATCTTTATAACTCGGCAAATATCAGGACTGTACAAGGTGTCATTTAGATCCCTTCGGGTTGTATCAAGCCAGGCCTACTCGAGGTATCTTTTAGCGACAAATCGAAGATTGATTACAGTAGAAACACCCTTCGTGCTGGAATGAACTGGGCTCAGGATCCGGCCCTGATCTCTTTCAATTTCTTCTGTTGTATTGGGGTCAAGGTATTTTTGACACGAATCATGAGGGTCATTTGTGCTATTTTAATTTTAGATTCGATGCCCAACACTTTATCCAGCTGCTGTAGTGCTTTATTCTCGTCGACACGCTCGGCTGACAAGAAAGAAGTAAATTGATCCATCTGTTCTTTCAGATCCCACTGAAGGTCAAAGAAATTCGATTGTGAGGTTTTTACCACTTCCCTAATTGACTCTTTTTGCTCGGCAGAGAGATCGATGACCTTCTGATGCTCAATAATAAATTCGGGGGGTAGTAAATAATCATGCAAAGGATCAACTGCACCCTTGGTATCTTGTGCCCAGGCTGAGGTAAAAGCAATTCCAATAATCAAGCAAAATACTAATCTAGCTAACATGTCTTTTAATTTTTTCGTTTAATCAATATGAATTTTAAGAATCCTCTTGACCATCAGTGATATCAAGTTTTCCCACACGAAGGAGCGCATCTGTGGGTGATGACTTTATGACGTGTAATGAGAATGAAGAAGGGTAATCTAGTAATACATCTGTGGGTGATCGCCATTCCGACAATGGTTGTGTCTTGCCAATTCGTGAAATCCGGTCCGAATGATTGTAGATGAGAAATATGCATACCGTCAAGATCGCCAGCGATGCAGCCATCGCGAGCCACTGAAATCGTCTTTTCTTTCCATGTTGGAGCTTTCTTTCTTGGGCCGCATTCCAGACAGCTTCAAATGGTGGAGCATGCCGGCTAACACCCTCATCTATCTCTCGAATAATCTTTTCTAAGTCTTTATCATCATTTTCCATTTCATCAAGATTTATCAATGAGTAATATGCGCATCCTCTTTTTACCGCGGTCATAGTGTTGCCGTACCGATCCAATCGAAATTTCCAGCACCTGTGCAATCTCCTTTAGGGTCATTGCATGGAAGAACCTCAGTTCCAGCACTTGCTGCTGACGCAATGGCAGGGCGGTCAACTTGTTTCGCAGGTCCTCTCCTTCACCAGCCATCGGTTTATGGTCTTCAGCAACCTGTTCTTCATACTCCTTAATCCGCAGCAGCCTTATTTGGTTGGCCCGCAACGAATCCAACGCTGTGAATCGTATCACAGAAAACAACCATGTTTTAAAGGTAGACCCTCCTTTGAAAACCGCTTTACCTTCCAAAATCTTTAAATAGACCGTTTGTAAAACATCTTCTGCCAGAGACTGATCTTGTACGGTGCAACGCATCGCCCAGACAAAGCTGGATTTGTGTAGCTCTTTTAGTCTCGAGTGCAGGGTTCTTTCATCCATAATTGCTGAAAACTCAATCTTTAGTCGGGAGACCATCTGGAATATATGACAAGGGTACGAGTTTTTGTTGGGCATTTATCTCCCAAGCTTTGACGTGCAAGTGAAAAGAACAGGCCAATTGTGCCCGATTATGCCTGTGAGGGCATATTTGGAGTGAACACCCGTGGCATCTACCCCGGATTACATATTGGAGGCTGATATTTTTTCTCAGAAAATCTAGGTGCATATGCCGAACTTGGCAGCAGTTACGGCTGATAGTTGGTGTTTGCCTAAAGCTGTAATTTTTTATGTATTAAATAGGAAGGCCCATGGTGTTCCCGTCATTGGCCTTTTTTGCCAAATTGACGGTGTCCAAAAATGGGAATGGATCAATTCCTATTGCGTTCCGATCAGTTTCAATCCTTCTTCCCACCAAGCCTTGAACAAGGCTGATTGCAGACTTTTTTTTGCCAGACCTCCACTAGATTTACTCAGGTCCAGTTCTACGATCAGGACGTCTTCACCGAAGATGGATGCCTCTTGAAGCAAGACACCATCTGGTGCCACGATCCGGCTTTGTCCATGCGATCCTTCCATCGTCGAGAAATTCTGAGCTTCGTTCGATTGGACTACGTACACGTTGTTTTCTACTGCTCGTGCTACTACCTGAGCACGGTAAGGGATGATTTTACTTTCTCTGGTGATATTTGATTCACTGGACATATAAAAAACGAGTCGCGATCCCTTCATCACCGGCAGACGGACCAGTTCTGGATAACGCGAATCGTGACAGATGATCATTGAGCAAGTTTTATCACCTATCTTGAATGTGCTCAGTCTGGTGCCTGGTCTGGCCCAGCCTTCATCACCTCCCACCAATTGTATCTTTGCTTGCCTGTATATTGTTTCACCCTGATCATTGATCACAATACCCATATTATATCGAGTGCCTTGCTCATAATAAGGGCTGCCATACACTACATAGATTCCTTGCGCCTTACATGCAAGGGAAATCCTTCTCTCCGCATCTATGAAGTCTTTCTCTGTGTACCTTAGAATGTCTTCAGTGTAATAGCCAGTGGTGGCGCATTCGTGAAATAGTGCCACCTGAACACCGCTGCTGGCACAGTGTTCGATTTTTTTGATCATCTTATTCACGTTACTATCCATACTGTGTACACTATGTATTTGTACCGAGGCAACTTTGATTTTTTCCGATCCTGGAAACGGCTGCTTTTCATCTGCTATCGTCGTCGCAATTTTTTTGGCAAACACCTCGGGTCTTCTTTTACCCAGTTTGTCACCTGGGGCCAGGTCCTGTGGCACGTCAAAAAAGACGACACCGGGTCCATCTTCATGGTCCTTATACACGATCATCTCGCCACCATCATCGATGACCAGGGTCTGTTTTGGGTGGGTGAAGATCAGCCAGGCATCATTGTCGCGTGCTCTGGCCCTCAGCATGGTACTATTCCATTCTCCTCTGCCTCCATATGAAGGATTTAGAATGATAGAGGCTCCTGCTAGAGCCAGCACCCTGGCCACCTCGGGCACCTGCCTTTCATAACATATCATGATGCCCATTCTTCCAAATCTGGTATCAAAGGCGTCAATATCATTTCCGGGATGATAATATTCTGGGGTGAAGTACTCTTGAGCCATTTGTGTTTTTCGGTGCTTATGGATGATCTTCCCTTGTGCGTTGATCCACGCTGAAGTATTGTATAATATGTCACCATCACGCTCCAGAAATCCGAGCACGATGTCTACACCATGTTTTCTGGCCAGATCCTTGATTTTCAGCACATTTTCCCCTTCTTCCGACTCCGCTATTTCTTTGAACCTTCTCTCGAGATCAGGTTTTACAGGTTCGTCACTTTCATTGACCACATTGATCAGATAACCTTCAAGACCACCTTCTGGTGTGATGATGCACTCTGCCCCACCAACTACAGCTTCCTCTACCAGTTGCTCGATGGTGGCGATGTTGGCAGCTTTATCCCACTTGACAGGCACATAAGATAAGCTTGCCATCTTCACCTTCTGGTGAGGACTGCTTTGTCCACTGGATTGAATTGGCGCAAGAAAAACAATCGCATGAGCGATGATTAGGGTAATAATGAAGCTTACTTTTTCCATCAATTTCAGTTTAGAAATTCTTTGAATTTTTTAATCAAACCATGTACAGTGTTCTTGGAGACACCCTGTAATCAGTGATGATCACAATCAAATGTCCCATTTTTTTTGATGGGATATCTAAATTACTCTTCGTCTGCACTCAGCTATCAATCATAGGACACCATCGCTCCAAACTTCCCATTAAAAGTCGGAATTATTGAACCCAGTTTATGAAGTACAAGGAGTATCAACAAACAACACAGCACAATGGTGTTTGAACGCCATTGAATTACTGCAATTAGCTGGCGATCAGATTCCGGAAGAGCATCCCCGTTTTACTAAAAAAAGTGAGTAGTTACTTTCAAGGCACAAAAAAACCCTCATACTATGTATGAAGGCTTTCTAAAGTTTTGCGGTCCGGACGGGACTCGAACC
>JABDMH010000128.1 GCA_013001595.1 Saprospiraceae bacterium | reverse complement strand
GGATTATCGAGACAGCAAGATCCTTTGGGTACCTTACCACGAACTGCATTGTGCCGTGGAAAGTAAACCGGCCTCGGCCACCAGTCCTAAAGTGAATACAACAGAAAAAAAATTGAAGCTACCCATCCTCGGTACAAAGGAAGCCATCGTGATACGAAAATCAAAGAAGTTGGAAGGGCATGTGTATTATCTTATAGCCGGTCATGGTGGTCCTGATCCGGGAGCAGTCGGTAGTAGAGGACAAAATACCCTTTGCGAAGATGAATATGCATATGATGTCACCCTCAGATTGTATAAGCTTCTCATTGAACAAGGAGCCCAGGCCTATATGATCATCCAAGATAAAAATGATGGCATTCGCGATGATGCCATTCTCACCTGTGACCGAGATGAAACCTGCCACGGGGCAAAAATTCCATTAAACCAAACAAAACGGCTCAAGCAGCGTGTGGCCCATGTAAATCAGCTCTTTTACCATCATCAAAAAAAAGGGATCAAAGCGCAAACTTGCTTATCGATTCATGTGGATAGTCGCAGTCGCAATCATCGGCAAGATGTTTTTTTCTGTCACTATCCCAGCAGCCAGTCGAGCAAGAAACTTGCTACTCAACTACAAAAGACCTTTGCCAAGAAATATGGTGTACATAGACAAGGGGGGCACTATGCTGGATGCGTATCTGAACGAGGTAACCTCTATGTACTGAAAAACACCTTGCCGAAGGCAGTGCTAGTCGAGTTGGCCAACATTCAAAATAAGTCGGATCATCGTAGAATCATCCAACCCTCGAATCGTCAGGCACTAGCCAACTGGATGCTTGAAGGTTTACTAGCAAGCACTTAAGAACCTACAGGGAACTGATCTGAGATCCTTAATTTATCCTGCTAAGGGATAATATCAGATATATAGTAATTGGCAACCACGTAGGTCACTGTGATCAATACGACCCAAGATTTGAAACGCTCCGTTCAGTCGCCTACGGCCAAGGTCTGCTGTGGCAATGAAAGCACAAGTATCTATATTCATTAAGTCAATGATGTGCATGACACCTGAACGTGCGCCTCGCACCGTCTCCATAGGATCATTGAGCTCTTTGACCAACACCTTCATAGTAAGAGCGGGAATTAGCCAATCATCAGCCAGGCTGTAGGCCTGAGATAATAATTCCGTCATGCCATATTCACTATAGATATGACTTGTTGAAAATGCCTGTGACAATTGAGCATGCAAATCAAATTTTAGCATTTCCTGTTGACGGCCTTTCATACCTCCGGTCTCTATAATTCTTCCATGATCTCCAATATCAAGAGCATCTCGTTTTGCAAAATCATGCAGTGCGTAGCTGACACCAAAAAGGAAAAAGGGAACCTTTTGGGACATGCACTCTTCCATCTGTGTTCTCAATTGGTCGAAATCATGGAGAAAAAACCCGCTTAGTGGATGTGCGGAGATGTTCATGAAATGCGATACCATACTTACAAGTGAGCTATTTCCTGCCTCCAAGTAATGCGGTAGTAGGGCGAGAATGACCACATCCCTCAATGGCCCCAGCCTGCCTTGAAATGTGTCCAGGCATCCTTGATGGTAAGCTTCGAGGGAACGAACTAAATGTCTGGATCTAGCAGAAGAGGAAGTTCCCGAGCTGTAAAAGATGGCTTCTGCTTCCCATTCGCCTGTTTGGACATCCCGGTGTTTGAATACTTCGATGGGTAGGAATGGAATTTCGCTTACATGCTGCACATTATCCGGCACGAGCTGCAAGGCTTGCAGGAATTCTTTGTACACATTGGAGTATTTGGCTTGAAATCTAAACACATCTAGAGCGAGTGCATCAAAGTCATTTGGTGACATTGCTGCTCGTCTCCCTATCAATTCACTTCTTTCTACTTGATGGCTCATTTATCTGCAAATAGTGGATACAAGTGTATTAAAGTAAGTCTCCAAATCGGGAAAGGAACTGCTATTGTCTAATACTTTCATCGAATGGTAGAACAAGAGGAATCATGTTGAAAAATTTATCTTTCGGATAGAACCAACTTAGCTATTAATTCGTTCTCGCTACTATATGCTGCTTCGAATATCATTCTTTCTTGCAATACTCTTCGTAGTTTCCTGTATTAAACCACCGGAGTATCCAGATATTCCTGAGCTTGAATTGTTGGGACTCTCCACAGATACGATGCGTCAGAGCTCCCTTAATGAAGACTCAGTGGTTGTTTTTTTATCCTTCACCGATGGAGATGGCAATATTGGGAGCGATGATAGCCTGAATGTTTTTGTCACTGACTTACGAGATGGCTTCCTTGCGCATAGGTTTAGAATGCCCAAAATTCCACCGGAAGGTGCCAATAATGGAATTACAGCAGAATTGACCATCACCGTCTATACAACCTGCTGTGTCTATGATAATGGAGATCCTCCGTGCACCCCATCTGAGCTAGTACCGACCAATACCGTATCCTACGGCATCTACATAACGGACAACGATGGTAACGAAAGCAATGTCGTGGAGACACCACTCATTACCCTGAAGTGTGACTAACACTAGTGTGTCCACTCCGAAAAATCGCCATATCAAAAATGGCTCTTTCGGCAATCTTTTCATTTTTTCAATTTGCTGATAATCAGGCATCAACCAGCGCTCTGACTCGATCAAGGCGTAGATTTCAACTCATAGCCAAAGCCATGGGCTGGGTTCTACAACGATGATATAGCTCGAAATAAATCGAATGAACCAAAATTGTTTATCTGGTCAGAGTGCTCATCTCAAAAAAAGTGCAAATCTCATCCAAAATAGTCTCATTTTGTGAAGATGGCACTTTCCGGAGTGCACTCATTAGTTTGTAAAACTCAACCAGTCCACTTTCTGCTTAAGATAAGATTGCGTCTGTGCTTCCAGGGATCCTCCGATGGGCGTAAAATCATAGCGCCACGAAGCTACACTAGGTAAACTCATTAAAATCGACTCTGTTCTACCACCGGTCTCCAGTCCAAATCGAGTGCCACGATCCCAAACCAAATTAAACTCGACATACCTGCCTCTTCGATAAAGTTGCCATTCCTTTTCTTTTGCATCAAAGGCCCTCAAGTAATTGGCATGAAAAAGCGTTGAATATAAGGGAATGAATGAATTACCTACATCCATAACAAAGTCAAACAATGCTTCTTTGGATTTACCTTCATAACCAGTGCTCAGCCTATCGAAGAATATACCTCCGATACCTCGACGCTCTTCCCTATGTTTGAGAAAGAAATACTGATCGGCATCTTCACTAAATCTCTTGTAATACCCAACATCCACCCGATTGCAAACAACTTGTAACGCTCGGTGAAATTCCCTTGCCTCTGCAGTGTTTACGTAATGTGGCGTTAAATCAATACCTCCTCCAAACCACCAGGTATCATCGTCAACCTCAAAGAAGCGGACATTCATATGGATGATTGGGACCCAAGGATTCGTGGGATGCAAAACTATCGAAACACCAGTGGCAAAAAACTGCTCACCCACTTTACCTAAGATTTGACTTAGGCGTTGAGAGATGGGTCCTTGAACTGCCGAAAAATTGACCCCTCCCTTTTCAATGTGCTGCCCCTCAATGAGACGTGTGCGACCGCCACCTCCAGTCTCCATACTCCAAGAGTCTTCATGAAAGCGACCCCTTTGATCCAGCCTTTCCAAGGAGGAGCAGATCGTATCCTGCAACGTTTTAAAGTGCTCAACTATCTGATCTCGATCTAAACCCATTTGCTATTGGGATAAGGCATCCTTTGCAGCTTCCACTACCTTTTTACTGTTTCCAACAAAGATTTGATCATCGACAATAAGGACCGGTCTCTTTAGGAAAGTATACTCCTGCAAAATAAGCGATCTATAGTCATCTTCTGTGAGTGATTGCTCATGTAAACCCATCAACCGATATTTCATGGCTCTGCGGCTAAATAAGCTTTCATAAGAGCCCGATAGGCTTTTCATCTCATCGACTTGTTCTGCTGTCAGTGGGTGCCCTTTAATGTCTTGCAATGCTACCTCAGCTTCCAATTCCAAGGTTTTCATAATGCGCTGACAAGTACTGCAAGTGCTGAGAAAATAAAACTTCTTCATTCCCAAGATTATGCATTAGCATTGCGATGATCAGCTAGGAATTTCTCGAGGCCGATGTCTGTCAATGGGTGCTTCAAGAGTCCAAGTATACTGGGCAAAGGACATGTGATCACATCGGCTCCAGACTTAGCTGCGTCAACGATGGCCAATGAAGAGCGGATCGAAGCTGCCAGTATCTCTGTTTCAAAACCTTGAATGGCATAGATCTCGGCAATGTCCCTGATGAGCGTCATTCCATCCCAGGTCAGGTCATCAATTCTTCCAATAAATGGACTTACATAGGTCGCTCCGGCTTTGGCAGCGAGCATAGCTTGACCCGGTGAAAATACCAATGTACAATTGGTGCGAATACCGTGATCACTAAAGAATCTCAGCGCTTTCACTCCTTCGCGTATCATCGGCACCTTCACCACAATATTGGGTGCGATCCGTGCCAACTTTTTACCTTCTGCGGTCATACCATCAAAATCAGTACTGATCACCTCTGCGCTTACATCTCCTTCCACGATTTCGCAAATGGCCGCATAGTGATTATGCACCCCTTCCTCACCTGAGATTCCTTCCTTAGCCATTAAAGAGGGATTGGTAGTTACACCATCCAGCACGCCCAGCTCTTTGGCTTCTCTAATTTGGTCGAGGTTGGCCGTGTCGATAAAAAACTTCATTGATTCATGCTTTGGTTGAAAGCTGGCAAAGGTATACTTTTCCGAAGCCATCTGGAATCTGCTGAGGTTGAGCTTAGGGACCGCTATGAAATAACTTCCTCATTCATACTGGTCTTTTGAATTTATGCTGCCTTATAAAATATTCACGCAGGAGGCTGTTGAATAACTGGCTCGATTTAGATCGCTAGCTTATTTGGGTTGCAGACGAGCCAAAAAACACAGGCATAGCATCGCCATATCGAGTATTTTGCCGAAGTATGCGAGCAAAAGAAGCAGCGAACGAATCAGAGTTAGTATTTCAATAGGCTCCTAACCCTACTATGCTTATTTTTTATGCCTTTCTTCTGCTCTGCTCTGAACAGGTCTCTGAATTCGAAGTAACATCGCCTAAATCGGGAACTTGCTATCTAACGATACCTTCGCTCATGTGCAAGCTTCTGCAGATCTGCAAATCGATCAACTTGTGTTGCTAAAAACTTTTACATTTGCACCCTGAGTGAGGATCGTACGATCAGCTCCTTCTGAACTCCCCCAGGGCAGAAATGCAGCAAGGGTAGGAGGTTGAGCGGTCGGTATGGTTTCTCACTCTTTTATTTGGAGTTGTCTACAATACTCACCTGCAGATCCCACATACGGCTACGACATATCTGAAGCGGCTATTGTGAAATTTGAAAAGAACTTCCAGGGAAGTGCATCGGGTGGATTAGCGGCTACTCTTATGGGAATCTTCTTCACCGGATGAACGAACTCAAGTGCGGCACAATGCAGGGCAATACTCCTCTGATCTGCCTGTCTTTGACCGTCATATTTGACATCTCCTAATATCGAGCACCCGATGGATTGGAGCGCCACCCGTATCTGGTGTGATCGTCCAGTGGCGGGTTCGATACCTAGCAGATAATGACTCCCATTTCTCTGCAAGAGTTTATAAGCTGTCACTGCTTTTTTCGACTTGCTAATTGCACGCTCAAAATACTTAACCCTATTGCTCTTTCGGTCTTTTCTTAGCCAATGGTCAACGACGCCTTGCGGTAAAGGAGGTGTTGAGGTACTGATGGCGAGATACTCCTTCTTCACCTGACCAGTGGCAAACAAATGATTGATTCTTGAGAGAGCCTTGCTCGTGCGAGCAAGTAACAAAACTCCGGATACTGGACGATCTAATCGATGGCATAGGCCAATGAACACTGCACCGGGTTTCTCATACTTCTGTTTGATGAATGACTTAGCCTCTTCGATGATCGGGACATCTCCTGTCTTGTCGCCCTGAACGAGCGATCCCGCTGGCTTAAAGACTGCAAGCAAATGATTATCTTCGTAAAGGATTTTTAAGTGCATACGATCGCTCAGTGAAATTCACGTTTTCATGAAATTGAGTCTAGGTCTTTCTCCCTGTCCTAATGACACGTACATCTTCTATGCACTTCTCCATCAGTCGATTGACACACTGGGCATCACTTTTGAACCTTACTTTGCTGATATAGCAGAACTGAACCGTATGGCATATGA
>JABDMH010000126.1 GCA_013001595.1 Saprospiraceae bacterium | reverse complement strand
GATACATTCCCTTGGAGATGCATTCTACAACATCGGTTCAAAGTAGAAAAAAGCCATTTCTATTTGAGGCTCAAAATTAGATGGATAGGGTTTTTTTTTCTAATAATGAGCTTGAAATACAGAACTTAGATCTAATATCTACGATACATATGTGAAAGACGAGATAAATGGTAAGTTTAGACAATAAGTTCTCTCTCACGACAACTGGAAAAAGATCCGCTAATGCTGTTTTATCTGCTGCCTATACATGATGCCATTTGACAAGAAAATATTATCTTTTTTGAAACCAGATTTGGTCGACAAGATACTCAGGGAGTCATCAATCGAGGAAATTCCAAAAGGAACTGAAATTTTGAGGGAAAGGCAATACGTCAAAGTTTTGCCAATAGTTATTGAAGGTGTTGTAAAAGTGTATTCAAGGTTTGATGAAAGAGAGCTGCTACTATACTATATCGAGCCAAATCAGAGTTGTGTCATGACCTTCTATGCGGCTCTAAAGAATACTCCTAGCAAAGTGTTTGCAACCATTGAAGAAGACTCGAAGATCATTCTCTTACCCGTGCAATACCTTCCAATTTGGCTGAAGGAATACCCTGATCTTAACGAACTGTTTTATAGTCAGTTTAATCTACGCTATACCGAACTCTTGGATACCATTGGTCATCTGTTGCTCGACAAAATGGACAAAAGGCTATATGAGCATCTCGCGAGAAAATTGGCATTAACCAACAGTCCGTCAATTAAGATGAGCCACAATCAGATTGCCAACGAATTAGGGACAGCACGAGAGGTGGTTAGCCGGGTTTTAAAGAAACTCGAAATCGATGGTAAGGTGGAGCAAAACAATGAAGGCATTAAAATAATCGATGCGTGGTGACTGTAGTCACTGATTTGTATCCGAGGATTTTTCACCTTCACACCTCATTTATAAATTAAACAAAAGAGCATGAAAAAGAATATGGGAAATGCAGATAGAATTACAAGGATTGTAATTGCTGCAATTATCGGAGTACTTTACTTCACAGGTACGGTATCGGGCACTTTAGGTTTGATCTTAGTTATTCTAGCCGCTGTATTTGTTTTAACAAGTTTTATTAGTTTTTGTCCCTTATATGCACCATTCGGAATCAGCACATGTTCCGTTGGCGAGGAAAAATAGGTGGCAATGATATGGCATGATGTGCAGCTTTATGGAGATTGTTTTTGGTAAATGCAGCAAAAAAAGTGTCAGATCTAGGCTAGATTTTGAGTAATTTTTTCAAAAATACACCTTCGCTAGCTCGCACTTTCGCAAAGTACACACCAGAAGCCAGATGTGAGCAATCCAGCACGAAAATCTGCTCTGTCAATCGAGTAATGGGTGAAGTTAAAATTACTTCACCCAATTCATTATACAAATCAATAGCATCGATATTGAGTGTGGTGGACAGATGTACATCTTGCTTTATCGGATTCGGATAGAAAATTATTTGACGATCCGAGATCGACTTAGATGAGGCTGTACTGAGACTTGGTACAAAACCATAGGATACATCGAGGCTATCATTAGGTGATAACGAAACGATCTCACTAAATGCCCAAGCGTCTAGTCCGTAGCCAGGTCGTAGAGAAATACTGTCGTTAGGGGGAACAATATGCACTATGTAGTTTCCCTCTTCGGCACTGAACCACGAAAATTGACCAAGGCTATCTGCCACAGTTGTCGTTATCAGTTTGAGGTCCTCATCGAACAAAAAGACAGTGCTGTGTGCAAGTCCATTTTCTTGATCATCTACCATGTTATTTTCATTGATGTCGACCCACACACGTCCCTTAATAGCACCAAAACCCATAGCATACATCTGGTGATCTGGGACATGCTCACGCTTGTTCCGATCTGATTGCCAACGAAAATGCATGGCTGCTCCCCCGTCTCTTTCAAAATATTCGATGCGGATGCGATATTTCTTACCTCCTTCAAACCGGTAATCAAAAAAATGTTCGCGTGTAGCCTGAGGATGCCAGAAATCAAATACCAATTTATTGTTTATCCACATGCGCGCTCCATCATCGGAAGCAATGGAAAGCGTGTATTTTTCGGTAAACAGTGGGGCAAGAAAGCCCCTCCATCTAGCTGAGAAGAAATCCGTACTAATCTGCTTAGCGGGTCCATCGTTTCCCCATCCGAAGTCTATTATACTATCGATACGAATGAGATCTGGAGTTCCATCCAGATCATGTTCGAAGTCATTGGAGAAATACTCTCCATAAAGTCCCTGACCCGATCCATAGGCGATCGTATCGAACAAAAGTAGGAGTGTATCGTAGGATTGTGTGGGTTGCAATAATCTGATTTCATCCTTCCAGCCGTCTGCCCACTGGTCATATAGGATTAAGAAATCATCCTCCTCTTGAATTTGCGGTACCTCAATGATTCTCGTGAGACCTCGCATGGATTTAAATGTCAGAGGCAGTGAACGGACTGCGCCATCAATGCTCACCGAAGCGGGCAAATTTGATATCAGGGTAACTTGTGCAAATTCAGGGAAAATCTCTGTGTAGGTTTCACTTTGTAATCCTTCCAAATCTGTTGCTCGCAGATAGATGCGGATCCATACATTGGTGTCGGTTTCTCCACTAGTAGGAACGATAACAAATCCGTGATCCGTTTCCGATAGATTTTCAACAAAGGGATGAGTGTGCTCATTATGGTGGAAGTCTATCTTCCAAGAAAGCGCTGAGGATGCAAGCGGGCCATCCTCTGCATCGAAGGCTTTTCCCGTGAAAAAAATCGTGTCTCCAGCGCTAAATGTATTTGTGCCGAGTGGGGCGGTTATTTCAACAGTGGGTCGGGTATTACTTACGATAGTAACTTTTGCAACGTTGCTGGTGTCGCTACCTTCTGTATTGGTGACAACACAATAGATTAGACTACCGTCCATATCCAAGTCTAGATTTTCAAAGAGGATGGTCGAGTTATTTTCGTCGATGATCATCTGATCATCCATATACCAGTTGTATTGCAAGGTGTCTGAGCCTATGGCATTTATTGTAAAGCTGACCTCTTCGCCGATTGTCCTAACCACATCTGGCAATTCATTTACAATCTCGGGACTGCCATTGCCTTTGAAGAAGAGCTTCCAAAGCTCACCGTTGGTTGAGATTGTGTTGTCTTCAGGAGAGCCACCCCCTTGGCCGGCGCGGGTTTGAAAGAATAGATCTCCGTTTTGCTGGTTGATAAGGATATTTAATGGCCGATCGAAACCACTGGCAAATTCCTGGACTTGACTCGGAGTTCCCTCTTTTAGGACGCGAAAATAGCCGCCACAATAATCAGCAAAAAATATAGCTCCGTCAAATTCACTGCCAAAACTTAACTCTTCTGATCGATATATGGCAAGTGCAACAATAGCACATGATTTTCCCACTTCATAGGGATAGGCATAATAGGGGTCTTGGTAGTTTTCTGGTGGAGCTTGGTCTTGGATGGGTCCTTCAACCAAAGGATAACCATAATTTTTACCTTTTTCAACAAGATTAATTTCTTCGTAGTGTCCACCTCCTACATCGCTGGCATATAGACGATTTGTTATATAATCATAGGCTAGGTTGAAGGGATTGCGGTGACCCATACTCCAAATAGCCCTGTTCTTTCCCTCGAACACGTCAAAAAATGGATTGTCCGTTGGTATCGTGCCATCATCATGTATCCTAAGTATTTTGCCCAAAAGGTTATTTGGATTTTGAGAATTGGCAGCTAGGCCTGCTTCTCCCGTGGCGATAAACAGATGACCTTCGTTGTCAAAAACCATTGCCCCTCCGTTGTGAATAGCACCACTAAGCAGATCAAGGTCAAGCAATATTTCTTCACTCCCTGGAACGGCTAAATCACCATTGGCTCTAACTCTGCTTACTCGATTGTGTCTCCCATTCGGTACGGTATAATATAGATACACATAGGGCTGATTATCCATATCGGGATGTAATGCTATGCCTAGTAAACCACGTTCGTTAAATTCATTTACCTCCAGTATGATAAAGGGATCAGGTAGTATCTCTCCATTCGACTCTACAATAAGCACCCTTCCATCCTTTTCTACCAACCAAATTCGATCGTGATGATCGATGGTCATCGACACAGGATTTAATCCTCCGGCCATTCTTTGAATACTAAATCCTTGTGCTAGCTGCTGACTCAATACAACCGTCGTGACCATCAGGACCATTGTCATCGTAAATAAGTATTTCATGACAATAGACATTAGAAATGAAATCCATACCCAAAGAACATCGTTTGCATGCCCACCAAACTTAAACCGGCCATCCCAATGCCAATCATCACCAGAATATACGGTAGGTGGGCCATCGTGCGAAGAAGTCGATTCTCCCAACCTATGCGGTGCAGCAGGGGCATGAAAACAAATGCCAGGCACAATCCGAGGAATGAGATTTGAAACATATATACACAGGCTACTGCGAAAACCAAACCGGCGGTGATTTCCAATCCCTGTACAACAATGCTATCAGGATGACTTTTTAGAATCAATTGCTGCCACCAGTTCTTTAGTTTTTGCATAAATTCAAGATCAGTGTCTGGACCATCAGCACTAAGATCATTCTTGTCTCCAGTTACTAAAAAAATGGCCTTGCCAGAAATTAAGTACGCAAGTACACCTATGGAAGAAAGTGGTCCCAATGCAGCATACATGGCAGTACTATGGCTGATGAATTTTACCATTTTCCAAGGCCGGTGTATAAGACCAATGACAAAACAGAGTACGGGAGCAAAGAATGTGAGCATAGTGATAATAAAGAAATCGATGGTATAAATCGATCTGAAACCTTCTCCTAGTGCGAAGATTGGTAATACAAAGGATGTACCCGCTAATTCAAAGGTTAGGTCTTGTCTTACCCCAAAGTACATGGGCAGCATTAAATTTGCAATGATCATAAATATGAAGTAGACCAAGGTCAAAGGAAGATTTAACGTGGGGAAGAGTATATCTAACTTTTCTACCCAAGTTATTTTCTTAGCCTTCAGCAACCACTTAAATTTCTTTACCAGGAATTCGCTGGTGCCCCGGGTCCACTTCATGTGCCGAACCCTAAATGAGCGTACAGTCTCAGGGAAGTCTTCATAACAGATGACATTGCTTACGAACCTTCCCCGATAACCCAATTCCCGAGCATGGATGGCAAAGCCGAGATCCTCACTGACAATATCGGGGAACCCTCCTATTTGCTCCCAACATTCTCTTCGAAGCAACGCTCCATGCCCAAGAAACATTACAAAACCAAAATCATTACGGAGTGGTTGATAGTATTTCCAATGAATATCAATTCCTACACCCAGGGATCGTGCCAAGGCACTTATGTTGTTGGGATTGACCCTATGGTTTGCTTGCACGAAACCGCATTTATCATCAGATTCAATCACTGGAACCAACTTCGTAAGAAAATCTTCGGGCAGTATTTCATCAGCATCGGCAATGGCGAAATATTTCTCATGTGCAAAATGTTCGAGACCATGATTTAAATTGCCAGCCTTAAAGGCTTTGCGGTCGGATCGGCGCACCACTTGCACTAGTTCGGGAAAGCGATTAGCAAATTGGTCTACCTGAATCTTGGCGGCTGGATCACTGCTATCATCCAAAATGTACACTTTGTAATTTGGATAGTCTTGGGTCACGCAGGAAGCTACCGAGGCTTCCACAAAGTCGTTGCAAGTGGTGTACAAAATGGCAACAGATGGATGGCTTGTTGACGGAGTGAGACTAACGACGTTTTCTGGTTTTTTAAAGAAATAGCGGTGGATCAGTGCAAATGCGATTACACCTACATTGTACATGCCATAAAGCCACGCCAAATTGATAAAGAAAATAAATGATACCAACGTGAGATAACTGGGTAAATTATATGCCATATCGGTTAGGGCCCAAAGCCTTGGTTGAAACCATATAATGGCTAAAAGCCAGGCAAAAATGATGGTCCTATATAAATGTGGTTTGGGGTCATTGGAAATGAAGCCAGTAAGTGGGACCGAACTGGTATCTATAGACATGTAGTCAAGCACCGATTTTCTAAATTTTGAGGCAATGGAGTACATCATTAGAAGTTGTAATTAAGACCAAGGGCTCCGACAGTATTATTATTGTTGAAAAAGCCGCGGTCGTAGTTAAAAAATAGTTTGCCCTTTAACTTTTTATACAGTGGAAAAGTTGAAATTGCAAACATTCCTGCTGGCTGCTGAAATGCTACATCAGCGTTTTGTAAAGTGTCATAGTATCCCCCTAGTACTAGTTCAAAGTTTTTGACTAGTAATTTTCCACTTAGTTGATAGCGACGATTGAAGGTTTGATCAATCGTGAAATTCTCATTATGATAAAATGTACCTTCAATGCTAATATGATCCGATATGCCTAGATCTACACTGATACCCAGTAGCCCAAGTTGCTCGGTCTGGCGATCGTCAAACTGTAATATTAATTTGCCAATAAGTCTATTGCTGAAAAAATAGTTGGTTTCTAGGTTAATTAGTGCTTGGTCAGGTATTTCCTGAAAATCTCTTCGTCCGATTTCTATTTTGGAGAATAGTTTATCATTCCAACCATACTTGAAGCCTGCTGCATACAAAGGGGCGATCCGCTCAACGCTTGCTAAGAAACTATTATCCAAAATCAGGGAATTGTCAAATAAGATGTAAATCAAGTCTCGATTATTGAATTGATATTGCACATGCATTCTACGAAGTCCCTGCTCGAAACCTGCATTATTTTCATTGATGCCATACCAACCTTCCACTTCCCAAGATCCTGCTGATTTAACCAGCTTGCCCAATTGCTCTTTGGCAGATGCAAACGATGGATCAAGCCCCAGAGCTGCCTTAAATGATTGTCGTGCTTTCTCCGGTTGAAGCTCCTTTATGGCAGTAAGTCCATCGAGGTAAATACCCTCAGCATCGGTAGGGAATAGATTTTGTATCTGATCAACAATATAGCGTGCACCTGCGATATTATCGGCCGCTAAGTAATTGTATGCTAATCCAAAATAGGCAGTGCGATTACCGGGTTCTGCTTGCAGTGCTCTATTGTAGATATGTACCGCAGCTGGATAGTCCTCCGACCATGTTGTTGTATAGGCAAGTCCAATGATGGCATCCACATATTTTGCATCTTTTTGCAGTATTTTGTTAAAATTGACTTTGGCTTCTTCGTATTTACCCCACCAGGAGAAATTGTACCCTCTGGCAATATAAAATGCAAAGTCTTGATTTGCACGCTCGGTTTCAATGATCTGAAAGGAGGCCTCAGCTTGTTCGTAATATCCTTCTTGAGAAAGCTGAATGGCTTCTTCTAAGAGTGTAGGTGATCCTTGGAAGGCAAGTATGTGATTGGAATAGACCAATATACTTAATGGCAAAAAAACTAGAACTTCTTTTACTGACATGACATAGCTATTTATTGATTATTTGGCATGAATAAGAATATTTCATTCTGCCAAGAACCTTGGCACAGGAGCACAAAGAAGGGGTGAAATGTCACCCTGAACTCAGAAAGGGGATCTCGTAGATTGACCGCGCGGTCGAACCCTATCAAGACAAAAAAGAAACACACCCAATAGGCCTTTTAGCAATGAACAGTAGCTTCCTTCTGATTCATTTATTGGAATATATTTTCTATGGTTGTTATTATAATACCCATGTGGTCCTTCATTAGGTATAAGGATCAAATGCACAAAGTGTGACAGAAAGGAGTAAGGTTTTTTATTGTTTTTTGATACGGATCAATATGATGATCATCAATATTATAAACAGACTCAGATATGCATAATGGGAGCCTGTTGATTCTGCATCACCAACACTACTACCTACAAGCACAAAGTTGGCCCAGTAATATGGGTGAAGCTGGCTGGGAGGAGCCTGTTGCAGATAATCTAGCTTGGCTATTTGCAATGCTGCATCTTTCGTAAGCCCCGCTTTTACCAAGGTGAGGAAGGATGCAAGCGTCTTAGTGGCACTTATTTCTGTTGCAGACCAAAGACTTGATAGCACATTCCTGGCACCTGCATATAAGAAGGCTCGAGTCATGCCACTGACACCCTCCCCCTGATAGATCTTACCAGAAGCTGAGTGGCAAGAACTCATCAGCACTAGATCGGCATGTAAATTTTGATTGCGCAGTATTTGTGGACTAAGAATGTAACGCTCTCCGCGGTCGTCGAAAATGATGCAGGATTTGTTGGGATGGTCGTAATCTACCAAGCCATGTAGTGACAGATAGATGATATCTGCTGTCCCAGCATGTTGCAAAAAATCATCTAAGGTGGCTTCATCACCTATCTGCTTCTTCCCCCGAAACAACGCAGCTGCGTCGTTGACCTCGGTCTCAGCCATATCAAGACTTGCTAAAACCGATCCCTCCCTGATTACAGAGCCATTTCGTAAGCGGTCATTCAGGCCTTGGCTATAATTTGTTCCATATCCTAAGAAAGACAGATTCTTCTTTTGATATTGCGCCTGCATAAATAGACCGGTGGAAAAAGCATAGGAAATTGCATACTTGCTGATTAGATAATTACTGTTGTCCGACTCATACTGGAAACAAATCGCATCCATGGAGAGGCTATGCAATTTGCCATGAGGAAGTATGCAAATGCGCTTGATTCTCTGAGGAAGTTGATCTATAGTTGGTGCTAATAATTGATTGTACAGTTTGGTGCTCTCCTGAAAAGGAAAAGGTTGTTGAGGGTTATATTGGCTTGCAATAACTTCATTCAGTCCTTTTTCAAAATGGTCGTTAATGTTGGTTTTGGTGTGGAAAAAGGTCTCGTTGGTTAGACAAAAGGTAATGATAAAGTCATTCCCATAAAAGAAGTCAATCAAGCATTGATCTGTGGGCAGGAACTGTTGGATTTCCAATATGGATGGTACCCGTAAATACGTACGCTTTAATTGCATAAAGCCAGGATACTTTGTGTCTAAGTATTCATGAAAAACTTCCAGATCTAACTGAGCCGATAGAGATATTTGAAGTAGCGAGTCGGCCACTGAGTGGTCATATTGCAGCAGGTTATTGATATCAGCGATTCTTGCTAGGATGGCTTCCTTTTTCGCTATTTCAGGCGGAGTCAACAGGCTATCGAGTGCTTGTGACTCAATTAGGTGCTTTTGTAAAATCACGGCTTTTGAGCGGGAAGAGAAAAAGTATGCCTGTGCCAAGAAGCTTTTCTCCTGAGTTTGCCTAAAAAGTTCAAGGCAGATCTCCATGGCCAAACTATAGTGACTTGCAATAATGTGAAGCAGTTCTAATTGCGATAGGTCTGAACTGAAGTGTACAATTCCGGCACCAACTACGGTATCTAGCTTCTGCATGGTAAGTAGACTCTTTTGCAGCAGATCTTTGTCTGACAGAGCAAGTGATTGTTGGTATAGTATTTTGGCCTTAATCGCAAGTTTTCGGACCAATTCTGCCGGATCACTTAGATGTTGAAGGGAAATGATCGGATTCGCATTCTCTTCAAAATTCAAGCCCGGGCATAGCGTACGAACAGAGCTATTGATCGATTTTAACGCTTGTGTATAGTCACCTGATAGAAGCTGCAACTCGCTCAAGTTCTCAAATGCAATGGATTTTGATTGATAACTGTGCTTGATTTCACCGTTTGCAGCCAGTCGCAAGTCAATTACCTTATGGTAAAACGCGCTGGCTGAATCTAGTGCTCCCTTCCTTTTGTAAATCATTCCCAAAGTCTCCAGTGCGTTTGAATAAAGATCAGCATGAGTACGGGAGTCTATTAGTGTAAGGCTATGCGCTGCGAGCTGTTTGGCCATATTGAAATTGGAAGTTTCCAGGTAGGAGGTAGCGGCATTTAGATTAACTGCGGCAAGATCCATCGATCTAATTTTATCGGGAAATTTGGCATGCAGTGCAAGGGCCTCTTCAAAATATTTGATGACCGCATCATGATTCTGAAAATCCAATCCTAAGATCAACAACCGATTCAATAAGTCAAATTGGTCAATGACTGTTCCTGGTATCTGACGATACAATCGCAAGGCATTCAGAAGGTAAATCTCGGCAGTAGCCAAATCACTGATCTCTTCAAAATATATGCCTGTCCCATGGTATTTTTCTGCCAGTGCAATTTTAGGAGCGGTTGAATCCTTTTCCAGAAGACGAATCGATTGGTTAAAATATCTTTTTGCCAACGGTTTCTCAGGGGTATATTGGTAGCACACTCCGATGTTATATAGTGAATTTGCCAATTCATATGTGGGCACCTCTAGACATGATTTCCACAAAGAATGCACGACGTCCATAAAGTATGGTATGGCTTGATATTCTTGATCAAGTAAATAGTGTGATACGCCAAGTTTATGAATAAGGATGCCCTGTTGATAGCAGCTTAGGGTGTTAAAGGCTTGAGAAGAATCCAATCCGCCAAATTTATCAATGATTCGCTCAGGTGTGTCTAGTGCCAGGAATTGATTCATTTGTGCCAAGGTGGAATCAAAGAATGAATCTCCACCATTTTGAGCTTTGGATAATGAAGTTGATAGTAGTAGCAGAGCCAGTAATATCTTTGTTCTTGAAAATGGGTGCATAAAAATTGAAACTAGTTAAAGTCACTGGCTAAAGGAGGGCGATAATTTAGTAGATCCTTGGCAAAAATCCCAGTTGATTACCGTCCTTTAGGCACATTTTGCTACTTGGAAAATTGACAATGAGCATTAACCTGGGATGACTGATACCAACTTTTGATCGGTGGATGTATACTGATCATCAATATGAAGGACTACCTCGAATTGGTTCAATGTCAATATTAATAGGAATCTTATGGGATGTGAGTTCAAGTTATTAAGCAGTGTTGCAGTCATAATGGGCATATTGGTCTATTCCTCGCATCCATTGGAACGGATCTGGAGTGTGGCTCCGAGTGTGACTTCAAACCCAGGTAGGAGTGTCGTTGATTGTAAGGCATCCAATGTTACCAAGGATCCGAGTTCCAAGTTTTGGTCTGATTGTATTTGCAGATTCGTTTCGGTCATCATTGGAGAGGCCATGGTGCCGGTGAGTTTGTCAGAGCCAGTATAATTTTTGTTGCAATGAAAACCGGTTTGCAAACAAGTGCTATCCGACACTAAAAATAGTCCGTCGAAATTTAATTTTCCGTCAGCCAATACTTTGTCTGCAAGTTCGAACAAGTGTTCGGCTGTTTGCAGTAATGGACAAATTACTTTTTCTGGAGTATATTGAACGATATAGGTTGCTTTTAAAGCAGACACTGCGGTGATTAGGGCAGCCGCCTGTGATGTGCCTGAATATTCAACCAATCCACTAGCCAGGTTTGGTCCGGGAATATTTTCTCCCAATACGGCCAAATCTACACTGGCGCCACCATAATTACTGAAGAGACTGAGATTATTGCCGCAATCCAATGACGCTACAGATAAAATGTTGTTGGTGGGAAAAGAAGCGGGAAGGGCTATGGTGTCTGCTAGATCATTATTAATGGTACCATTCCCACCTGCAATGACAACCAAGACTTTGTTCTGCCAGGCCTCCTCAATGACCACCTGTAGGGGAAAAAAGAGTGAATCGTGATATACACCTTGATACCCAAAACTCATATTTACGATGTTTGCATCTGCATCCAAGGCATCCAATAAAGCCATTACGATCGTCGAAAGAAATGCTTGACCGGCTGCATCGTGTGTTTTTCGAATATCAAAGGTGATGCGGTTTTGAGTGGGAATATGCTGATGCGTTATGCTGTGAATGATGCCAGCTAGATGAGTGCCATGACCGTTCTCGTCGTCTGGAATAGCGTCATTATGAATGTAGTCATAGCCGGAATAATTGGTCAGGTTGTAGTTGTAATTGGCTGTGGAATTATCTGATATGTCGGAAATTCCGGTATCAAGTATGGAGATCTTTATCTCGGACGAATCTCCTTGGACCTTACTTAATTGTGTTATGTCGAAGCATGTAGCTCCTTCGAATGCTAGTGCACTATTTATCGTCTGCTGAATATTAAGGGAGGCATTGTGGATTTTGGTTTTTCTTTTGGAGCGTGATATTGCATCATGGATATCTATGATTGTTTCTCCATCACCAGTTGTGAATGGGAATCCTATCACTTCCCAGAGTGCCATATTCAACTTCCCACTTTTCCAGATTTCGACAGCATTAAGATCTTCCAGAAAAGCTAGGATCGTATCCTCCATAATTGAGTCCTCGAGGCTTACAAAAAATTGATTCGAATGATAAACAATAGTATCATCACTCATCCATGCAGCTAGATCTTCAGCTTCATGGTGATTTGTAGACCCACCAACTTGATGAAGCGTCAAAAGGTAGCATACAAGGCATAATGCAAGGTGTTGGGCGACTGAGCTCTGTAACATTTGAACGGTTAAACCAGTGTTTATATATATAATACTATAAGTGCCTAAATGAATTTTTGTGACATGCCGTAGCCATCAGCTTGGATGACAAGCAGCATTGGCTATAGTCGATATACGAGAGTCCCTACACTATTCCCAAGGATTTTTGACATTTCTTATGTCACAATAGCCCTTATGTCACCTTATACTGATACAAAGTGTTCACCTGATATGTTTATTCGCACCGGACAAGTTATGCAATCGCACCAGTACTGGAGAATAAAAAATACTGAATTGGAACTTTTGGCGCATGAAGTAGGAACAACTGTTTCTGGATGGATTCCCACAAGGTCAATTGTCGAGCAAAAAAGACCTAGTTTTATAGTCTGGACAACTGTCTTTAACACTTTGAACCAACTTAAAAATAACTTCGGTCTATCCCCGGATAAGTTTGACGACCTATGCAGTGAGCTTAGAAATGGTAGGCAACAGATTTTTGAAAACGTCTTCCTTGCACATTTTTCTGAATGTCTCGGCTACTTGGTAAGGAAATATGGCGTACAGCGTGATGATGCGTATGATGCTACTATGGATACCTTGCTGGATTTCAGAATGCGTCTTTTGCAAGGCAAAGTAAAGTATGGCAACATGCGTTTCCTGTTCACCCAAATGGCTAGCCAAAATCTCCTTCGTAAGATTAAAGGTCCAAAGGTGACTTCGATCGAGACATTCGATTTAGTGGAAGAAGGTGTGGATACACTTGATGAAGAAGACTTTGTGCATTTGGCCCTTGCATGGGATATGCTATCAGAACAATGTCAAGAGCTTTTGCAACTGTATTTCTATCAAGATCTAAAGCTTAAGGAAGTGGCAGAAAAGTTAGATAAGAATGCGGCGACAATTCGCAAGCAAAAAGAACGCTGCAAGGACAAACTCATCCATTATTTTCAAGAACATAATAAGAGCGAGTATGAGTGACTTTCTACAGAGATACCGCAAAGCATCGTCGGAAGATGCAAAAGATCAATTGCTCAAAGACCCGGTGAGGAAGATCCTAGACCAGAAATCACGGGAGCGATGGAGTGACAAATTGATGTCCGAATATGGAATCAGTAAGGCATCATCATCTACGATCAAGACAAATAGGCGCTTATGGATCCGAATCGTCTCCGTGGCGGCAGGAATCGCCATGTTGATTGCGCTACTACCCTTGTTTGAGACCAACAGCAGCAGCGAACAGCATATCTTGAGTCTGGTGCAAAGCCAGCCGATAGCCCATCCTGGTGTAACCAAGGGAATTGCTGCCGAAGGAGATGTTCAATTGCGTGCTGATGCAATCAGTAGGTATAACGACAGTCAATATGCGAAGGCAGCCGAGTACTTTGGCATGATCTCAGAAAAGACCACTGAAGATCAATTCTTTCAGGCTACTTCAGATCTCTATGCTAGCAATTATGAAGCTGCTATTAACCTTTACCGTGATTTGCAGACCGAGGGACCTGGTCAATTTAGACAGGAGATCAATTGGTTCCTGGCCCTTGCCCTTATTTTGGATGGTCAAAAAGGGAGAGCCAAAATAATTTTAGAATCCATTGGTAGTGATGAATGGCATGCCAACGATGCCAAGGAAATACTTGATGATTTGAGATGAGTTGAATTCATAATCATATGACAGAAGAGGATAGAATTTTACATGCACTTCAATCGAAATTGCAAAGAGAACTGGAGACATATAATCTGACTCCAATGGAGGATATTGATAACTTGTCACCAGCCGATTTGAATATTATTCTATACAAGACATTTGATAAAGATTCGCCAATTGGATTTAGAGATGATGTGGATTACACAATACTTGAACATGTCCCATTCTTAAAACTATCTCTGAAATATTTTGAGATTCTTAAAGATCGAGGTAAGGTTAAACTCACAAAGCGTGGAAATCTCCCTCGGAATTTATGTTTTGAACTGTATAATACTCGAATCATCGAGGAGGATTATATAGAAAGAGGAATAGTAAAATTAAACAAGGAGGGAGATACAGTTGCCATTCAGAATGTCAAGATAATCAGCTTACTCTGCGGATTGACCAAGAAGCGGAAAAATGAAATCAGTATGACAATGAATGGGGAAAAGTATTTGCAAGAAGAATCCAAGAAAGATCTTTTTGAGTTGCTTTTTCGTACGAACTGTCAAAAGTTCAATTTGGGTTATCATGACGGTTATCCCCAGGGTATTGGGATACAAGATACACTAGGTTACACCTTGTATTTATTACTGAGATATGGTAGCGAAGACAGGACCGTTGATTTTTATATCAACAAAATCGTAACCGCCTTCCCGTCTATCTTAAATCACTTTGAGGAAAGATGGATGAGTAGATTGGAGCAATTTAGAAGTTGTTTTGAAACCAGGGTCCTGGAAAGATTCCTGAAGTACTATGATTTTATTCAATATGGTAACAAGAGAAGCCCACTATCAAGTAAAGGGCCAATTGATTTAAAGACAACAGATTCATTCCGTGCAATATTTGAGTTGAGGGGTCCTAAATTCAAATTCAAGAAGAGTGGACACTGGGCATGACACAGGGCATTGAGACATGCCGCTCTTAGGAGGAACTGTCAATATCATAGCTGACCTAGAATAAGTAAGGATAGTGTTTTGGATTGCGGTGAGCGGCACAGGAGATTGCATTGAAACGGTTTTTCGTCATGCAAAAAAGATGTTGACACGACTATTCACCGTACTGACAGATGACTCACTCTCAACAAATGCTTGATGGGTTTGACTAGCTATTACATGACAGACAATTAAACCGCTATGCCTACTTTTACCTCTTCACGAGAATAGCATCTTTGGCTGTGGGCTTTTGTGGTGTTTGCTACTATTTTCGCAACTCTTTTCATAGGACGCCCCTTGGCAAGCCAACTACGGAACTAAAACGTACAAGCAGTATTCTTTGTGTTTGGCATGCTCACTGTTGGAGCGGCTATCATTGTACACGTGTTAAGCACGCGATCGAGCAAGATCGAAATATCAATACTATTAGGAATAATTGCTGTCTATGTCATGTTCTTCGTAAGATTAGGAGCACCTGAGCGCAGTCACTTGATGGAATATAGCATATTAGCAATTTTCATTCACAAAGCTCTTGCAGAAAGAGCACAGCATAGAAAACCTAAGCTTGCACCTGCTATTCTGGCTCTTATTGTTGCTTTTCTAATTGGAATTCTTGACGAATTCATTCAAAAAACCTTGCCGAATCGCGTATTTGACCCTCAGGATATTCTTTTCAATGGTTTTGCGGTGATTTTTGCCATCGGATCAAGTACGCTTTTAAATTGGATACGCAATAGAAGAAACAACTAAAACACAAAAAGGAAGATAAATGAAAAAGAACGAACACAATAATGTATCCTATGTAAAAGCAACATCTGCCAGGATGGTATGAAAATGGTAATATTTGAGATTGGGATTACATGTAGATTAATGGCTTTATGCTCTATGGTCCGGCAGCCTATGTGTGATACAAGTTGACCCATTCACAATTGTTATTTTGGTGATAAAGCAACTAAAGGCAACTGTCTATGAAATGTGATCCTGAAGAGACCAGGTCACCCTCAGTGTCTTGTTCTCCTCTATTATAGTTTAAGAGCTTGGAGCAGTTTATAATCTGCAGAAATGAATGCGGATGCCAGTAGGGAGGTAAAGTGGGCAGGGAGTCAAGGATGCCCGCTAAGCATCTACTTGACCTTGGCTCCATACTCGGCTTGGACCATATTTGGCGCAAGTAATCATTGTTGAATGTTGGATGAGACCAACGTCATAAGAAGTTGTGGTGTGGATGACGGCATATCTTCTGGATAGCAGTTTACGGGAGACTTTAAAAATGGCCGCTTTGCTATTGTGGTGGGGCGTAGTTGCGGAAGTACTCCCGAAGGACGGGATCAAGACGAAGGGGAACCAATGATGCCGGGACAAAGTTGCTGCAAATGGTCCGATTGACACTAGGTTTGACACCGATAGCACGAGTAGTCTCTCCAGAGTTGCTCCTTTCTCCCGTAGGGTCGGCACGCCATTTACGCTGGCTTTGGGTGGCTTCAAAAAGTAGTACAGGAATACCTCAAACAAATAAATTTTTTTTTCAAAAATTCAGTTGCAGCAATAGGATGCTTTCATTTTTTTGATTTCCTTTAAGGCACTCTCTGCTCACCCCGAATATATACTATTTTAGGTGATTAGGTTAATGATAATAGGCTTTTTGATAGTTAAATAGATGGAATCTACACCTAAAGAAGGGATTCAGGGATTAATTGAAAATTGGCAAAGTGATTTGATCGCAGCGGTGAGTGTAGCGCTCATTGCCTTACCGCTTTCATTAGGTATTGCTTTAGCAGCTGGAGCACCTGCAATGTCAGGTATCTTTTCAGCAATTGTTGGTGGCGTCGTTACAACCCTTTATCGGGGTGGTCACATATCAGTCAACGGACCAGCCAAGGGAGTGATCGGGGTCATACTTTTTGGTATAGCAGTGATGGATGATGGTTCAGGCCAAGCCTTTAATTACGTCTTGGCAGCTGTGGTTGTTTCAGGGGCAATTCAAATGGTATTGGGGTTATTGAAATTGGGTCGATTGGCGGACATCTTCCATACTTCAGTGATTCACGGCATTTTGGCAGCCATCGGAATTATCATATTTGCAAAGCAGATCCATGTTGCCATGGACACGCATTCTGATAGCCCGAGCATTATACAGAACCTTATAGATGCCGTTGCATACTTACCTCAAGCCAATCCTTTTGTGTTGATTATAGCTTTGACAGGATTACTTTTATTATTATTTCAATCCAAAATTAGCTACCGGTTTTTTCATCTTCTGCCAGCACCTATGTGGGTCATAGCCCTATCCATTCCATTTGTTTATGCCTTCAATTTCTTTGACCATCAAACGCTTTCATTTTTTGGCAAAGCATATGAGGTGGGACCTCATCTATTGTTGGACATTCCTGATACTATTACAGATTCAATAATGCACCCCAACTTTAGTAAAAGTAATACGCTTGAATTCTGGACAACCGTGTTTTCCATTTTGGTAATAACTAGCATAGAATCCTTAGCCATTGCAAAAGCAGTTGACAAAATTGACCCGTATAAACGAAAGACAGATTTGAACAAGGATTTAACAGGTATTGGATTTAGTACAATGGTAGCAGGTTTGATTGGAGGGT
>JABDMH010000109.1 GCA_013001595.1 Saprospiraceae bacterium | reverse complement strand
CATACCTCGATGCCTCATATGCAATTCATGTTCTTCGGTACAGGTATTTGCAGTCCAGCTTACTTCAGACTCACAGTCGCCCGTGAAACCCTTGCTGCTTACTACATGCCTAGCTTCATGGTCATTTGGTTTTCGCATTGACCCTTTTGTCCCACTAGAATCCAGCATGGTAAGGAACTTCCAGCCTACCTGTATTCTTCATTCTGCGTACTTTTAACAGAATGATTTAGTAACCATTCAAGGCAAACATACGCCGTGACCACGATCATGCCTCCTTTGTCGGCACGACGGGTACGGCCGATCCGTTGGGCGTGCATAATATGCTATGAAAAAGTTAGATTTCATATGTAGAAGATTAACGATATCCGATGATTGGATGGGATGCACAATCGATTTTTCAGAGGGAACAGGAGCTAATGAAGACGAACACTCTAATTTAAATTCTGACCTTGATCACGAGAAATATTTGATGATCCAAAGGACTTATCCCGAGGAACTTTATGAGACTAATTGGTACACAATTGAACAATCCAAGTATTTGGATGCAGTGTTTAACCAAAAGGATAGGATGTTGATTAAAATTGATAGAACAAGTTTCGAAATGGATTGGTCGGGACAGTCCACTTCGATTAGATTAGAGATTTCGGACCAAGAGTATCAGAACCTTATAATACCCTCAGAACCAGATTTGCTGAGAAGGTATTCTTTCTGAAAGCAAAATAATCCTTGAGGTGAACATGAAATTTTCATGATTGGATCTATCCACTGGAAATTGAAGTTGAAGGGCAGGAAATTGGTCAGTGAACCGATTAGAATTGCTATTGATTGAGCTGTGGAGGTTTATTGAATTCGGAGTAATGATAGATGTGAGAAGTGGATACGCGGTATTCGTTGATAATCAACGGAATAAGCTTCAATAGCTATTTGCACCGTAATCGATCCTCCAATTAGGGCTTGTCACGATTTTTATCCAAAAATCCCGCCAAACCCACTTCAGAACCCTATTTTACCCCGGGTTTGTAACCTGAGGCAATTGATATTTGACCCAACCTGGGTCATTTCGAATTTATTGTAGACAGATGTGAATTGAAATCAATTGAAATGAAAACAAAAAAGACAGAAAGACTAAAGATATTCAAGGTGATTAGTCATGTTCATGGTAAAACCCATTTGTTCATATTCGTACTAATTGCATTGGTATCGAGTTGCTCTCCGATTACCAATGAGCCCTGGATCAATCTTTTTGACGGGGAAACGACTGCTGGATGGAGCATTACAGATGGCGAGGCACCGCTAAAGGTGGAAGATGGTGCCTTAGTAACCCAGCAAATCGATACTGTGAATTATCCATATCTGGTATACGAGGAGGAATTCCGTGATTTCATCTTTGAGTGTGATGTCAAAATTACAGGTTCGCTCAATACCAATATCATGATCAGAGGCATCAGCGACCCCGACCTCAACAATGGAAAGGTACATGGGTTTCAGATGGAAATAGACCAGTCTGAACGGCAATGGACCGGAGGCGTATGGGAAGAAAGAGGTAGACTATGGATGACGCCACTCTTGGGCATGGGAGAAGGCGAAAAAGCCGCTTTCGCGGCATACAAGAATTCGGAGTGGAACCATTATCGAATTGAAGCCATTGCTGATACATTCAAATTTTGGGTCAATGGAGTGCCCACTTCTCATATCGTAGATGGTAAGACGGATAAAGGAATCATTGGGTTTCAAGTTCATCTTATTCAACCAGGTAAGGAAAGCGGCGTGATTCGTGTGAAGAACCCTAAAGTCATTACCGAGAACCCAGAAAAGTATGCAAAAGAAACAACCTTACGTGCAAAGACGTTTTCCACGCTCTTCCATAGCTATACACTAGAAAAACTGGCTACCGGATTTAAGTTCACCGAAGGGCCTGCCGTGGATTCAGCTGGGAATGTATATTTTACCGATATACCAAATGAAAGCATACTCATCTGGAATACGGAAAACCAGTTAGATACCTTGACCAACAATTCCAATTTCGCTAATGGATTGTATTTTAACAAAGATCAAAACCTGCTTGCCTGCGAAAGAACACCAGCGCAGATTACATTAACCGATAAGAATGGAAAAAAGTCGATCATCGCATCGAGATACAAAGGGAGAAAATTTAACCAACCTAACGACCTCTGGCCTGACGGACAAGGTGGAGTGTACTTTACCGATCCCAAGTATGGCGCTGAACAAGACCAGTTGGCACAGGATGGTATGCATGTATATTATATAGACCCGGATAGAAAAACTGTGATCAGAGTATGTGATGATTTGGTCAAACCAAATGGAATTGTGGGTACGCCAGAAGGCAAAAACCTGTATGTAACCGATGCCCAGGCCAGAAAAACATACATATATGATATAAATGAAGATGGTACACTCTCCAATAAGACCCTTTTTGCTGATTTGGGTTGTGATGGCATGACTTTAGATCAACAGGGAAATATCTATTTCACCACAAGTGGCGCACGCAGAGTGGACATTTATTCACAAGATGGTGAACAAGTAGATGCCATACATGTACCTGAACAACCATCCAATGTCTGCTTCGGAGGAGTAGATCGAGATGAATTATATATCACAGCCAGGACATCGCTCTACAGGATTAAAATGAATGCTCAGGGGGTCGATTAGAAAATAGTATACATTCCAAGTCCTGCATTAGTCAAATTCAGCTAAAGCTGACTGAGGATAAGATCTAATACTATTTCATGACCCCAATAATAAAGGAAGGTATTATTGGTAGAATTAGAAACGGTTATGAAATCGCGTTACTCTCCGTCTTTGAACAAAAATTAGAGTAGCGGACTATTTCGATAAAATAGTGATTTCTGATTTTATTACGGTTTGGATTTTTGAGGGAAGTTATTCTTTGAAAGGAGATTGTCGAAAATGCGTTTATTCCATGACCATCGGTCTGAGGGTTTTCCATACATTCTCCCGGACAATAAGATTTCCGGCAAAATTGGGATGGATGCCATCGTTTTGGTTCAGAGAATCGATTCCACCTACGCCTTGCAAGAGAAAGGGAATGAGTTCGATATCTTTCTCTTGGGCAATATCTTTAAAAATGGGGTTGTAAGCCGCCACGTATTCTGGGCCCATACTCGGAGGTACCATCATTCCAGCCAGAACCACTTGCACAGCTAGTTCACGAGAACGCACCCTTTCAATGATTTTCAGCAAGTTTGCTTGCGTTTGCTCGGGTGGAAGACCACGCAATCCGTCATTGGCGCCCAGTTCGAGGACGAAAATATCCACGTCGTAGTTATCGAGCACCCAATCGAGGCGGTTGAGGCCCGTGGCCGTGGTTTCGCCACTTACGCCAGCATTTACCACCTGATAGTTTAAACCAAGCGAGTCAATACGGGTTTGAATTAAAGCGGGAAAGCTTTCCTCTTTTTTTACACCGTAGCCAGCAGTGAGGCTGTTTCCAAAGAAGAGTATGACCTTTCGCTCCTCCATCGGCTCCTCATTTTCAAGAATGGCATCAGCCTCTACTACCGCATTCTTTTCTTGAATCGTTTCGCTGCAGGCAGAAAAGATCAATAGTCCCGTGACGACAATAAATGCTTTAATAGTGTTAAATAGCATATTAGATTTTTATCAGACAAAACATGTTAGCGCTTTCCAGGTTTTGAAATTATTCAATTTTTAATCGAAACGAACTTTCCTATGAAAAATGAGCCCATTCTGCGGATTCGCGAACTTACGAAGAACTACAGGAGCGGATCCAGGGATTTGACCGTACTCAATAAGGTAAGTCTCGATGTGGACCGCGGATCCACCTGCGCCATCGTAGGACCTTCGGGAAGCGGGAAGACAACCCTCTTGGGACTATCAGCTGGACTTGACGTGCCATCTTCAGGGTCAGTTACCCTCAACGGAATAGTGCTGGACTTGCTCACTGAAGATGAAAAGGCTCAGGTTCGCAGTTCCCACGTGGGCTTTATTTTTCAAAGTTTCAACCTGCTTCCATCACTTACAGCTTTGGAGAACGTCATGATCCCATTGGAGTTAAAAGGGGATAAAATGGCGCGGCAGAAGGCAGACGAATTGCTCGGAAAGGTAGGCCTCGGTGACAGAGCGGATCACTATCCCGCCCAACTTTCAGGAGGAGAGCAACAGCGGGTATCGATTGCTCGGGCTTTCGCCAATGAGCCATCCATTCTCTTCGCGGATGAGCCTACGGGCAATCTGGATGGAGAGACGGGTGCTACGGTAGAAGAGTTGATTTTCGATCTAAACACCGATGCGGGAACCACCCTAATTCTAGTCACCCATGACCTCAATCTAGCCAACCGGGCAGGACGCGTGATCCATATGAAAAACGGTAAGTTGTTTTCCGACAGCTTGACTAACTCCGTATCGTGATGGGAGAGCCGAAATCTGGATTCCACTGGCTAGTTAAAATGGCTTGGCGCGATAGTAGGAAAAATGCACCGCGCCTTCTTCTCTTTATGGGCAGTATCATCTTGGGAATTGCTGCCCTGGTGGCGATCAACTCCTTTGGCGAAAATTTAAGCGAGGAGATTGAGGGAGAGGCGAAGGCGCTCCTCGGCGCAGACTTAGAGGTAAGTAGTCGTACACCCATCTCAGATGAGGTGAGGCAGAGATTCGATTCTCTTGGATTTGAAATGGCGGAGGAGATGAGCTTCGCCTCCATGGTTTACTTCCCAAAGGACGGGGGTACGCGTCTCATCAATGTGAGAGCGGTAGAGGGGAGTTTTCCCTTTTACGGACGAATTAAAACCGAACCCGCGGGGGTAGCAGCTGATTTTACGGAGGGCAGAAAGGCCCTCGTGGACCAGACGCTGTTGCTCCAGTTCAACGCCTCACCCAAGGATTCGGTAAAAATTGGAGACCTGACCTTCCTTATCGAAGGCAGTGTACTCGAGGTGCCTGGCCAGTCAGCGATTACTACGACCATAGCACCTCCTGTGTTTATTCCCCTGCAAAGGATGGAAGAAACGGGGCTGAACCAATTGGGAAGTCGCATCAATTATAAAATTTATGCGAAGTATCCTGAGGGATTCAACAATAGGGTATTTAAAGAAGACCTATCCCCCTGGCTCGAAACCACCGAACTGCGTTACGATGATGTGGCAGAGCGTAAAGAAGAGGTTGGAGATGCCTATGCCGATCTCACCGGTTTTTTGAACCTCACGGCTTTTGTCGCCCTTATTCTGGGATGCATTGGTGTGGCGGGCTCCGTCCACATCTACCTCAAGGAGAAAACTACAGCAGTGGCCATATTGCGTTGTCTCGGAGCCACAGGGCGACAAGCGATGATGATTTTCTTTATCCAAGTGCTGGCCATGGCTCTACTGGGTTCGGTACTCGGCGCTGCACTCGGTACCGCTATCCAACTCTTACTACCCGCTCTTTTCGACGATTTTCTCATGGTGGATGTAGCTGTTGCCCTTAGCTGGAATTCTATTCTTGAAGGGATTCTGACGGGTGTCATAGCCGCCGTTTTGTTTGCCCTACTCTCACTACTGCGTCTGAGGAGGATATCTCCGCTGAGGGCTATCCGTGCTTCCTTGGAGCCAAGCCTTAAAGACAGAGCGCCCTGGCTAGTGGGCGTAGGAATCCTCGTATTCATCATTCTTTTTTCGCGCCTGCAGCTTGATGAGTGGACCAGTGCGTTGGCCTTTTCTTTTGGCATGCTAGTGGCCTTCGCGCTTTTGGCTGGTTTGGCAAGATTGGCCATCTACACAGTAAGGCGCTTCTTCCCGTCCGGGAGTCCCTTCATATGGAGGCAAGGGCTAGCCAATCTCTACCGACCCAACAATCAAACCCTTATCCTAGTCGTAACCATCGGCCTGGGAACCGCCCTGATCACCACCCTTTTTATCAGTCAGGAGCTCTTGGTGGATAAGGTGAAGTTGACTTCAGCACCCGAAAGCCGCCCTAATATGGTGCTCTTTGACATCCAATCAAATCAGGTTGACCGGGTAAGGGAAGTGACCCGAGAGAGTGGATTCCCCATCATAAGCGAAGTGCCCATCGTTACCATGCGCCTTGAGGCTATTAAGGGCCGAAGTATAGATGAAGTGAGGGCCGATACTATTGCCGGCATACGCAACTGGGTACTCAGTCGTGAGTACCGTGTAAGTTATCGCAACGGCCCTGGCGACTCGGAGACATTGCTGCGTGGCCAATGGCAGAAAGATCCCCGGGATCAAGGTGACAGTATTTTCATCTCTCTCGCAGAGCGCCTCCAGGAAGCTATGAAAGTCGACCTCGGTGATGAGCTTATTTTCAATGTGCAAGGCGCTAGCGTGAAGACGTACGTGGGAAGCATCCGCGAGGTGGATTGGCAGCGCATGCAGACCAATTTTCTGGTTGTGTTTCCCACAGGTGTCTTGGAAAATGCGCCTAAATTTCATGTACTGCTCACCCGATTTGAGTCACCCCGGCAATCGGCGTCATTTCAGCAAAAAGTGGTGAAAGAGTTTCCCAATGTATCGGTCATCGATCTCCAATTGGTACTGGAAACCATCGATACGGTGCTTTCCAAGGTGAGCTTTGCCATTCGATTTATGGCTTTCTTCAGCATATTTACAGGTCTTTTGGTACTCACAGGTTCGGTATTAATCAGCAAGTATCAGCGTATGCACGAGAGCGTTTTGCTACGCACGCTTGGTGCCCGTCGTCATCAGATACTTCTTATCAACACACTGGAGTACTTCTTGCTGGGCAGCCTGGCGGCCCTTTCGGGTATTGTGATTGCCCTGGTCTTCGGCAGTCTTTTGGCCTGGCTGAGTTTTGAAACTACCCTCAAACCTGATGTGTTGGTTCTCTTAGAAGTCTACATTGTCATTACCCTCCTCACCGTGGCGATCGGCCTCAGCAATAGTCGCAGTATCGTGAATAAGCCACCTCTTGAGGTATTGAGGAAGGAGGTGTGAGACGGGCGTTGACAATGCTCAAAAAATTTGTTTTCAAAGTATATGGTCTTGGTGTATTCTGCTGCCTATTTGCTCTCTTAGCACTACAGAAATTCCCATCATAACAGCTCCTTCACTTTGTCTTTCCGCATTACTCCGCTGAATCAACCACATCTACCGCACACCCATATTTATAACACGCATCACACTAATATCACGGTTCAGTGATTTTTGAGACATATCGTTAATGCGCATATCCCAGCTACTGTTACGATTAGCCTGGCAAGTATTGCAACCTAATTCTTCAGTTTTCCCATCGGTTCAAAGTCACTTTCATTCACCCAACCTGCCGGTGCTTTCTCACCTTTCAACCAACGGTCATAAAAATTTGCGGATTTACTGGCAGCAGGATATTCATCAAAAACATCGCCATGGCCCAGGATTCGGGGATCACCTTCTTCTTTTAATTGGGCATACATCTGACTTTTCATTTCTGAAATATTCTCGCTGTATGCGGGGTCGTCAATGATATTATGCAAGCAATAAGGATCTTCTGCGATATTATATAGCTCCGCATCTGGTCTTTTTCCGAAACTCATTTTCCAGAAGGATGAGTCGGTACCAGATCTCCGTAGATCCAGAATTTCGGTTTTGGTAGGGCTGCCGTCCGTATTGAGGTATCCGGTTTCCGGGTTTCCTGCCGGCCAGCGCTCTGGTTTGAAGTTTTCTGTGTACAACAGGTCATTCTTAATAATACCCCTCACTGGGTATCCCCAGTCGTGTGGACGTCCAATATCGTGACGTTCTTTACCGACGATCATGAAATCTCGTAATGGCTTCGGATTTGCATCTTGAAAATATGATGTCAGCGAATGACCGGTAATGGGCTGCATGGTACTTTCCGACTCTGCCAGGCCTGCCAATTCGAGGAAGGTAGGTGTGAAATCTATAAATGACACATAATCGTCTATGTTCCTTCCTGGGTCCTTAATGCCATCCAACCACATCATGGCCAAAGGAAGGTGATTGTCCATTTCATACACTTGGCCCTTTATGCGGGGAAACGGCATGCCATTATCTGCTGTGACTACCACTAGGGTGTTGGCTAGCAGTTCCCGAGATTCCAATAATGCCAGCATCTGTCCCAGATGGTCGTCGAAATATTCGATCTCAAATGCATAGTCCAACATGTCGGTCCTGACAGTGTCACTATCTGGCCAAAAAGGAGGAACCACATCAATATCAGAAAGTGATTTGCGTCCCTTGTTGAGACCGGCTCCATATTCGTAGGCACGGTGGGGTTCTGTACTCCCGTACCAAAAAAAGAACGGCTGCTCTACTGGCCTGGCGTCCAGGAAGGATTCAAAATTTCTTGCATAGTCGTTACCTGATATATATTTTGCTGGTGGTGTCACAGTATGCTCATTATATGGCGGGCCGATCAGTATGCGGGGAATTCCGTCTTTCTTCGCTTCACCGGGTGCCCATCCCTTGGCGGTGTGACCAACAAAGTAATCGGCCTTAGGAAGTGCTTCTCCAAACGTGATGAACTTTTCGGGGAAGAAGGGCATATGATTGCAGGCATCCTCCAACTGCCATGAATTGCGGCCTGTTAGTATGCATGCCCTGGAGGGTGCACATTTCGCATTTGGAGTATATGCATTATTAAATAGTAGGCCATGCCTGGCCACTTGATCAAAAGCGGGGGTATGCACCCAGTCAGTACCATAAGCGCCCATATGCGGATATGAAGCATCATCAGCAATGGCGAAAAGGATATTGGGCCTAGGAGCTTCTTGCTCTGCACTTCCACAACTGATCAAGAAGCTCAGTCCTAGACAACAGATGACAGATATGTGAGGATTATGGTGATACATGTAAGGTTATTTTTACAAACCGAATGATAAGGAAATTAATACATTCCCTTGTTTTTCTGCTTGATGACTAAATGCGTTCTAAAGAAAATCTGGATATTGTGAGACTGGCTATCGTAAATTGAACGCATTCTCTTCACCCTATAGCATGATGTTGGTCCATATTTAGTATTTTAATCCACCCACTATCCAAAAGAAATCTTGCTTGAATGTGCAATTGTGGGACATTCCAGAAGATGTGACTCCACTCCCTAGAGAATCGAGGTTTAGCACTCCTGCGCATTACTGACAGGATCATTTTAAATAAATAACCTATAGATCAGAACATCCGCCACCATGAAGAAAAATTGCTCTTTCCTGTTATTTTTTGCCTCGCTTTTCAGTGGGTATTTGATTGCTCCAGTCGGGGCTCAAGAGGATTTGACTCGGCTACAGTATCTAGAGCGATTGATGAATGTAACTCCAGAAGACTTGATTGTTCCCAGTGGTGATCAAAAGCCAGGAACACCGCCCGCCCATGTCTCTCCGGAAGATTTTTTATGGCGTGATTGGCTGTCACGGACGGATGAACTCCCACCGGATTTCGATGCACTACCATCTTTGCCGTTCTTACCGGATCCGCTGATCATTGATGAGGGGGGTAGACATATCCCAGTGGAGACAATGGCACAATGGAAAATGAAGCGGGCGGAGATGGAAAGCCTGGCTCAATATTGGATCACCGGAACGATACCTCCCGCTCCTCAAAATTTATCGGCTGAACTGATCGAAGAAAAACAGCTAGGAAACGTCGTTGAAAGGACGCTGCTGTTACGATTTGGCCCGGAGCAGAAGTTACAGCTGCACATATCCCTCTTGATGCCACCGGGCAAAGGACCGTTTCCTGTCTTTATCTGCCCTTGGAAAGAAGACCGCTACGATTGGGTCCAAGCAGGGGTGCGCCGAGGCTACATCGGATGTCGCTTTGCGGCCACGGATCCTAAATATGGCTATCCAGATGATAGTGAAGCTTATGAATTGGCCTATTGGCCGAAATACGATTTTAGCGCATTGATGCGGTGGGGCTGGGCTGCCTCCAGAACCATCGACTATCTCTACAGTTTGAAGCAAGTCAATCGAGATCAGATTGCCCTTACAGGTCTATCCCGCAATGGTAAGATGGCACTCTGGGTCGCCGCCTACGATGACCGTATCAAAGCGGTGGTGCCCATTAGCGGTGGCACAGGCGGAGAGAATCCTTTTCGCTATACTACTGACAAATACCACAGTGAAACCCTATCGTTGCTTACCTGGGCACGTCCGCATTGGTTACATCCCAGACTGAGGTTATTTACGGGATGGGAAAGTAAGTTGCCGGTGGATCAAAACTCGCTAATGGCTTTAGTAGCACCGCGGGGTCTCATGTTGACGTCCTCCGTAACGGAATCAGCTGGTAATCCCTGGGGCATCGAGCAGGCCTACCTTTCAGCTCGCAAGGCCTATGAATTTCTGGGTGCGGAGCATAAAATAGCTATCGATTTGCGCCAGGGATTGCATGCCCCATCTATGCGAGACATGGAGCGATACCTCGATTTCTTTGACTATGTCTTTGAGAGAGGAAACATCGAGCCCGACAACCATCTTGTATGTGATTATAGCTTCTCGAAGTGGCTTGGACTCAGTGGTGAAATGATCGACCCACTTAGTTTCCCCATTGCGGATTCGAATGATCTCCTGAAAGATAGTACCGGTCGAGCTATCATAGCCACCATTGATTGGAAGAGAAAAGTGAGTGGGATCCGTAAGCAGATACAATGGGGATTAGGCCAAGAGCCCGCCTCGTTAGGTCCGGGGCAGCAGACGGACTATCTGCATGATGTGGTAGGTTTACCGCAGGTTTCTGAAGGCATCGAAAGAAAGCCTTTTTCTCATGGGTATATCTATTATCCTGCCGGTGGTGACATCTCTGACACGAAACAAAAGTTGCCCGTTGTCATCTATTTGCATGAATATGCCTATTCTACAGGTATTGCCAAGACAGGTGATGTTATTTCTGACTTCGTCAAAGGAGGTTTCGCTGTTTGTATCTACGATCAGATAGGTTTCGGTAGTCGGTTATTTGAAGAAGGCAGACTTTTTTACGATCGTTTTCCGCGCTGGTCAAAATTGGGCCGGATGGTAGCTGACGTCCGCTGGTCAGTCGATGCCCTTACCAAACAACCGTTTATTGACACTAGTAAGATATTTGTTGCCGGATATTCTTTAGGTGGCATGGTAGGGTTGTACAGTGCGGCACTCGACGATAGGATATCAGGGGTAGTTTCTGTTTGTGGCTTTACGCCCATGCGAGCAAATACGCCAGGTAAAACTGCGGAAGGGATCTATGCCTACTCACATCTGCATGGCTTATTGCCAAGGCTTGGTTTTTTTGCTGGACATGAAGATCGAATTCCGTATGATTTTCATGAAATATTGGCTGCCATCGCACCCCGACCAATGCTTGTAGTGGCGCCGACTTGGGATCAATACGCGGATTTCCCGGAAATTCGGCACACTGTTGATGAAGTCAAAAAAGTCTTCCAGCTTTATGGAAAAGAAGACCAGGTCGAATTATTCGCCCCAGCAGACTATAATCGTTTTTCAGCTGAAATGAAGGTCAAAGTAATTTCCTGGATGAGGGAACAGCTAAATTAGATAGCATGTTATCTTTAAGATGAAGTCTTCATTTGGGATCTAATCATTAACAAAATCAAAACTTTGTCAGCATTCCACCTCAAGCGAAAAAAAAGAAATGTCCGTAGAAGGCGTGTCCTACTTCCTGTTCTTGCGATCTCATTACTTACCTTGCTTTCTTGCGATCAATTGAGAGAGGTTGGTGAAGAACCGCTCCGAGACCTGACCCAATTCGTAGATCCTCAACTCGGATCGGTGCATGGCAGATGGTTCTTTTATACACCTGCTTCGATTCCTTTTGGCATGGCCAAACTTGCACCTCATAC
>JABDMH010000102.1 GCA_013001595.1 Saprospiraceae bacterium | reverse complement strand
ATCTAAAAATATAGCTTGGAGGGAAGTTCTTGACCAAGCCCCACCCAATTAAAATGATCAATGGCTTTGAATGAGTCCATTGACCATTACTTGTCTCAGGCAAGGAAGATCTCTTAAAAGTTCCCGTTTCAAGCGACAAAGTCAGGGAATTCTAAATAAAAAATGATGGCATTCGGGAGATCGATCAGTCTACAGCTCTTCCGAACAGGACACTTCAACAACATCATATAATTCAATTTATAGACTTCCTGTGAACTTTGCCACTGGATTGGTCATGGAGGCTGCATCACCCACCTCCTTTTAACATCACATATCTATAGGTAGCTCTGAGGTAGCCTCCAGTCATTTTTCCGTGATTGGATTGGCAACGTACTCACCGAAAGAAGAGAGTTAACCATAGACTTGAGGCTCATTTCATATCCGTAGGGACGATAGCTGCACTCCGTCAGCACGATGTAAACCATGCTCACATTCTTGCGAAGGGTAAGACATCTTTCATCGAATCTGGGTCAGCGGGGAAGCATATTCTTTATGCCCTTGGAAAGATTGTTTTGGTAGTGATAGGAATTCTAATTGCCTTGCACCCGCCCGAACGTACCTCTTTCGGTACGGGCGGGGATTAATAATTGGAATGAGCATGGGAAAGAACTGGAAATTTAGACAAAGGTACTGAAAGGAGTAGTTGAAAATCTGGGGACAACCTTCACAGATTATAGATAAATATTGATCGCTCAAATATTATTGATAATCGCTCTACTGATATTATTCTCAAGGCAATACATATGGACTTGCCCGAGGCCGTTCTTAGACATACATTTTGTGCCTGCGCTTACATCAGAAAGGGGGATCATTAATCCCATTTGAGGGAGCCTGCAAATTCGAGCTTTGCAGAAGTCCTGCACTTTTTGTCTTAGTCTTCCCTACAGAACGCAATATCAGAGGGTCATCCGGTGAGTAACTGCTACTTCATCTGTATTCCACGAGGTGATTCACAACTCTTTTTGCATCCCTTGACACTCCCCGCAGTAATGACGACGAGAGAGCATGGGTGAAGAAAAGGCCGACAAAGTAAAGCCCAGCTTCATCTGTCATGATCCCACTTTGATGGGGTGGATCTTTTGGATGCTTACGATTTTTGACTGACTCGATATCAATCCACTCAAAATTTGGTCTGAATCCTGTGCACCAGACCACGTTTTGGACATCCATTGGCCCGCACCCTTCCGGAACAGGAAGTCCATCATCCACATTAATAATCTTTGGTATTCTTTGGATGCCTGCTTTTCTAATATGTTTGGGATGAAGCCTAACATTGGGTCCCGTAGAACCTACCAGCTTTGGCCTCACCCGCCTACCGACGGGCGTATCGAGCGATAAAAAATGGTGGAAGGCAAGTCCAATTACTAAGCGTACACCAATCAATTTACCGAACATGCCATCGATTGCAAAAGGAACATGACCAGGGTGCCTCCCAGACAGCCATGTTTCGTGGGTAGCTACTGCCTCCATTGCAATCTCACAGCCGGAATCTGAGGCACCTACCACCAACACTCCACCCGGCCGATATTGTGAGGGGTTCTTATAAACTCCGGAGTGTATTTGTCTGATTTCAGGTCTTAACTTTTTCGCAAAGTCAGGTTTGACGGAATGCTGATAACCTGACATCGCCACAATTACATTATTAGCTTCAATACGTTTCCTGCCGCTTTTAAGGACGAAGTGGTCGTCCACCCTTGATAGTTTATCGATCCGCATATTGTGGTATAGAGGCAATTCCAAATGCTGGGCATAGGTCTCCAGGTAATCAGCAACTTCGTCCTTGTACGGGCATCTGCTATCTGGGCCAGGGAACGGCATGCCCGGAAGGCTACAGTAACGGGCCGGTGTAAATACGCGTAGAGAATCCCAGCGCTCCCTCCAACTGTCACCGGTTCTTTGTCTCGCGTCGAGTATGGCAAAATCTATATTGTGCCTGGTCAAATGATAACCAGTGGCCAGCCCCGCCTGCCCGCCACCTACAACGATGGTATCTTTTCGCAGGAAAGGTTCGTTGGTATTGTCGGAGATCTCTTTCATCTTGGATCAATTGATTCGTTATCTTCGAGACGAAGGAAGCGAGCAGCATTATGATAGAAGATATCTCGCTTTTGCTCATTAGTTAAAAATGGAGCTTGTTTAATCGCTGTAATTGCTTCGCCGATCTTCTCAGGCCACACCATTTGGTCAGAACCATACATGATCCTTTTACCAAGGCCGGCCCTAACGAACGCTTCCAAATAATCATAGAAAGCTTCGCGTGGAATAACCCAAGTAATAGTAGATACATCGACGTAGAGCTGCGGGTATTGGTACATCATTGCAATCATTTCGTCATGATAAGGGTACCCCGCATTCTCCACAAAAAGCCGAAGTTTGGGATGCTTGACCAGCACCTCTTCAAGTAGCAGGGGGCTACCGGCAGCAGAGCTAAAATGAGGCATGTAAGGCCCGATTCCCAATGTATGGATCAGTACGGGAAGGTCAAGTTCCTCAGCAAATTTGAAGTAAGGTTCTAGTGATGGGTCGTTTGGAGGAACTCCATTGAGTTGGGTTCCGATTTCCCCCATGCCGGTGAAACGTCCCGATTCGATTTCCTCCTTGAGTCTCTCCAGATGGGAGCTTTCGGCTTTCAGAATGAAAGGTGATGCTATGAAGCGTCCTGGAGCAGACTTTGTCCACTCTTGGACTGCTGACCAATCTACACCACTGAGGAAGCCCAGGACAATGTTGTGGTGATTCATGGCCTCTAATGTTTTCTTCATGAGGTCCGTGGAATTGACGGTCGCATGACCATCACCTTGACAGGGCTCAGGACGGCAGAGCGATGGTGTCCCAGCTGGCACCTCGTGAGGAAGTCCAGTATGCATATGCATATCAATAATCGGAGGCCGTCGATCAACTTGTGGATCAGCCTGGGAATATGCTTCGATACTCATCAGAATAACTAGGAGAAGTTTCAGTGCACCTTTCATGGTCTATAATATTATTTATGATAAAAAGTATCACCAAAGCTAGGACCGGAAAGGCAGCTCCGCATCGGTGCGATCACCCAATTTGTAGAAATTGATCATGGGTAGTTCTACCCATATTTCGACGAAACCGTGATAGCAAGGCGGAGGATTTTCCCGACTATGTTGCTAGTTGGGTTCATCGGAGTATGTCATCCAGGATTTTGTTCTTTATCGCAAAGGCAGTAGCCTCCACCCTAGACGACACATCCAGTTTCTTAAAGATATTGCTCACATGCCGATCTACAGTCCGCTCGCTGATAAACAATTCGTCTGCCATAGATCTATTGGTTTTACCAGAGATTAGCTGTCCTAATACCTGAAGTTCTCGAAGTGTCAGCCCATATGTTTTGTGATGCCTTTCTCGAATTAATAAACGATCGATCCTTGCCAGATCCGGCAAGGCATTTAGTTTTTCAAAGATCCATTTGGCTGCTGCAAACTCAACATCTGAATTGTCTTTGTCGTTCAGCTCTCGGTAAACAAGCCCTCTCAATTCCCTTGTACATGCTGACTCATAAGGTAGCTGCAGCATTTTCCACAATTTCATTGCGCTTTGGAGATGTTCAAGAGCTGATAAAACGTTGCCCTCTGCAAGAAAAGCCATACCCTTGCAATAAGCGTATGTTGCATGTAGGTAGGGTTTATCAAATTGTTTGGCTATGTTGCCCAATTCTTTGCAGGCTTTTTCGGCCTCTTCGGTATGATTGACAGCAATCATGATTTGCACGAATGCAGGGAGAAGCTCCGCTCGGCCTATAGTTTCATTTGTCTCCTTTAAAGTATTTCTTATTGAAGCGTCTGCTGCATAATCATGTCCTTGTGCCAAGCGCAGTAATGCAAGACCGGGTTGTGGTTTTCTGCCCCATTTGGAAGCTTCGAGATAGCTATCTTCTGCTTTCTTAAAATCTCCCAACAAACGAAGTATTTCGCCTTTGCGGTAGAAAGCCTCTCCAGCAGCTGGTTCACCAGGTGGTCGTGTCAACACGACACATGCATCTTCACTTTCTTCGAGGGCCTTATTCCAATTACCATGAAATTGAATAATCTCAGCCCTACGTGCCAAACACTGACCTCTGAATGGGATGATGTCCGGTTGTTTCTCACACCACCGGCTCAATGTTGATGTCCACTCTTGTGCTCTTCCTAGATCCCAAACATTGCGACATGTTTCAATCACCGCACAATAGATTATGCCTTTGGCGACCGGAAAGATCTTTTCAGTTTCCAGCGATATCATTGTTTCATCGAGTAACCTTATTCCATCGGCAACATCTCCTTGTTGGATCATTGATTGTCCCTGCCCAAGTCGTCCAAGTGTGATCAGATCGGGATCGTGAAATTTTTCTCCGATTGCTGCAGCCTGATCAAAAAGCTTTTGGGCCTTGGAACTATCGCCACTTGATAATGCACCGTAGGCCTGGGGAAGGAGAAGTAATCCCTTCTCTGCACAATCAAGACATTCTTCACTAGTGAGAATCCTTTCGCCTCTTGAGATCCATCCACTGCTTCTGGCTCTTTCCCCGGCGTTCATGAGCATGAGTCCTAGCCAAAATGCGGTGCGTACAGCCTGCTCTGTCTTCTTTTGATCTAAATAAACATGGTGAGCTCGCTCTAGGATCTCATAACTTTCGGCATCACTTCCGGTTAAATATGCTGCCAGGGCATAGGATACCAGTTCTTTTGGCTCCAGTGGAGCTTCCTCGTCAGCTGTCGAAAGTCGTAGATAGGTCTCTGTCCATTTTTCAAATCTCTGCATCCTGCCCAATGTTTATAACCAACAAGAAAGCAAATCCTCCATTAAAGTTCTCGTTTGTATGCGACGAAGTCGGGGAATTCTGAAATAAAATGGAGGCATTTAGCTGGCGAGACGATGTTTACCAACTTTACAGAAATCAACCTGGTGATCAGTCATACTGACGTGCAAATGGATACTTACAGCATATTTCTGCTGGTATTCGCGATATCACGACCACGATAGATTGCCTATCAGGTGTCAATGAAGACTTTAAACTATTTACCAACTTTCCAAATCCATTTCAAGAGCAAACGGAAATCAATTATTCCATTCCCATAGCTTCATCTGTTCGATTGACGGTTTACAACGTTTTGGGCCAAATCAATTCTCAGTACGAGATCTTTTTTGAGGCTAGTAATGTATCAAAGTAGTCAGTGCGTAAATTCTTTACGGTCTTTCATGAAGAATGAAGGATTTTCTCTATGTTTCTTTTCATATCATCAAGAGAAGCGTCCATGGCCTTACACAATTCTTGTGTTGGTTACACTTAATGCAAACCCGTATTTTCGGAGGCGGATTGGTCCACAAAATGGACGAAGAGAGCGAATTATATCATTTTTTTCTGCAATATGTGGTTTAAGCAATTCAAAATCGTCTTGAATGAAACAACGATTAGAAAATGAATCTCGATCAGACTTCTTGGATCTATAATGCCTTTAGAAAGAGCCTGAATTTCTATAAGAATGTGATTCGTCCCTCATTTTGTTTGACAGGCAAAGTCGATCAAAAGACTCATTTGCAGGCCTGGGAGCATTTGTGGGAAGGAATCGATCATTAGGTAAATA
>JABDMH010000098.1 GCA_013001595.1 Saprospiraceae bacterium | reverse complement strand
GTCCAAGACGGACTCGTCATGGTAGATTCTCTGCAGCGTGTAAAAGCACAGGCGAGCGAAGGCATCATTTTGGACCAGATAACGAATGGCATCAAAGAGATCTGGGATGATCAGGTGGCAGGCATTGGTATTGGTGTACCAAGCATCGTAGATCCCAGGTCTGGGACAGTCTACAATGTCCAGAACATTCCTTCCTGGACAGAAGTGGAGTTAAAGGCGCATATAGAAAATATTTTCCATGTTCGGGTGGAAGTAAACAATGACGCTAATTGCTTTGCCTTGGGTGAAAAATGGTTTGGCAAGGGCCAGCAAAATGAAGACTTAATTGGACTGGTCATTGGCACAGGGATCGCCGGAGGCATCATCATCGATGATCGGCTCTATGCCGGCGAAAAATGCGGTGCCGGAGAATTCGGTATGCTGCCTTACAAAGATCACTACTTCGAGTACTATTGCAGCGGTCAGTTCTTTACGCGAGAGGGTGGAGTGTCAGGCGAAGAATTGGCGAGGTTGGCTCTACAGGGAGATAAACAAGCTAAAGCTGTCTATACTCAATTTGGTCATCATATGGGCAATATGATACAAGCCATCCTCTATGCACTCGCACCATCCAAGATCATCTTAGGTGGCTCCATCAGCAAATCCTATGATCTATTCCAAGAAGCCATGTACAAGACGTTAGCTGATTTTGCCTTCCAGAAGATTTTAGATGCCTTAGTTATTGAGACTTCTGAGCACCCTGACATCTCTGTATTGGGAGCCGCGGGTTTGGTGAGCCATGAGTAGTGCATTTTTCACAGCGCCATTGTTTAGATCTCTTCTTCTGATGTGTTCCGAGATTGTCGTTCTTGCCAGCGCCTAAATCTACGCACATCAACCTCTCGCACTGTACTGGCTTTGTTGCCAAAATTGGTGCGGATAAAACTCAATATCTGGGCAATGGTCTCATCCTCTAGGTGCTTATTCGGTGGCATAATGCCATTATATCTTTTGCCATCAACGACCAAATCCTCGTCTTCATCCACTCCGTTGTAGACAATGTCAATGAGGCGTCTCAGATCACCAGTGACCCATTCTGATCTGGCCAGTGGTGGAAATCGATTTCCATCTCCCATTCCATTACGTTGATGGCATGCTCCACAATGGATATTGTACATCTTTTCACCTGCTGCGATCAAATTGCGATCTAGGTTGTCCAATTCCTTGTGTGGTGTCTTTATATAGGGTAGTTGCTTTCTGGCTTCCATGGCAAGGAGTTGAGTCTCCCCGAAGGATTCCCGATCACCCTTGAACATCACCCGCCAAATCTTACCGTGCTCACTCTCACTTAAGTAAAGAGATCCATCCGGACCTTCAGCGAGTCCCATTGGTCTATACCCTGCGTCGCTTGTATTATAGATCGTATCCACAAAGGAAAAACCATCCGCAAATACCTCCCAGGGACCTGATGGCAAGCCCTCGGCAAAAGGCATAAAGGCCACAAAGTATCCCGATTGCGAATAGGGAGCTCGAATGGTTGAACCATGAAAAGCAATAAAGGCGCCGTGCCTATAGCGTTCTGGAAACTGGTCTCCTTGATAAAAGAGCAGATCATTTGGAGCCCAGTGCCCTGGAAAGCCAAAGATGGGCTGTGTCATCGTGTCACCCCCAGCTACCATCTTTCCATCACCTCCGTACTCTGGGCTAAGTATTCTTTTGCCTTGGATCTGATCATAGTAATAATAGGGCCATCCGGCATTTGTACCATCTTCGATTTTCAGAAACTCTTCAGAGGGAAGCATGGCACTCTGCCAAGGGGTATATAAATCTGGCCAACTCCGGTCAAAATTATCTCGTCCATGCTGAAGTGCATAGAGTGCATCCGACTGAGGGTTCCAGGCCATGGCAACAATGCTGCGGATGCCAGTAGCATAGCGATATCCATCGTCCTGTATCTGATTGGGTTGGTCTGCATCAAAGCGCCAAACTCCAGAATGACGCTCTAGTTCAGGACAAGGATCTTTTCCTAAGGCACCGGCTTGTCTGCGAGTGGTACGGCACACATCGCTAGGAGCCCCAAATGGTACATACATATTACCTTCATTGTCGAATGCCAGTGGTTTTGCAATGTGTGAATATCCCCACTCTCCACTGCGATAATCATCAGACAAAATGAGTTCTGCTGGACCTTCAGGTACCAATTTTCCCGGCGTTAACTTATTTCGATATACCTTTCCCGCAGTACTGAAATATAGGTAGTCCTTATAAATCCTCATGCCGCAGCCATAGGTGCCCTCTCCTTCAAAATCACCCCATTTTTGAATAACATCTGCCTTCCCATCGCCATCGGTATCCCTCAATGCCAGATTCTCACCCTCAGGATCCTGCATGCGCATCTTTACATAGATATCGCCATTGTCCCTCACAGTAAGATGACGCACCTTCCCGGTGCTATCAACTATCGAAACTACTTCAAAACCATCCGGCACAAAAAGCCCGGCGTTATCGGGATCTCCCGGAGGTAGCGGTTTCGTGCAGCTAACCCATAGGATAATTACCATGTATAAAAGGCAAGGGACCGATCTCTGATAAACTAAGCTATGTAATAGCATTCGAGTGTTAGCTTCAAATTAACTAATGACATTTTGGTCAAGCGCTGCTGAATATAGCAATCTCAAATAAAAAAATGCACATTTACCATCACTGACCACCTGGAAAAAATCCTACATTGGTAGGACGTCATCATAAAACGACCTTATGAAGCCAATTGTTCAGATTTCACTTGACATCATTGATCTTGAAGAAGCCCTTTCCACTGCATCTATGGCTTTGGATGCAGGAGTAGATTGGCTAGAAGCGGGTACACCTCTTTTACTGGCGCATGGTCAGGAGTCGGTAAGATCATTGCGTAGCCACTTCCCCGGTGTGCCTATAGTAGCAGATGCCAAAATTATGGATGGTGGCTACTTGGAAACGAAGATGATGGCTGAAGCCGGAGCTACCCATGTTGTGGTGATGGGTAGATGTCATGAGGAGACCATCAAGTGCGTCGTTCAAGCTGGAAAAGAGTATGGCATAGAAGTGATGGGTGACAATTTGGGTTGTGATGATATGGTGGCTGCATCCAAATGGATGGAAGATCTGGGTTGTGACTATATCATTCACCACATTGGATATGATGAAAGACGTGGCATAGCATCGAGGGGTGAGCGTATGCCTAGCCCCTTGGATCAATTGGAGGCCATCGTAGATGCCGTCACTATACCTGTACAGGCAGTTGGTGGTCTCTCTTTGGAGCAGGCCATACGATGTCCAAGCATGGGTGCTCCATTGGTCGTACTTGGAGCCCCACTGACCATCGATGATGAGGCCTTCCGTACGGCCGATGGGGACCTATCTCGCTCATTGAAAATGATCTGCGATAAGGTGCATGCCATTGATACATAATATAAACTGCCCAATTATATTGAGGTTGAGTCTTAGACAAACTGTCAGAGAAATATCGTTAGAATGAAGAATACAATGCCAGCGGTTGTAAATTATTCAATAGACAAAGGATCTGTCGAATTGCGCGATTTGGAAATACCACAGATTGAATCAAATGACGTCCTTATTGAGGTTGCCAATATAGGTGTTTGTGGCAGCGACCTTCACCAATGGACAAGTCAACACAGTTGGCGCGTAAACTATCCAGTTGTACTAGGTCACGAATTTGGAGGACGAATTGCAAAACTTGGCAAAGGAGTCAGCAACTGGCAAGTGGGAGATCGAGTAGTAAGTGAGACCGCTGCAGTCATCGATCAAGGAAGTCCCCTGTCCCGTCAAGGTTTATATAATTTAGATCCTGCTCGTAAAGGATTCGGATATGGTGTCAACGGTGCGATGACCCGATACGTGCGGGTGCCTGAACGGTGCCTACATCGTATTCCAGATCACCTACCCTTTCAGGAAGCTTGCTTGACTGAGCCCTGCTGTGTTGCCTATAATGCAGTAGTAGAAAATGTACGCATCAAACCAGGTGACCGAGTGGTCGTCATTGGTCCTGGTACGATTGGGATTCTTTGTGCAGCGATGGCCAAACTATGTGGTGCAGAAGTGCTGGTGGCGGGACTAAAAAAAGATGAAGGACGCCTAAAAGTAGCTGCGCAGTACAATTGTGAAACAACGACAGCAGGAGCGAATGATTGGGCATATGAAAGGGATGGTCTTGGTGCGGATGTAATCATAGATGCTGCTGGAATTTCTGCTACATTAAAAACGGCACTGGAGCTAGTAAGACCACATGGCCAAATTAGTAAGGTGGGATGGGGAAGGGATCCTATTAATTTTTCGCTGGATCCCATGGTGCAAAAAAATGTATCTCTGAAAGGAAGCTTCAGTCATAACTGGCCCATATGGGAACGCGTAATCTGTCTCCTGGGTCAAGGTGCACTTGATGTCAAACCGATCATCGGAGGAATCTGGTCCATTAGAAATTGGCAGGAAGCCTTTGAGAAAATGCATGCTGGGGCTGTCGTAAAAAGTGTCTTAAAGCCAGTTTAGAAACCTTAATTCAATGTATGCCAAAATTAGCTGTATTTCCAAAAGCCTACATGCAGGCACTCTGTAAAGATGGCAGTATGCAACTGGCGGAATGGATTTCTCTTGCCGCATCATTAAACGTAGATGGGTTAGAATGGTATGCTGGTTTTTTGGAAATGCATGACGAAAAAAATTGGCCAACATTTCGGCGCATGGTGGAGGATCACGGCATGAGTATTCCTATGATGTGTTGCAGCCCTGACTTCACCCATCCCGATCCCAACTTCCGTTCCAACGAAATAGAAAAACAACAGCGATGGATCGACATGACTCATGCACTTGGTGGCCAATACTGTCGGGTGTTATCCGGCCAAAACAGACCAGCGCTATCTAAGCAAGAAGGCATCAGATTAGCCGCTTCTTGTATTAAATCATGCCTACCTTATGCCAAAGAAAGAGGGATTAATCTAATCATCGAAAACCATTACAAAGATGATTTTTGGAAATATCCGGAATTCGCCCAAAGAATGGAAGTCTTTTGTTCACTGATAAATGAAATCCAAGATTCTAGCTTTGGGGTCAATTACGATCCTAGCAATACTTACTTAGCTGGTGAAGATCCCATTGAATTGTTGGAGCGAGTAGCAGATCGAGTATTTACCATGCATGCCAGCGATAGATTCCTCCTGTCGGGTTCTATTGAAGATTTGCGTAGGGAGGAGTCTGGAAGTGAGGGATATGTGAAGCGCCTCAGTCACGGTGAAATCGGGAAAGGACTCAATGACTACGATGCCATCTTTCGCATTTTAAAAGATGCCGGTTTTGATGGTTGGATCAGCATTGAAGATGGGGTCGATGGCTTCGATCAATTGGTAAGGAGCGTGGCTTTTCTTAAAAAGAAATTAGAGGACTACTGGCCTTCTACCTAGTGGCCGCACGCGGAGATCGCTGAGGAGTGGAGACTGTCCCCCGCAGAGTCGCAGAGAAGTAATAAGTGATTAGTCCGAGTTTTTCCTGGTTAAACCTTCCCCTTAGTAGTATTGGAAATATATATGGAATGATCTAGAAAAATGCAACAGCTCCTCCTTTGCGTGCTTTGCGCCTTTGCGTCTTTGCGCGAAATACATTGGTGCTGCCTCTCGCAGAGACGCGAAGATCGCAGAGGAGTAGTCAGTGCTTCTCGCGGAGTCGCGAAGATCGCAGAGAAGTCATAGAGATCACAAGAATCCTCAATCGGGTAATCCTTTCCCAACGGCTTGACTAAAATATGCATACACCATTTACAAATGAAATCCGCACCTCGGTCACTTTGCGCCTTTGCGACTTTGCGTGAAATACATTTGTGCTGCCTCTCGCAGAGAAGTGAAGACCGAAGAGGAGTGGTCAGTCCGCATGCAGAGACGCAGAGATCGCAGAGTGTCATGTTAAACATTGGAAGGTATAAATACATTTACCCATGATTGAAATTCAGCCTAAATAGGTGCTGCCTCTTGCCGAAACTTTGCGCCTTTGTGTCTTTGTGCGAAATAATACTTGCGCTGCCTCTCGCGTAGAAGCAGAGATCGCAGAGAATGTCTGGTCAATGTTGAAGTGTGATTTTTTTAAACTGTGACAGGAAAGGAGGCTAAAACGTTTCTTAATAAATTGATTCATCCATCTTTGTGCACTTTGCGCCTTTGCGCGAAATGATCTGTTTCTACCTCTTGCAAACACAAAGGCTCACCAACTCAAGGAAGTGGCCTCACCATGATGTTTTTAAAATAGACTTTACTGTCTGGATCATGTGCCTGAAAGGCAAAGGTGCCTGAAGACAACCTCCTTCCTTTCATATTTTCTTCTCTTTCTACATTGGCTGGTTCTGTATATTCAACCACCACCTGGTCATTCACTTTAATGGTTACATTTTTCCCATCCACCCTGATATGCTCGGTGTACCATGTATCATCTTCTACATATACCTCTTTAATATCTTTGATCGCATATAGGCTTCCTGTCCTTCGCCAATCTTCTTGTGAATTATTGACTTGCACTTCATACCCCTTCTTTGGCCATCCATCCTCTTGAAATTCGGTATGGAAGTAAATACCAGAATTTGATCCCGGCGTTGTCATCACATCCGCTTTAAATTCAAAATTTTTGAAGTCATGTTTTTGTACGTTGCCCACATAAAATAGATGAGCACGTGGTCCATGAGCAACAATACTGCCATCTTCCATTTTAAATGATGAAGCATTTTCACCTACTTGCCATCCCTGCAAGGTACTGCCATCAAACAAGGAAACCCAATCACCAGATGGTTCTACTGATTTGGAAGCCACTTCAGAGGACTCTGCACTTTCCTCCACAGGTCTATTGCCACAAGACAGAAGAAAAATGCTGAATATCGTTGTTGTAACAATTGATCTAATTAATGTCATTATTATTTTTTTATAGAAATGTTAGTCACACTATTGCTTAATTATTTCAAACCCATCTCTCTGCACGGTTCCATCATTACTAATGGTAAATCCTACTGGATCTGAAGGTTCCTGCCACAAGATCTCTGGCAACCATTTTGACAAAGTCCTCCTATGCTCAACAATAACTGACTTAAACTCGGGATGGTATGCAATATTCGCATATTCTTGGGGATCACTCCGATGATCATACAATTCTTCAAAATCTATTTCAGGATAGTATATATATCGAAAGTCCTTGCTTCGTACAGCGTGCCCACTTACCTTTTTATTTGCCGAACTGAAGCGATAACTACTGACTACCGGACCAGTGAGCGCGCTTGGATCTTCCAATTGAGGCACCAAGGATCTACCATCCAGATGGTCAGGCAAAGCATGGCCAGCCAGCTCCACCAAGGTAGGATACATATCCATGAGACTCACCGGTTGGTCACAGGCCGCTCCCTTGCTCATGTCCGGTGTCTTGACTATGAGCGGCACCCTGGTTGATCTTTCCCAAAGCGTAAATTTCTCAATGTTATCCTTCTCTCCCATATGCATTCCATGATCTGCCCAAAGGACAATGATCGTATTATCTCCGTATTTGGAAGACTCCAATTGATCAAGCAATCTACCCACCATTGCGTCTGCAAAGGTGATGGAAGCTGCATAGGACTGAACGACCTCCCTCCATTGATCGTTGTCGACCACCCACTGATAAATCCATCGCCTACCATGGTCCACTGCGTCCTTCAGGTCATCAGGTTGATAGGGTGGCAGTTGTATGCTATCCAGCGGATACATATCAAAATACTTTTGAGGCACCTCCCACGGATCATGCGGCTTCCAGGTGCCAACAGCCAGAAAAAAGGGACGATCATGGTTCTGGCGCAATTGATATCTGGCCCAATCCACCACATGATAGTCTGCCATCTTATTATCCTCCACGGCTAGAGGCCCCCACGTCCACCAACCTCCGCCTGGTCTGGTCGAATTCTCAACATGATCCGGGAAAATCACCTCTTGAGGAGCCCTGATTTGATAGGGATGCGAGATATAGGGACTCGGATAGTAGAAATCCCAGTTTTCTGGCTCTACTTGGCTGGTTGGTGACCAGGGGGGCGCTTGACTGTGATAGATCTTTCCTGCACCTAGTGTCTTATACCCCTGTCGTTTGAAGAATTGTTCTACGGTTTCCACATCTTTCAATGCGGGAAAGTTCCTCCATAGTGGCTTATCCCCCCAGTGCACATTCTCGACTCCAGATCGGATGTGATGCACACCAGTGAGAATTGCGGCTCTCGCAGGTGCACAAGCAGGAGATGGTGTATGCGCGTTGGTAAATACCATTGATTGTTTAGCCAACCGATCTATGTTTGGAGTAGCTATTTTCATTCCTGGATGACCATCCATAAATCCTACCCAATCATTCATATCATCTACCGCAATGAATAGGATGTTCGGACTTTGTGCGATCAGGCCTGAGAGAAAAGCCCAGTTCAGCAAGCATACCAGTATAAACTTTATCATTAATTTAAATTTGGATTATTGAACCGCAAACATTTGTGACCTACATCTCTGAAAAATAGCAAAAACAACTATCTTTCCTTCGAACCATGATGATGTATTTTGAAAACCGAAAGCCTACTAACATTATTTGCCCTTCTATTTGTATATTCTCTCACTGCACAGCATAGCTCCCTAGATCCCTATGGTGGAACCCTGTCAATTGAAGGTTCCAAAACTGGTTTCTTCCATCTCCAGCAGATAGATGGTCGATCTCGATTAATCACGCCTGATGGTCACGCCTTCTTCGTCTTAGGAATCAACCATATCAACGCCTGCGAAAAAGAGCTTTATGCTGCAGTTCCTGATTTTATGACTGAAGAGGTACGAAAAAAAAGAATATCTAACGATTTGCAATCTTGGAAAATGAACACTTGCGGATATGGTTGTCCGGACTACCTCCAAGATGACTATCCCTATTTCACTGCTGTTTCATTTTTATCAAATGCCCACTACAAACCCAAACAGACTTTTGCATTTGATGACGTTTTCGCTGCCGAATTCATTGAGAACTGTAAAAACAAGATTCGAGAAGCCTGTCTTATACATGCAAGCAATCCCAATTTAGTCGCATATTTTTGGACCGACACTCCAAGATGGGACATAATGATATCTAGGGATCGGCATGGAGAAGATTGGGTGTCATACATTAGAAACTTAGGCTCAGAAAGTGAGGGAAAACATAAATATGTCAATTTTCTAAAATATCGATATCAAGACATTGACAAATTCAACCTGGCATATGGACTGCATTTTCTCGATTTTGAGCAATTGGTTGATGCGAGATTTGACCATATTGATGTAAGTCATCCGCATATTTTGGTGGATGACTACGCTTTTTTAGAAATCATTGCTGAACAATTATACCATCTACTTGCCATCACCTTTAAGAAATATGATGGAAACCATTTACTATTTGGTGAAAAATATATTGCCGGAGATCATCCAGATGGTGTACTAAAAATTGCTGCAAAATATGTCGATGCCATCTCAATCCAGGCAGGGCCAACGATGGGTCCCGGGCCAGGGGATGGTATAGATGAGAAAATATTTAATAAAATTCAGTTTGACCACATAAATAACATTACCGGAAAGTCGATCCTTGTTTGTGATCATGCCATCAGTTTTCACAATCCTGATTTCCCAGTCACCTTATGGCATCAGGGAAGAGATGAAGAAGCGGCGGGAAATCTTTATCAGGACTATCTAATAGCCAGTGCTAGCCAACCTTACATACTTGGTTACCAACGATGTCAATATATTGACTTTTACGATCCTCAAAGGGGACTATTGAAACAGGGTTTGGTAGATGAAAATGGCAACCGTCATGGAATTTATTCAAAGGCCATTGCCCAGGCCAATCAACGTGCACTGCAAATAGTCTATGGCAGTGGAAAATAATACATTTGTCCTTCTAAAAATGGACCATGCGGAGGGCATTGAAGCGAAGCACTCATGAATTTGAAGATGTGGTATATTTATTAATCACCACCGCGTAGCCTGAAAGGTCCAATCAGGCTGTACTTTACGCATCTCCACCAAGTCATCACGCTTAGTCAATCTGCATTCCAAGTAATTTTGATGAAGTTTTGCAAGGGCATCGTGATCCAAGGCTACACCCAGGCCTGGTCCCTCAGGAACGCTCACCGCACCATCTTCAAATTTCATTCGACCTCCTTTGATGATCTCTTCGGACTGCCAAGGATAGTGCGTATCCAATGCATAAGTAAAGTCTGGAAGTGCTGCTCCGAGGTGCACCATGGCAGCCAACGATATACCAAGGTGGCTGTTCGAGTGCATGGATAAATCTCTACCAAAAGTCTGGCAGATCATGGCAAGCTGCATTGACGCTGTCAGTCCTCCCCAAAAGTGATGATCACTTAAAATAATATCCTCTGAATGCAAAGCTATACTCGCCGGAAGATCGTCAAATGAAGTCGTACACATATTGGTGGCAAAGGGAATGTCAAAATGCTTTCTCAGGTCAGCCATATTTTTCTGACCACGTACCGGGTCTTCCCAATATTCCAATACATGCTCCATCTTCTTCCCGAAGTGCGCTGCCGTTTCCATTTTCCAAATGGCGTTGGGGTCATGCCTAAGTGGAACCTTGGCACCAAAAGCTTCATACAATGCCAGCATGGCATCCACTTCTTCCTGCGGTGGAAATGCACCACCTTTCAGTTTGATGGATTGAAAACCGAACTCCTTACACATGGCCCTTGCTTGCGCTACCACACCTTCAGGGTCTACGGCGGCCTCTTGCCTGGCCGCATCCCACCCCGTAGCTTGCGGATCCTTATTGAATTCCAGCTTACCGCCAGCCCCTTCATACTTATAAAAAAGATAGGCAGCAAAAGGCACTCGATCGCGCATTCGACCGCCTAATAAATCAACCACAGGCCGATCCACAGCCTTCCCGATGATATCGAGGCAGGCTACCTCCAATGCGCTATAGATATGAACGACTTTCCGTTGGTCCCATGGTGCATCTCCCCGTGGATCCTCTTCCTTTCCAAAAGTGTCGAAGATCATTTTTTTCAAGGCTCCAAGTTGAAAAGGATCCCAGCCCACGAGTTGTTCTGCAACTTGGGCCAAGGCCTCATTAACTTCCGCATTCCCAGGTATTTCACTAACACCATTAATGCCTCGATTGGTTTTAATCTCCAGCACTGTGCGCAGGGCATATGGAGCATGCAATCCAGCAGCATTCAACAGGGGTGGATCCGTAATGGCTATTGGAGTGACAATGATTTCTTCAATCTTTAAGTTTGAGGTTTGGTATAACATTTAAAAGAGGTTAGCGATGATCTGAAAAGATTTTAAAGTTGAGCGGATACTGGGGAAAGGCAGGCCCTGCACAATAAGCAGGCCCTACACAAGTGCAGGGCCTGGATGGTTGAAAATGAATTCTCTTCTTAATGATTCTGTTGAGTGTCTTAACTCCAGAGCCTATCATTAGCGCGGATCTCATTCCATTCAGGTGTGGGAGCAAACATCTTCTCTCCTTTCACCAAGTATTTTTCAACAACTTCTTCATTGAGCTCCACCCCAATACCTGGTTTGTTAGGTACAGTCACATATCCATCTTTAACGATGGGTCCATCAAAGCCCGTGACCAGATTTTCCCAATCCTTCTTGTCGACAGCATGATGCTCTAACCACATGAAGTTTTCCGTTGCGGCGGCACTATGTACACATCCAAGGAACGATACTGGACCGGCAGCATGGTGGTGCATGAAGCCGATGCCATGCTTGGACGCATAATCTCCGATGCGCTTAGTTTCTAAAATACCACCTGCAGTATTGGGATCAGGATGGACGATGTCGACAGCCCTTTGTGTGATCAGCTCTTCAAATCCACCTTCCAATTTAAAGATGTCTTCACCTGTCTGTGTGGGTGTGGTGGATGCCTCTGTAATTTCTCTCCACTGATCTGTAAAATGCCATGGGATAATGTCTTCTACATAAGCTAGATTGTATGGCTCCGCCGCTTGCACAATCTTGATGGCTTCATTTACACCGAAGTGCCCCCAATGGTCAGTACCCATAGGGATTTCATATCCGATTTTCTCACGCATAATATGCAGATATTCCATCAATTTTTCGATACCCTTTTGGGTAATTTGCACGCGAGTAAATGGATGTTGAGTATTTCGATAATTACGATATTCATTCTTGTAAGGACTGAACTTACTATTCGGACCATTGATAATAGCACCTGGGACGTCCGTCAAAAGACGTAAACCAATATCCATCTTTAATGCCGTATATCCTTGATCTATTCGCTTCTGCATTCGATTGGCATACTCGTGGGGATCACGCGATACGGTTGTATCACAATAGACACGCACTTTATCTCTATATTTTCCACCTAGCATTTGATATACGGGCACACCATAGGCCTTGCCAGCCAGATCCCATAGTGCCATCTCAACACCCGAAACGCCTCCACCCTGACGACCATGATGTCCGAATTGGCTGATGATCTTAAAAAGACGTTCAACGTTACATGGATTTTCTCCTAGCAAACGGCTTTTTAAAAACAAAGCATATTCCTTGGCTGCTCCATCCCTCACATCCCCATGGCCAATAATACCTTGATTAGTGTAAATTCTTACAATAGGTGTACGAAAGACAACATCACCCCCAATCTCTGCAATCCGCATATCGGTGATTTTCAATTCACTGGGCTGTGAACTTCTATTGACATTTTGTGTCAGGTGGGATATCTGATCTCTAGTATCTAAGCCTGGTAGAGCGGCCAGACTAAGGCCACCCAGCGAGGCCTTTTGCAAGAAAGAACGCCTACCCCTCTTCGATCTTTCTGACTTTTGCAAATTGGCCTTATCCTTCTCGAAAAGACGCCTTAACTTCTCATTCTTCAAATTCATCGATCCGTAAATTTGTGGTTAAAAAAATTGATTGAGCCAAGCAGGTATATATCCTTCTCCAAACTCAGCCTCCTCGATAAAATGGCTGCAGAAGATAGCTATTTTATCTCATTCCATTAAAGAATGATCCAGTTCGATCTCAAGGTCAATCTGAATTATTGAGCATTGGCATCCATCAATCTGCACCATTCTAACAATTGATCAAGAAATGAGGAATTTAGTCGGACCTCAAGAAGTATCCGAATATCCCTCATCTGATATGCGCTCCCCCAATCATTGTAGTTAACATCTTTGATTCGGGGACAATTACTCGAAAAAAGTCTTAACGTTGCATGTGCTTAGGCATAAGATCTTCAAATCATGACTGCATTCAGATATCTCCTTGTTGGCGTAGTCACTGTTAGTTATTTTCAACTCTACGCTCAAGAAGTGGTGGCATCTGGCAGAGTCATTGATCAAGCAGATCGACAGCCGATTGAGTATGCAAGCGTAGCATTTTATTTGACTGAAGATTCCAGTCTGATTGCTGGATGTGTAACAGACGAAAATGGGAACTTCTCCTTGCCTGGGTTAGTGGTAGAACCCATGTACTACGTAGTCCAGTTTATGGGATATCAAAGCTTACATTCTGATGTGGTAGCGTCTACAACTACCATAGATGTAGGAATCCTTGAATTATCGATCCACACCGCAGTTCTCCAAGAAATCCAGATTACAGGTCGTGAAGTCACAAGTTTTCATCGCCTAGACAAACAGGTTTTTGATGGCAAACAGTATATTCAAGCTCAGGGTGGCACAGCCATGGACATCTTACGCAACCTACCAGCCATCTCCGTCAATGCCAATGGAGAAATAACCGTTAGAGGAGTGAGTGGTTTCCACTTGATGATAGATGGAAAACCCATTCAGTCTGATGCCAATGTACTTCTTCAACAATTACCTGCCAACGCAGTCGAAGACGTTGAAATAATTACCTCGCCTTCTGCGCAATATGATCCTGATGGAAAGGCTGGGATCATCCATATAAAAACAAGGCGGGGATCTCTTCAAGGTCTATTTATCTCTACCAATGCACAAATTGGTCTTCCTAGTATTGAGGATTATGACAATCAGGAGTCGGCCTTGAGATATGGTGCGGATGTCCTGGTCAATTTCATTCAGGATAAATGGGATCTTTCTGTGGGACTTGACTATCGACGTGATGATGTCTCAGGACAAAGGATCGGATATGTCAACACTTATCAAAACAGCGTGCTGACAGAATTCCCTTCATTTGGCGAAAGAAGTTTCGACCGAGAAAGTTATACAGGTAGACTAACTTTGGAGTACAGTCCAACTCAAAAACAAACATTTTCAATTGCGCTCTATGCAGGTAAAAGATTGCAATTTCGAACTGCCGATATTCTCTATGATTACCAGCGAAGAGCTCAAATTAGCCCTAACCAATTTCTAGGGCCCCAAGCCTATTGGAATGCTTATAAGAAAAATGGCCGGGTATCCACTACAGGTATTGGTCAGGACTCTTTGCAATATTTCAATACAAATCTAAGGGTGCGCAAGGGAGATTTTCTATTGGGTCAATTGGGATATGATGTCATGCTGGCTAACGACTATGAGCTATCGCTTTCCGGTCTCTATGAAAGAACGATCCTCGGCGGACCAACCGACAACACCAATGTAGGTTACCCCAATGTTTTGGATACCCTGCAATTCCAATTTAATGATAATGACAATCCGCTCGATGGCGTAAGACTCCAAGTTGACCTTAGCAAAAAGACTACAATCGGAAAGTGGGAATCAGGATACCAATTCAGATATCTGAACCACCCTGGAGACTTCATTTATTTGGATCGAAACTTACAGACAAATGAGTGGATTGTTAACCCAACCTTTACTAATGGAATTCGTTTACGCAGGTCGATCCATGCCTTATATTCTCAAATTACTGGTAAAAACAAAAAGCTGAGCTATACCGTAGGCCTACGGGTCGAGGCCTTTGATCGCAGTGTTTCGCTCGACACCCCAAAAAAGACTTTCAAGCTTAATCAAGTCAATCCTTTCCCGTCTATTAATCTGCTCTATTCAGCATCAGAATCTTTATCGCTTAAAGCTGCCTATAGTCGAAGAATCGAACGAACAACGACTTTTAAGATGACTCCTTTTCCCGAGCGGGAACATTCGGAAACACTTGAGCAAGGTGATGCGGAACTATTACCTGAATTTATCGATGTAGTGGAAATGGGAGTCATTAAAAATTGGCAAGATAATGAAGCCTATTTGACTGGATATTGGCGCAACACTGCAAATGTCGTAAACCGTGTCAATACCATTTATAATGATTCCATTTTAAATAGAATCTATACCAATGCAGGCACAGCCACCGCTTTGGGCCTGGAATTGGGCATAACCTATTATCCAGCGAAATGGTGTCGGCTAGCGCTTGGTGCCAATATTTTTAATTATCAGATTAAAGGAAATCTGTTTGATGAAGCCATTAATACACAAAGTACCATCTACTCGTACAACACCAACTTTCTATTCACCTTATCCCCTACCCTTAAGGCAAACTTTGCCCTCAACTACTTGTCTAATCGGATTACCGCTCAAGGAGAAGATTCTAGATTTTATAATCCGAGCTTCAGCCTAATCAAAAGTTTTCGAGATGATACTTGGAACATCGTTCTACAATGGCTCAATATAGATATGGGACTATTAAATAGCAACGAGCAACGCATTACCACAGTGCAAGATAATTTCTTCACTACGACCAACTACATCTATGAAGTAGACATAGTCAAACTTGGTGTAAGCTATAGATTTAATAGCCCTGCTAAAAATTCCAGGCTACTAAATAGTGAATTTGGAGATAAAGAGTTCTAGGGTATGAGTTGTGAATACCAAAAACCCAAGATCTTCATACCTTGCACTTCAACACCTCGTCCTTCCTCGCTTAACTTGCTGTATCGGCTGCAGCAGCTTGAATCAAGCCAATGATGTAGCCATAAGTAAAGGCAAAAGCTTGATCTCTTTTTGGATCATCTGGATGACTTGGCACGTGGTCAGGCATAACCATTCCATCATAACCCACATCTCTCAAGGCTCTAATCACTTGCAGAAAGTCCATATCCCCATTGTCAGGATATACTTCCATAAAATTATTCCAGCCCCCCTTGATGTTTCTCAAGTGAATGTTGAAGATTTGCTTTCTTGCTCCTACCCACTCGATAATGGGAATGATCTCATTCTTTGGATCTTTTAAACCTTCAGCAATTGAACCTATGCAGAAATTGAATCCATGATAGGGACTGTCATAAAGTTTGGCAAACCGCTTGATTCCTTCGAATACATCTGGGCTATTCCATCTGGTGATGCCACGATGCCCTACAGGAGTTGGGGGATCGGCAATATGATTGGCTAATTTCACTTTATATTCTTCAGCTACTGGCAAAACACGATCCAGCACGTAGGTGATTCGCTCAAATACTTCATCCACCGAAACATCGCCGGCAATGGTCTTGGACATATCCTGTTTCAAAGACTCCTTATAAATCCATGTGCTATAGGATGCATTACCTCTCTTGGGGTCTGTTGTCCGACCGGTACGAAGTACACGATGTATGGTTGTATTGTAGTTCAAAACATGCACACCTGTCTTTGCAGCAACCTGCACCATTTGCTGGATGTATTCTATTTCACGGTCGCGTTCTGGGCTTTTGCCCAACATCATATTAGGGTACTTCACGCGGTCAATTCCAGCCGAAGTCAACGGAAGATGATAGGCATCTAAGCTAATCCCATATTTTTCGCAAGCCTCTCTTTTTCTTAAGGAATCTTCAAGATCCCAACCAACTCCATCTATGATTTTTGGTGCACCACCATCGATGTTGTATACACCATGACGGGCTTTAAATTCCAGATTGTAGGTGCTGGTTCCTCCAGATTGGCAACCGACTTGCATCAATACCTTTTTCTTAGCATTTTCTGGTTTAACTTTCCGTGGCGACAACGCTTCCCTTGCCAGTGCTGCTGAGCCTAAAGATCCTGCCGTCAGACCTTTGACAAAATTTCTCCTCTTCATAATTAGATTTTAAAACAGATGCGAAAATATTTCGTCCTTTAAATTACGAATTTTTTGGGAATCTTGTCTAACTACAAGTCAATCACCGCATGGGATAGAGCCTCATACCAGTGGTATGGCCTTCGCTGCAATCAATATAACGACCAGTCCTACTAGTCCCATGATCGTCAAAAGTGGTGAGAACGTTTTTAACGCCTCTTTTTCTGTCAAGTTGCTCATTTTGCAAACAATCCAAAAGCCACTGTCGTTCATCCATGGAATTAGTTTTGAACCACAGGCAATGGCAAGACCCAAATAAAGTTGATGATAGTCTAGTTGCGCTTCATTGGCCATCCCGGACAAAATACCAGAAGCAGTTATCATAGCCACCGTTGCTGATCCCTGTGCAGTACGCACCACGGCTGTTATTAAAAATGCAAGGGGGATCAAAGCCATTTGATATCCTTCAGTGAGCTCAGCAATACGGGCGCTAATACCTGTCTGCTGTAACATACCGCCAAAAGCTCCACCAGCGGCTGTAATCAAAATAATTACCCCACCACTCATCAACGCTGCTTGAACCGATTCAACCAGGGCCTTACCTTCTTCTTTTTTCTGACGCACCAATTGCACCAAGGCGGCAAACGCTCCAGCAACAAGGGCAAGATTTTTTTCACCTAGAAAGTCTACACTGGCCCGCACCCAATGCTCTAACTCAGTCATTATAGCAACATCAGAGGCTGGCCACAATGATACCATGGCCGCACGACCAGTGATAAAAACCAGGGGAATAAGTATGGGTAATGTGGAAGAGAACAGTCCGGGTAGATTCGATGTATCGCGAGCTGCGAGTGCTTTGATGTTCTTAATTGGGGCATCGATGGAGTCTCGCAGTGGAATTGGCCACTTAGCATTGGCCCATGCTGCAAAGAAATAACCTGCCACAATGGTGCATAAACCAACGAGAAAGCCTCCCACCATCATCATTCCAATTGGAATGTTCATCTCACTTATGAGAAAAAGTGGTCCAGGGGTAGGTGGAACCAGACTATTGGCCATGGCTGCACCCGCAGTAATACACAAAATTAATAAGAGGTAATTCTTTCCTAGGCGCATGGCCATTGCCTTGGCCAATGGTACCATCAAATAAAATACCGTATCGAAGAACACTGGAATACCAAGAAAAAAACTACTCCCAAGGAAGGTCACTGGAGCCCCTCCATCACCGGTAATCTGAAGTGTGGACCTAACTATTTTCTCAGCAGCTCCGCTTTCCAGCATGCATTTACCAATGATGGCCGCCATTGCGATCAGGATCCCAATCTTTCCGGCAGTAGCACCGAATGCTGTAGCTATTCGCTGACCGACAGATTGCCCAGCCATGGCAGTCGCCGCCTCCGCACTCATTCCTTTGCTCAAGGCATACATCTCCACAGCAAATTGCGGTGTGCACAGTGCTACCACAAACGCTCCAAGAAGCAATGCTAAAAATGCGTGTAAACGAAGGCCCAGGATGCCCCCCACCACTACCAGAATACCGACAAGCAATATGATCAATGGGTCCATAGCACACTAAATAAGGTAAATTTTTAAACCCCAGGTGATTGAGAGCAGCCAAGATGGTTGGGAGGTAAGGTGGAGATTCATCTTTTCTCACAGAATTAGGCCTTTGCGATTTTGATTAAATCAACCACTTTCGTGGTTGTCAGTAGACCCTTCCATAATATCACAGCCTTTCATCCTGTGATATTGATATTCAATCCCTTCGGGATTATTAACTCCCAAAAATCCTACTAAAGAACCTTATGTCGATAACCTCCGGGGAAGGCAAGGTAAAGCAATGCCAGCATGCCTGCTGGTCTTACTAATCCCCCAGATCCTGAATGGGTCTAATAAATCTAGCCTGGGCAAGCTCCGAGATTGTGTACCATGGGGATCGAGACAACCTGTGGTGAAAGTACACCAATGTTTAATGGTCGCTATGTTGGTTCAAGGCTAGCAATTTGTTGATGGCCTCGTGCTCCCACTGCGCAGATTCAGCCAACAGTCGTGAAGATGGAGCATCTAGCCTACTCTCATACTGTCGAGCAAAAAGAATGCAGAAAACGCCCTCAGCAGGATCCCATTTTTTACCCGGTTGATAGTATGGGTCTTGAGAAATGGCCCTTTTTCGATCAAATCCTTCCACGTTAGTGCCGACCCATTCCCTAAATTCTTGTTTGCCCAAGACATATGGCAATAGGAAAGCCACGCTTCGTTTCAAGGATCCACCATTCTCCGTCTTCAAGGTATAAATATCTGGCATCCACGGATCGATGAGCAAAGCAACTTCGAGTAAAACCTGAAGGCAACTTACGTTGTAGTGCATCGACTTCCTTCTTTCCAAATCTGTGGTGGCACCTGTCGGCAATAGACATTTTTGCAATAGTTCCTGATATGCTATGGTAGCAAAATTAAGGAGGCGTTTATTGTCGAGGCATCTTCCTGCCAAAAGGATCAATTTTACACTTTTTGCATGCCTATTACTTGAACCTTCATCTGGATCCCAGAGAGAAATATGCATTTCGGCAAGGGTCTTCATCCAGTCTTCAATTTGCTGGCGCAAATCTCTTTCTAGTAGCGGATAAAAAATGGTATAGCCAAGGAAAATGGCATCAAGTTTATTTTCGTTTACATCGTTTCCGGTTGGCTTGTAGGCACTTGTCCAGGCACTCAGATATTCAATGCCCTGTTGGGCAAATTTTTGTTGGTGCGTAAATTCATAGCTCCAGGCCAGGGCATAGAGATACTGCATATCTCGCAACTGTTTCACACTCTGATGACGCTGTGGAGCATTGCTGAGATATCCTTCATAATGGATGGAATCCAATGGCTGCGGAGATCTTTCAAGCCCTTCTATCGCATATTGTCGCACTTGGTCAAAGACGGTATCCATCTGCCATTTTTTTTCCGAAAATTCCTGCTGATAAGTAGGCCACACGAAAGGTGGTAAATCAAACTCGACAAAGGACTCAGGCACATTTGATTGTGCAAGGCCAGATGGAGTCCATGCCATTGTCGATAAATAGAGAAAAAATACAATGTACAATTTGATCATAGATGGATGAGGATGGTCGGTAACTCATTAAACGACTGTATTGATTGCCAGCGTATGTATTGTGCCAGTTTACATGCTGGCCTACCGTTACTTTTACCAAGTACAGTCATCTTTCAGTCGAAGCCAGCCTATAAATGGGAGTAGAACAAAAGATAACTGATGAAGACTTTTGACTGGTTGAGGATCCAGCGTACACCAATGGCCTCAAATTTTAAATTATTGTTTAGCTTTCACAACTAACCTTCAAATATATACTACCTTTTATGAGCAAGATAATAATACGAGATCACCTGCAAGAGGAATATGTCGACATCTATACAGCCGAAGTTCTGAATGCCTTGGCAGCCATTTCAAGATACAATGGGCGTATCCACACTTTGATGGACCAGCGCTTGGATAGGCGATATAAGCGCATCCAACAGAATGAGCATCTCCCATTTCTCGATCCTGCAGTGACCATACCTGGCACCGAGCTTCTGGTGTCAGATGTACGTGCCGGAAAATTTATAGGTTCCACCATTCCACAAGATCTGGAATGCCAATGGATACAAGGTACGGGACCAGCAGCTCGGCCGGGTGCTCCTCTAGAGATAAATTTGAGAAATGTGGCCTATGCACTATTATCCGGTGCCGACGGTTGGATGTTTGACTGTGAAGATGCACTGGGCCAGGTGAGTACCATGTCTTTAGCTCATCAACATAGCTTGAAGACAGCAATTGCCAAGGAAGATATATTCCTATCTGTCGCAGAACAAGTATCTGTTGAAATGAATAAGTGGGCGCAAGGTTTCTTTGGACGCGACATCATCTACGATTGGAAGCAGCAATTGGATTTTACAACCATCATTTGCAGAGCAAGAGGTTTACACCTGGATGACCGCCATTTGAAGACTTCGGATGGAGAACCGTTGGCAGCTTCGATTGTTGACATGGTGCTCTATGTGGTGGGTAACTACCAAAACCTGCAAGCGGACGGTCGATCCATCGTCCTCTACCTTCCTAAAATCCAAACGGCTGAAGAAGCTGCATGCTGGAACGAGTTACTGTCCGCTCTGGAACAATATCTGGGATTGGAAATCGGAACCATTAAAGCCTATGTGCTGGTAGAACAGCTGGAAGCCACTTATCAATTGATGGAGATTAGGGCAGCTTTGGGTAAACACTTTGTAGGTTATAATACTGGACGTTGGGATTACATCAATAGTGTCTCTGATGCTTTGGCGGGAGATCCCGATTTTATCAATCCCAACATCGAGGACATCGGTATGACATATGGATACATGCGGAACTATGAGCATAGAGTGCGGCAAATTGTTAACATCCCAGACCAGCACGGAAACCAAGCATTGTGGCAGGGTGGTATGGAGCCCAACATTCCCGTTGGCTCTCCTGCAGGAGTAGAAGCCAGCATGAAAAAAGCTGTAGCCGGTGCACAACGAGAATATGAAGCAGGTGCCAGCGGAAAATGGGTAGCTCATTGGAAAATGGTACACATTGTGAGGCCAGTTTGGGAGGTCGGTAAAGAAAAAAATCAACTGGGTAGAACTTTTCCAGCTCCCGAGTATGGCGAAGACGACCAAATTGCCATGATGGAATTGGAACCAGCAGAACGATCCATTCGCGGTGCACGAAATCTGCTGAGCGTAGCTCTACAATATGGAAATGCCTTCTTGCAAGGATTTCAAGCTGCCGCCCTTAAACCTGCCGATTTCTTTGGCAATGAGGATGTGCTCTATCTAATGGAAGATATGGCCACTGGAGAGATCAGGGTGAGTATATTATGGGAGTGGGTACATAAAGGGGCAAAGCTGACTGTCAATGATGAGGAAACAGGCCTCCAGCAAGGCGACACCTTCAGCAAAGAGGTCTTCGCAAGATTGTTGCGTGAAGAATATGATAAGCTCCTTGGTGCAGACCATAGAGATGTACATGACAATAGCAAAACAAGCACCTTACCTATTGCGAGAGAAATCGTTGAAGCTTATGTGCACAGTGCGCAGAAATTACCATGGTATATAGACTTATTAAATCTAAATCTAGACCATGAAGATCTAAAGGTGGCAAGAGAGAGATTAAGGCTATACACAGCAAAGATCGGTGAAGAAAATCGGCGCATTACGGCCAATCTCGATTTCTAAAAAGTAGGTCGATGCAGCGAGTCCTGGTCCTAGGGTGTTGTGGTGCGCAGGTAAATCTGTATTCAGCCAAAAATTTATGAAAAACTAAGCTACCCCTCATCACTTTGGATAAGTACTATCGGAAATCAAATTGGAGGGAAATCGTGGGCACGTAAATTCTTTTTCGTCAAATTTAATAATTTAAAAATATGCTTGGAATGTTACTCAAAAAAACGACTATGATCTTATTTATTATCAACGCTATATTCCTATTAGCCGCTCAGGCACCCATTGATGACCATCACAACGAGGCAGGCACATTAACCACTAAAGACGAAGTGCTGGCAGCGGAAAAATCTCGCTTTGCTGCCATGGTCGCAAAAGACCTGACCGCATTAGATAAATTGATTCACGATGATCTCTATTATGTGCATTCGAATGGATCTGTGGATGGCAAATCAGAATTCATAGAGGCCATCTCATCTGGCAAAAGATATTATAATGCCATTACCATTGAAGATCCAATGGTTAGAGTTTATGGAACCACAGGAATCATTAATGCAAAATGTGTCTATCATCGAACAAACAAGGAAGGCAAGCAAAACAATCTAAAATTGCATTATACATCTGTCTATGCCAAAATCGATGATCGATGGCAACATGTATCCTGGCAATCCTTTCGCATGTAGGGACCAAATAATTATAATTCAAAAGAAATAGTATCAATCAACAATGGCAAGTATAAATATTTATTCCAAGGGCATTTTGCTTCTAATTATACTGCTTATATCAGGGTTTTCCTCCCAGGGTCAACAAAATTGGGAATGGACAAGACCCTCGAATGAAGAAAACACGGTGAGTGTAATCCTAATGGCAGATATGAATATCCAAAATCGGAAAGATCCCAGTTCTGGTTTTATACACATCATGCCTACCCTACATCAAGGGGACGTGCTATTCTGCAATCTGGAGGGACCCTTCGCTGGCACTTCTTCGGACGTCATTGATATACCCCACAAATCCACATGGACACATTCCGACCCCGCTATGGTGGAAGGGCTTGTCGAGGCTGGATTTGATGCCGTAGGTGTCGCCAATAATGTGACCTATCCATACTCAGCACTTATGCGCAGCTTGAAAGTGTTGGACAAAGCCGGTATAAAGCATACAGGAGGTGGTAAGAACATCTCTAGTGCCATTGAACCGGTCATCATCGAGGAAAAAGGCACGAAAATCGGATTTGTACAATATGCAGCCACCGTATTTCCATTCAATCATGTTGCCACCAAGAATCAACCGGGCATAGCTGAGATTAAAGTACACACTTCGTACCAAGCACCACCAAATCTGGATAAGCCAGCTCAACCTCCGGTAGTATTAGCGACGCCGGATGAGGCATCGCTGGCTTCGATGGTAACAAATATTTCAGCATTGAAAGAAAAAGTTGACATTGTGGTTGCTTCATATCACTGGGGCGTATCAAGTGCACTAGAACCGCATGCGTATCAACGGATCATAGGCCGAGCAGCCATAGAGGCAGGAGCTGATATAGTGCTTGGTCACGGCGCACATAAATTACAGACCATAGAAATGTGGAAGGACCGACCGATATTCTACTGTGCAGGCAATGCCGTATTTGATTGGTGGAAAATCCGATCAAGTCCAAATGGACTATTGATCAGAGCAGTGGTGAAAGATAAGAAGCTCGATCAGGTGTCTTTCGTACCATTGCAACGAGACGATGACAATGCACCGATACTCTATGATCCATCCTCAGAAATGGGTCAGAAACTAATAAGTAGAATTGATGGAAAAGGGGGATTGCATAGAGCAAGACTTAACATTCAGGGAAAAGAGGTAGTCATTTACGATGCCCATGCAAAAGAATCTATCCCTCGATTAGAAAAGGCTTGGCAGTTGGATGGTTTTTCTTTTCCAGAATGTGCAGTGTATGATAAAAAGCGCAACCGAATTTATATTGGCAATATGGGAAATGGAAATCCTGATGATGGCTACATTTCTACCATTAAGGATGATGGAACTATTGAAAAAATGCTTTGGCTTACGGGATTAAATGATCCAAAAGGAATGGACTTACAAGAAGATACCTTGTGGGTCAATGACATCAATCAGATCGTAAAGATCGATGTAATCCAAGCTAAAGTCATTGCCAGAATAAAAGCTCCTGATGTCGTAGCGCTAAATGACCTTGCAGTATCTCCAGATGGATATGTTTTTAGTAATGATGCCGATGGACATAAGATGTATCGCATCAAGAATGGTGAAGCGAAGCTGTATTGGAGAGATTTGGAGCAAGGTAGACCAAATGGTGTATGGGCTGAAAAGGACAGATTGTTGGTGGCCACTTCAAATTCTCATCAGCTACTCTCCGTTTCTCGAGGCGACCGCAAACCCACCCTCTTGAGTAAGGGTCTTGGTAGAGGTGATGGTATTGAAGCATTGGCTGATGGAGGCTATCTAATTACCGACTACGGTGGACGGATTTTCTACTTCTCTCCCGACGAATTCCTACATACCCTACACGACAGCAGAGGGACAATGCATACCGCCGATCTAGAATATATTGCTGCAAAAAGATTACTCGTAGTGCCTGCTCACCGCAATAATGTGGTTCAGGCTTTTCATCTGATCTGGTAGTCGGTCTAGGTAAAGTAGTCAGTCATACTATTAAGGTACTAGGCATGCCTGGCACACTTCATATTTGACCTATCCGGGTCATATCGGATTTATTTTGGACAAGCCCTGGTTTCTTTCCGGGTAATGACCTCAAAAGACCCCATTTGGGGTCTAATATTTTTTGCCCCGGGTAAAACTCGGGGTTAATTAAGGATCAACCCTCGGATTGGCGAGATTTTGGACCAAAAATCATGACAATCCATCTCCAAGATTTTATCTAACTATCGGGTAACCTCCATAATGCTTAGAAATCAGGTGTCTCAGGCCGAGAGCTTCTTTACCAGTGAATCCTTAGAAAGTGTTCCTTGCAAATAGGTGTACCAATGTTCCAATCGCTGCATGCAGTGGCCAAGTACCTGTGCGTAGATGGATTGAGCGCCTGCCTGTTCTATGGCATTGCTAAGATCGTATTGTAATTCTGTGACACTCATTTGCATTCCCCTAGCTAGCTGGATGATGGGATCCTCCCGATCATAAAAGGTGATCATCTCTTTGTCAATCCCAGCACTAATAGGATTGCAATATACTCGTGCATATCGTTCGTTCTCTTCTTCCAAAAGATGTTGCAGGCTGAGCACTTGTGATAGCCATGTTTCAACATCTGAAAATTCAGGACGGATGGTATGCATTCGGATCAAATTGCGTTGGCGAATCAGATGAAATAGCTCGGCTACATCTGCAGGATCCGTATCCAATTGTTCTGACAAGGAAATGGTTGAGCTTGAGGGATCGGCATTCTGTATTTCTTTCATAATCCATACATCGTGATAAATATGCTCATCGCTAAGTGGTGGAACTAGGTCCTCAATCTCACTGGATGCAACTGGAATATGTAGATCAATGGGAGCATACATAGAAGCACCACCTAATAAGGCAAGCAAAGTTTGGCCATCATCCCTGCTATCCTTGTTGCCCCAGGTCAGCCCGGTTTGTTCGATTAAATCGCTCCACTTACCATCAGAAAGCTTGAAAGCAGCACCTCGATGAAACAACTGCCTGTTAATTTGTAGTGATTCTACAAAATCATTGGAAAAATCTTGCAAATGCACCAACCTCAAAACATCTTCAAGCACGAATGTGGTAGCTAAGCTCCTTCTGATTATGCCCTGATCGTTTGCTGTCCTCAAAATTTTGGCAGCCATAGTTTCAATTTGGCCAACTGATAAAATTCCCACACCCATTAAGCCAGTATTTCTAAGAAATATTCTTCGATCTATCATGGTATAGGTTTACTGCTGCTTAGTATTTTCTTTTTCAGCTTGCTCAATGTAATAACTCAATTGCTGTTTATGGGCCTGAAAGGTGCGCGATTTTTTCATCGCTTCTTCCTTAGATATTTTCTTATGGAAGAAATCACTGGCCGCCATATAAAACTGGTGACCCAAAGCTAGAGCTTGCGCATACAAGCTCTGTTCCTTACTGGCTTCAATTGCATCCTGTAACGATATATCGGGCATTACACCCATTTTCATTTGCTCTGCAATTTGTATTATCTGATCGGATCGATCATAAAAGTTGGGATTCAAAATATATTTGCGAAGCATGGCCAAGTCCGGATTACAATAAGCTTCTGTGTAGCGGTCCATTTCGACATAGAATTTCTGCATTTCTGCATCCGTATTCTCTAAAAAACTCTGTTCTTTATTCCTATCGCCAGTAAGAAATTTTTTGAATTGGGCCATGTCATTACCAAAAGACATGGCAAATGCATTTTCAATTTTGTTGACAGGCACCACATCTGCAGCAGGGTGCCCCTTTAACATCGGATTTAAAATATTAGGGTGAAAAGGTGCTCGATTTCCATCATCGAATACCTCATGCATCATTATGGCATCGTGATAAACGGATGCATGTGATGGTCCAGGATAGCCCCTGACATAATATGCCAGATCGGTAATGCGAAAAACAGGCTTAAAGGTTCGATCACCCGCGAGGTGACCTGCCCAGCCAATGATGTAAGCCAATTTCTCCTGTTGTTCGGCAGTATCCTGCCATTCATCTCTCCACTTTTCAATCATGGGAAGAATAAATGTATCTCCAGATCGGGATGTGCTCCCCCATCTCACTGCATTGGGAAACCGCTCAATGCATTGCCTAAAAATTGGGCTAAAATCCGGGTCATAAAATGCCACCCGAGCACTGTCTTCTGCTACTGCAATATGTGTTACGTGTTCTGACATTTCTTATCATTTGTTTGTGTCATAATATTAACGTTGCACAGCTAGAGATTGACGATTGAATGTTTTTTAATAAATCCAGGATCTATTGTCACACCTAAACCAGCACCAGTGGGCACGGTAACCACTCCTTCGTCACTAGATAAGGAAGAGGTCTCACAATGCAATGGTATATCCATGTTAAACCCCTTAAATTCATGGTAGGGGCCGGCATTTTCTACGGCAGATACGAAATGCATCATATATAGGTATCCAAGTCCCGAACCTGAAATATGAGGTACACAAGTTTTCCCTTTGGATGCAGCCATCCTGGCCACCCGCATGGCTCTAATCATACCACCGAAGTAAAAAATATCTGGCTGTACAATATCAAGAGCATCATTCCCTATTAACCATCGAAAATTGCGCATGCTGGGTTCCTGCTCACCACCGGCAATCGGAACCAATAGTGCATCGGTTACTTCTTTAGTTTCTTCATACCAATCGAAGGGAACTGGCTCTTCATAAAAATCTAATTTATACTCCTCAATCAATCGACCAATGCGAATGGCCTCTGCTGCGTCATACGATCCATTGGAATCTGTATAAATGGTCATGTCATCGCCAAAGGTTTTGCGAACAAGTGGTATCAGTGCTTCAGAACGACCTGGTGGATAATCTTGATTTTTACTCATCCGACCACCAATCTTGAATTTGAGCGCCTGCGCCTTAGTTTCTGCAACCTGCCGTTTTATGCCTTCGATAGACTCTTCCGCCGTTTTGCCCCGAAAATTATTAGCTTGATATACGGCGATCCTTTTATGATGAATGTCACCAATCAGAGCACCCATCGGTTTTGAAGCAATTTTTCCCAACAAATCTAGCATGGCAAATTCCAATGTGGCCAGGGGTACCCATAGCGCTAAACTTTGCAGTTTATAGTTGCTCTTGTACACATACACCTCCTCAAGAAGTTGCTCCAAGTCACGTGCATCCTTGCCGATAAAAAAGGGTTGAAGTCTGCCCAAAAATATCGGATACAGATATCTAAACTGCATATTGTTGCTTACTGCAATTCCTTCAGCGCCATCTGTCGAGCGAACTCGACATATGAAGTTTTCCTGGTATCGCAACAACTCGATTGATTGAATGATTACTTCATCAGGAAAATAAGATCTTTTAAGTACAGGTTCAGCTAAAACTTTATCAAGATCAGGATTCGATGCAAGGTCTTCCTTCTTCCTGCGATCGATGCATCCCATCGCTGCAGCTCCGGTGCCGATGATGGATGCCTGAATAAAATTTCTTCTTAGCATGTTTGTCCTAAATATCGGTTAATAAAATGATCATGAAGTTGCTTTTGCAGGCGACCTTCAAGGTTATGGATAGCCCGCTTTTCAGTTTTTGTTAAGATCACGATTATCCAATTGCTCGTCTGCAATGCGATGATTCGTGCCCATCTTCGGTTGTAAATTTGATAGAAACATGTGCAAAGCCACCAGTCCACTGTCTTCATGTCCCGTCAGTAGTAGTCGCCCGTCCTTTGACACATCAATATAGTCGACCCTGGGACAGGGAAGCTCGAAGACTTTCTTAAGATCTTTCAATCTATAAAATGTAACCGATTTGGCATGTCCTCCCGTCAAAAAATATTATCCATCTGGCGTAAAATCTACAGCTTCTATGCGAATCGGTTCATCAAAAACAATGATTTCTATACCCGATGTAACATCAAGAGTTTAGCTTTCTTATCGAATCCGGCACATCCAATCATTGTTTCATCAGCAGAAAATCTTACGGACTCAATCGAAGCTTTGTGCATCCCAAAGGATCTTAGTTCCTCCATCTTTTCTACATCTAGCAACTTCACGAACCCGGTATAATTCGTGCTACCGTCTGCATTCTTGGTTTGATTATTTCCCCCTACAACGATTCGATGATCGTCCATGGTGAAAGCCAGTGAATTGATGGCAGAACCTACTTTGATTTTTCCGATCAACGCATAAGTTTCGCCATCCCAAAAAAATGCATGCCCATCTTCTGAGCCACTAGCGATTATCTTTCCATTATGGGACCGGGCAATACCATCCAAGCCACTGGGATGCTCCCACTTTTTTAATTCATCTCCTGTGGCAGCATCCCATATTCGCACGTAGACGTCTTCGCCACCACTTGCAACGAGTTTGCTATCTGGAGAGAACGTTACGCACTCTACTTCTGAATCGTGTTCTCGCTCCCAAAGTAAACGTCCATCAGCTACATTCCACAGCATTACTTTATAACCAAATTTTGAACCACTCACCGCTAGTCTTCCATCCGGAGACAGCTCTGCAGATTCCACAGCCCTAAGTTTGGGTGTAAAATCGGCCAACCGCATCCAGACCAACTGCATTTCCGGTGCTTCTTCATTGTAGATGTGCACCTCTTGTGCAACGACCAATAGTTGGTGACAGATTGCAGCAAATAGCAGACAAATAGTTTTTTGCATAATCGAATATTCAAGTAATTTATATTTCCTTATCCAGTAAGGTTTCAACTCATTTCGGTCCGCACTCCTTTAGTGCCTACTCATTCGATCGGTGAATTAGTGTCGAGATCAAAGCCTCATGGGTTTATGCTTACTGTTAAAATCTGGATCAACATCTACACCCAGGTCAGGACCGGTAGGTACCTGGACTTTTCCATCATGAACTTATAAATCGGACGTTTGACAATATAGCGGCACTGGATTTTCGTCTCGCGAATTAACGATATAAGGTACCGCATTGGGCAGAGCCGAGATAAAATCAAGGGCATAAAGGTATCCCAATCCTGAACCACTAATATGTGGTATGCAATTGATGTTGTTCTCTCCCTAAAGTCAATCAATTCGTTTATTTTATCAGTCAGCTAATTCACTATACACCTGATCCCATGGAGCACGCATGGGTCGCTTTAGCATGGCGTTGGCTTTAGAATTATTAATGAACTCCTCACGCACAGGATCCCAGTCAAGATCTTTATTGAGCTGCATAGCTATATTTCCGAGGTGCGCTAAGGTAATCGATCGATGTGCCACTTCTACCGGAGCAATGGGTGCTTCGCGAGAAATGATGCAATCAATGAAATTTCGATAATGGTCATCACTACGATAAAGGCGAATTTCGTTTTCTGAAATTTCTGAAGCTATTAATGATGCTGGATCGGAATTTGAGTCCCTTCTATTTGCCCATATGCTACCTTCTGAACCCTCAAAGGTAACCCCGTGTTTTGCATCATCAGTGATCACCAAGGTGATGCCATTTGCATAGAGACATTCAAAATAAAAGGAAGTAGCGGTATTCCAGACAGGGTGGTCCGCCCAAGTTCCCCTGGCCTTTATCACCTTGATTGGTCCCGTTCGTTCGGTATCCATGCCCCATTGGGCAATGTCTGGGTGATGACCTCCCCAATCGGTGACCATACCTCCCGAGTAATCCAAAATCCAACGGAAATTAACATGGGTCCGAGCCGGACAATAAGGTGCTTTGGCTGCTGGACCCAACCATAAATCATAATTAAAATCCTTGGGCACTGGTATCACCTCTGTCAAGTGTCCAGTTTTCCCAAAATCGGGAGTTCCACCGGGTAGTCCACAGACTACTTTCTCCAACTTACCAATTCTACCATTTCTTACCAATTCACACGCATGGCGAAAATGTTGATTGGATCGTTGTTGACTGCCTGTTTGAAAAATCACCTTAGATTTCTCAACCGCTTTGGCCATATCTCTTCCTTCCTGAATGGTTAATGAGAGGGGTTTTTGACAATAGATATCTTTCTTCGCCGCTGCAGCCATCATCACCGGAATGGCATGCCAATGATCTGGAGTAACAATTTCAACAGCATCGATGTCAGTGATCTGGAGTACTTCCCGAAAATCCTCAAATTGGACAACACCTGAGTGTGGCTTCTTCCGATCTTTTGAATAATGTTCATTCACTAGATTGGATATATATGCCCTACCACCGACTTTACCATTCCAATAGCCGGTGCTTTGTTTATTCACATCACAGATCGTAGTGACCTGCACCCGTTCATCTCTCAAAAAGCCTTTAACGTCATTTTCTGCCTGATTTCCCGCACCTATAAAGGCAAGATTTATTCGATCCGATGGCGCCACATAGCCATCACGCCCCATAGCCGATGCTGGAATAATGGTTGGGGCCCAGCACATTGCTGCTAAGGCCATTCCAGTCTTTTTCAAAAACTTTCTTCGCTGTTGCATTTCATACATCTTTATGGCCATTCTAATTCAATTCCTTGCCTGCTCAGTGCGGATTGCAGGTCCTTAAGCTTATCTGGCGAATGATAGATCTCTGCCGGTTGCACCTTCCAATCTATGCACTTGGCAGCAAGGACTCCTACTGCCTCTCCTATACTCCACTCAACCGGATGCAGTCTGTAGCATCCATTGGTGATGTGTGTAGTACCAATATTTTTATTGGCAGGTAAAACATTCTTCATCCGCCGCGGGATCAATGCACCCAGGGGAATTTGAAAAGGGAGCGATGCAAAATCAATATAATTGTTACCTCCCGAGCTGGGATGGAGATCAATGTGATAATAGCCAATGCCTACACTATCATCAAAAACCGCCGCTTTATCTTCACCACTAACCATCTTGCGGTTTTCCTTCCCCACATGTTCTTCTTTAATAGTGAACAGTGCCTCAATCCTTCTGGACTCTCTTACGTAAGGATATTTGGCCATGCCATCCGTGGTACCCATTACATCTCCACGCAATCTCAGACCAGGCCAGCCAGCACCACCATCGGGTCTGGGGGCTTCCGTCTGCAACCAATAAAACAGGGAAAGATTTAATTGCTTGGATTGCTCAACATGTTTATTAAATGCCACCTCACCTTCAGTTAAATTACCGAGAAAGTAGTCGTTTTGTGGCCAGTTAACAATCGTTATATCTCCATCATAAGTTCCAGGCAGAAAGTTATCGCGATGAATAATCCGTCTATAATTCCAAAGATTTAGCATATCACCTGTCGGGATGCCTTCTGGATGAAAGCCAAGTTCTTTGGGTCCTAGTGTCTTAGGATTCGAATAGTTGAGATCGATCAAAGTATCCGCCCAAGGTGGGGTGAGATCGGGTACGAGGTTGCTCCAATAAGAATAATTCTCTGGGCGGTCGATGGTCAAATCGGCATGTGGTACATAATCCATAGCAAAACACATCGTGAACGCCTGATGATTTTCGGGATCTGCCTTTTCAGCGGCATGCAATTCTTTGGTTTGCTGCTTGGATTCTGACCCCGTGACATACTCCGTACCTGTCAATGGCAATAGATCGCCCAACTCAGTAGCATCAACAAATTGGGTGCCTTCCAAATTCCGGTGATCCCCTGAACCCAAATCAATGACTTGTATAAATTCTACTCGATCACCATCAACCTCTGCCGAAGCCAATTTGTGTTCAAGCAATAATTTCAGTTGACCGGTACTCAGATATGGAGCCAAGGTCTGCATGAGCACGGTATGTGCGACTCTTGGTTCGCAACAAATGCGAGATACGGCTCCATTACCTGGGTTTAAGAATGCATTGCTACGAGCAGAGGATGTCAAGGGGTAATGATTCTTATAGTATGCGCGGATCCCATTTCGATATTCGCGATATGATGCAGGTGCTCCATGAGTCTCTATCCAAGCATGCTCATCCGGAGGTACACCTTGTTGGCTTATTTGCCCACCTAGCCAATCCGTCTCTTCCGTCAATATCACCCTTAAGCCATTTCTCAAAGCAGCAATAGCGGTAGCAGTTCCACCCAGACCACCACCGGTGATCACTAAATCCGCTCTTAAGTCACCCTCATCATATTTTGGAATGGGAATCGCATCGAGAAAGAATAATCCCGAACTCATACCAATTGTCTCTACGAATCTCCTACGCTTCATCAAGTATTTTCAACCAATATAATGCAAAGTCAGCACAGGCAATTCAATCAGTGTACCTTAAAGCCGGCAAAAGGCACGTTTCCAGCAAGATCTTCTTGAATTCTCAATAGTTCATTCCACTTTGCCATTCGTTCTGATCTCGTAAAAGAACCCACCTTGAGTTGACCGGCACGAGTAGCAACAGCCAGGTGCGCGATGAATGCATCTTCGGTCTCTCCAGATCTTGCAGACACCACCGCCCGCCATCCTGCTTCATGGGCTCTATCAATACAAGCAATCGTTTCTGTGACAGTTCCGATCTGATTTAGTTTGATCAGCACACTATTTGCCCAATTGCCGTTAATCCCTTGTGTCAATCGATCCGCATTGGTAACAAATAAGTCGTCACCGATTATCTGCAAACGATCACCGAATTCTGCAGTTAGTTTCTGCCAATGTTCAATATCTGATTCCGCGAAAGGATCTTCGATGGAACAAATGGGATATTTATTTATCCAACCTGCAATGAGGTCATAAAAAGCTGCAGGAGCAAGCTCCTTATGATCTAAGGCAAGGTGATAATTCTTGCCATCAAAGAATTCAGCTGCGGCAATATCCAAAGACAAAGAAATATCCTTGCCTGGAACATACCCGGCTTTTTCAATAGCCTCAATCAAAACCTCAAAAACCGCTTCATTGGAATCAAACACAGGCCAATATCCACCCTCATCTGCCACACCCGCTAACTTACCCCTTCGCTTGAGTATATCACCAGTCACTCTGTACACGTCTGATGTCATTTGATAGGCATCCATTAATGTTTTGGCACCATGGCAGATCACCATGAAGTCCTGTACATCGATTCGACCGGCACTATGCGCACCACCACCAATGATCTGAATTTCAGGCATGGGAATTAATGGCTTGTGGCCTGAATGAAGGTACCTATACAAAGATTCTGCATTAGACCTTGCGGCTGCATCCACACATGCCAGAGAAACTGCCAAGATCGCATTGGCGCCCAATTTTGATTTATTGGCGGTACCATCCAGGTCGATCATCAGACCATCAATATCCTCCTGCATAAAGACATCTTGTCCAATCAATGCTGGACTGATGAACTGTTTAATATTGGCTATGGCTTGCTCAACAGACTTACCACCAAATCGATTGGGATCACCGTCTCTCAACTCCAGTGCCTCTAGATGACCTGTACTAGCACCTGATGGAACGAGTCCCCTACCTATCGATCCATCCTCCAAAAAAACTTGACATTCCACGGTCGGATTACCCCTGGAGTCAAAAACTGTGTACGCAGAAATCGAGCTTATTCTCATTGATTGTCTAGTTCACTAATAAATGCCTGGGAAATAAATTCAAACTCTTCAGCCTCGGAAAGAGGCAAATATTTGGAAACAAAATTTCTTAACCAATTTCTTTTCTCAACTATTAGGTATTCTACCGGTGATTTCCCATCGACTCTGGCCAGCATGAGCATCAGCAGTAGTTTCGCACTTTTACGCTGTAATAAATCCGTATCCGGTGCTTCCACTGCAGCGAAATAATTGTGCCAGGCTAATTCCGGAAGGAGTTTAAATTGAGGCGCATGATGACTTCTGTGATGGTAAAGAAGTTTTAGAAATAAGTGGTTTACCAAAAAAGAAATATCGAATGAAGGATCAGCCCAACACGCCACCTCATGATCAAGCAACACCATGCCTGAGTCGCTCACCAGCAGATTCTTAGGACTATAATCACCATGTACGAGTACGGATCGATCTGTCATAAGCCGCTGTACCTCCGCAGAAAAGTACGGGGCTAGCTGAGGACTTCTCTTCCCAGCAGTCACTAAGTATGGTTCTAAGCGAAGTGCATAAAAACCATCCAAATGATCAAATCGTGTGGCCAATGATTGATGCCCCCTGCTCTGATTATGGATTTCTGCCAGCAGTGTAGCTGCTTGCACCACCTTCTTTGAGTCACCATCTCCCTGTAGTAGCTTTTCTTTCCAATTTTGCAGGGGTGGTCCAAGAAACTCCATAATAAAGTATGGTACGGAATCGTCACTGAGCAAAATTTTGGGAACTGCCCTTGGGTTGAAAGTGCGTACGAAATTGATATAAGCTTGTTCTGCTAGATTCCTTTTTACATCTGCCGCCCAATGATCCTTAACCTTAAGTTTGGGTAATGCTTGTTTCACCACGTATTTACCAGCTCCTGATTCTATTAACCAAATATCTGAAGATACTCCGCCAGTCAAAGGACTGAAGGTCACGGAGGCACCGAGGTCTACACCCACCTTTTGCAACTGCCTAAGAACACTATCCCGATCGATCATTATTGGTCTAATGTCTGAAAATACAGCCAATTAGTAGTGATCGGAAGGCGCAAAGTAAAGAACAGGTCCATTGCCCAATGCCAATATCCAATGACACACAATTTCGCAGAGGATATGAGTAAGAGTTGTTTCTCGCTGACAAGGGAACAGTGGAGATCGATAGCTGTATAGTAGCGACCTGGCAATAGGATTCTAAGGATTTAAGGTAAGAGTCTCCTAGGCCAAATTAGGTCCTTGCCAATCCAAGGAGCTAAACCCAATTTATTAGACCCCTTGAGGGTCTTGAGTATGCGCTAAATTAGAGTGAATGTAGTTTATGGTGTTTGCCCGGGTTTTACTCGAGGTTATTGATATTCAATCCCTTCGGGATTCGAGGAACTGATGTAATCCCGAGAGGATTGAACAAGAATATTACAGGATAAAATGTTACAATATGGTGAAATTGTCTGCTGACAACCAACACGCTTTTAAGGGAGGATCAGCAATTCTATTTCAAGTAGTTTCAATGGTTCAAGGACATCAATCCTCATGTCAGGATAAGTCAATTCTTACTCTGATCACAACTGTGTAACCAATATCGTTTATTAGACCCCTCAGAATCTTGGTGCGGCAGGTTTTCCAAGGTTACCTGTCTTAGTTTATAGCCCTGGGTTTTAACCATGGTAAGTGATACTTAATCCTACGGCTTTTAGGGTTGCAGGCAAATATCCCCGATAAAGATTCAGTATGAATGCTCAGTATCAAGTACTGACAACCAAAAATGCTATTAAAAGAGGATCCGTAAACAACTTCTGGTAGGATGAATGGTGTAAGGACATCAATTCTACTGTCAATACTTAACCTGATCACAGGTATTCACCAAGACCATTTATTAGACCCTTGTCAGGATCTTGGGGTGCAGGTTGTTCCCAGGATAGTTCCGTTCGATCTGTTGCACAGGGTTTTATCCGTTGGCTATGTTATTCAATCACTTCGAGATTTAGGATCGTGGGTAAGTAACCTCGAATGCCAGGACAAATGTGGTCTCAGGTCTTTGGCATTGATTCACTTCGCTATCCAGGTCTTCTATTGAAGCAATCCTGATAGGGATTGAATATGAATAACACAGTATGAAATGCTGTGTTTAGCAACCCGTCCCAACCTCAACCACGAATGTGGTTGAATTTTTCCTGGTCCACAGCCAGGGACCTGGGAGACCAGCAACAATAGGTCATCTCACCTTATTGGCTTCTTTCTGTTGCTCAGAAACCCAACGGTGTCGCTGTTCATTGAGCATATGGTCTTCTCCCTTCCAAACCCACAAGCGAATGATTCCATCCTGATGTGCAGAAACCAAGTAACCTCCATCTTGATTAAAATCAATATATTCTGCACCATCATTGGCAAAGACTTGAGCAGCTGCTTGTACCTCTTTTGGTGCTTGTAGAATTTCAGATTTTCTAAAAATATTAATGTAGGGACCATGTCCAGAGGTTACCAAATAATCTCCATTAGGGTGCCAACACAAGGACTCTACCTTACGGCCCCGGTAATTAAATCTCTTAATTAGTTTTCCTTCCTGCCAATCCCAAACATAGATAAGCCCGCCAAATCCAGATGCCGCGATATGTTTTGCGTCTGGAGTAAAGTCTGCAGTAGTAAATTTGAAAAACTCATCTGGTACCAATTCTTGTACTAGTTTAAATCCATTGGTGGAAAATACTTTTACAAAGTTGTGTCCAGCAGCAAGGAAATATTTATCATCCTTCGAAAACATAATTTCATTGACGGTGCCCTCAACTTCAATTTCATCAATTTGTTCTCCTTCGGGAAACTCAAAAATTCGCACCTTGGCTTTTTTCGACTTCGCCCCCGAGACATCTACCTCTCTAGCTTCTTCACCTGTCACTAGGAGGAGCCCGGTATTTGACCAAGACAATCCGTCAATACCTTGATCGTGCTTCAGATCCTTCACCAGATTTCCAGACTTACTGTCCCAGACTTGAACGAGATAATCTTCGCTACAAGAAGCTACATAGCGACTATCTGATGACCATCCTACCCGCTCAACTTCCTGCTCTGCATACTTTCGCCACACCTCAGCACCGTCGGATGTACGCCACATAATGATGGAGTTATCAAACTTACTGCCGCTGACAATGTGTCGACCATCAGGAGAAAATTCAGCACTCTCTATACTTCCCAGCTCGCCGTATACATCGGCCACACGTGACCAAACGGGAAACAACCTTAAACTGGCATCCGGGTAATGGACCTGCGCCGTAGATGCCATAGATGCCAGCAGGAGCATTAAGATAAAAGTTGTGGATTTGTAGTTTATTTCACTCATATTATAAAGATATCTGCTGAACGTAAATGTAATCCAAGATTACGATAATTGTCTGGTTGATTGGCTATTGGCTCTTGGCGATTGGTTGCTAGTGGTTAGCTGTTAGCTGTCGGTGGTTGGTGGTTGGCTATTGGCGGTTGGCGGTTTGTTCATGCCTGAATAACGCCATAATCGAACAATTATTAAATTAGTCCGACGCGAAACCTTTAGGAAATTACAATCTGGCAATGGGAATGACAATTGTGAAGTAAACCTATGAAATCTCACGTAGGCTACCTGATAGCGAAAAATTCGGGCTAATTAGTCAGATGCAAATAGGTGATGTTTAAATACCATCGAACATAGCAAAGGGCTGTAGTAGAAATAGCGATCTTGAGTACAAACGTTTTTGGAAATTGCCATCGGATCTGCTTTTGAATTCGAAACCCAGCTAATTCTTTATTGCGATCTCCATTTTTTCAAGATAGAGTGGGCAGAAGTATATTTAGATGATTTACATGTGCTACAAAGGCAAATAAACAGTATCAAAAAAGACCATTTACCAACTGTTCACCACCTAAAAAGTACTCTTTGAATATTCAGGTCAATCAGAATCACCTTCCACCAACAACAACCATGAGCGTTAAAATAACCAACCTGCCAAGAGCTAAGAGCCAACAAGCCAATAGCCAACAAGCAAATGGCTAATGAACCAAGGAAGTTTTCGGCGGCATTTCCCTACGAATGCGATTTTTAAATTCACCCAACCATGGCCAAAGCTTTTGCCTTTCGAGATCCACTTCCACCATGGAAATTGGATGCTCTTCGGTGCCTTCGGCCATAAGTTGACCTTCTAGGTCGAAGATACCGGTCTTCATACTATAAGTGGAGGATACCAAATAGACTTGATTTTCGATGGCCCTAGCCTTTGCCAAGTTAATATTACCACCCCAGATGGGCATAAATATGACTTCCGCTCCTTGCAATGCCAACTGCCGTGCGGGTTCAGGAAAAAACACATCCCAGCAAATCATCACGCCAATCTTCCCAAAATCCGTGTCAAAGACGGGAAACTCCTGACCCGGTGTTACGCCTCCTTCAATTTCTTCGCGGGGCAGCGCTACTTTGCGATATTTCCCAGCCAGCTCGCCTGCCCGATCCAATAGGATGGCTGTATTGTAGACCACCTCTCCTTCCCTTTCAAGGATTCCTGCCACAATATACATCTGGTGTTTTCGTGCTATCTGCCCCAAATGCTTACTTGAGGGTCCAGGCAATGACTCCGCCACGTCAATGTAAGTCTGACCGGTGCCCACTAATGTGATGCCCTCAGGCAAGCAAACAATATCTGCCCCCATGCTTCCAGCTTTAGCCGCCAAATCACCAAATGCCTTTAGATTTTTTTCCGTAGTGGAATTTCTCGGTTGGTGATGTACGGCGGCCAACTGCACGGTGCGTTCAGGCATGCTCGAGACGGGTACTAGGCTTACTGCTGCAAAGTTGACTTCTCCATCTGCATCCCACCGATAGATCAATGATACCTCAGCCCTGGTTGCCTCTTTCGGCACCATATAAACCTGTCGCATTTGCAACCTTCCTAATTTATCGAGATCAACCAATGCTGGATATTCTGTGGGGCTGATCTTTCGGCCCTCGTCATTACGCCAAACAATACTGGACAACACTGAACGGGTTGCCTGATCGATACCTGAAAAGTGGGCTTCCACAGTAAATCTGACATATTTTGCCTGGCCAAGAGGAAAGGACTTTACCCAACAACCATTGGCATGGGCCCGTCCATCACCCTTCAACGTCAGGCTATAGCTACCGTCATCTTGGATGTTGATGGCATGAACGGGTGCAAGCGCATCTCTCTGACTTTGAAATTTCCAACCGTCATGTTCATTGAGAGGCTCTTGAGCAATTGAGCCAATGGAACTCAAAATTATGAGGAACATAATTCCCAAAATCTGTTGTGCCAACTTAAATTCCATGATTTACTATTTGAAGGTCATTTACGAATGTCTGCAAAAATTAGGACAGATGTATCGATGATCATGAAGGAGGGATGGCTATAGCACCTCAACTTCCTCATTGTGGTCCCTCCGCCACCGGTACCCGGGGTGCATCCACAAATGCATCCAATAATGTCTGCATCTCCATACGTTTCTCTGGCTGCTCAGTCAACAGGTTATTTAATTCACGATGGTCATTTTCTAGATCAAAAAGCTCCAAAGCATCTTTGCCATCTCCCGTCAATTTCCATTTACCCTTGGTGACGGCGGTCGTGATGTAAGGTTTTGGTTTCGGTCCCTGATTTTGAAAATGCTTGTACAGCCCCATCTGCCAGCATAGATGATCACGGTCAAGAGTCTCTCCACCT
>JABDMH010000069.1 GCA_013001595.1 Saprospiraceae bacterium | reverse complement strand
ATTATGCGGAGGGATTAAACCTCACCGCCCTAATTGCATTTATTCCCTTTTCGATCGGAGGGCTTATTCTCTTCGGATATCTCATCAAAAAACCAACACCGGAGAAGTTGGACTTAAGGTCCAGGATCAAGGGCTACCAGATGTACCTTGAGCTTGCGGAGAAAGATCGACTCAGGCTGCTTAATCCACCCGAAATGACACCCGATCATTTCGAAGAAGTCCTACCCTATGCCTTTGCATTGGGTGTGGAGCACACCTGGACTACGAAATTTAAAAGCGTATTGGAACAATCCCAATATCGACCCAATTGGAACAACAGCACCAACATGATCTATTTCTCCAGCCACTTCGGGCGCGATTTTTCAGAAAGCGTATCTACGGCTGCTACCAAGCCATCCGACAGCGGCAGTGGAAGCGGTGGCGGCGGATTCTCCGGCGGTGGTGGCGGCGGCGGTGGTGTAGGAGGCTGGTAGCGTGGGATGTTTGGTAGATGGTGGTCAAAGCGCTGAAAGGAGGGGTGGTGATTAAATGTTCTTCAATAAAACTATAGAGAGTTCAGATTGTCTACTTTTAGTTCCTTGATTCAGAATTTACCATATCGATTAATCTATCTGAGATTTTATGAGATTCTCTCTCCGCTTTTTACTTTTGAAAAATTTAGGTTTTCATTGGGATTAAATATGCAGGTTAAATCACCATTGGGGTGATTTGGCATAGACTGTAAGACTAAGTTACCATTACCTAGCAAAAACCAATCTGATAGCTTTCTCTTGGCTCCTTTGCTATCTATAAGGTCAAATTCCCATTTGATTTTACCGCTATTTCTATTCACTTTGCCAAAAGAATGATCATTTGATAGATAATAGATTCCGTCATCATCTGTAAAGTGGGGCACACATCCTGAACTGATATTTGGCTTTACTATTAGCTCCGTTTTGATTTCGCCAGAGCTTACCACTATTTCAGTAATCGAATTTCCTCCAAATAGCACTGTCTTTGAATTTCTATCTATTGCAACATACGACATTTCCCGCCTCCAGCATTCTTGTCCGTTCTCGATGTTTAAAACTATTGTGAAACCAGATTTATCATAGCATTCTAATAGTATATTGTTGCCAAAATAGTCAAGTCTTACTACCTTACCCTCTAGCTCAATTCGCCAATTTTCTTCACGAGTAAGAAGATTAGTAGACCTTATGAAACTACCTGATGATTCGTGTAATGAGCATTCAAGTAGAGTAGTTCTAAAGACCCTGTTTTCAAGTTTAAAGTTTCTCTTGAATTTTATCAGTTTATTATTTTCATGATCCTGGATTAGGTAGTTCTTGTCCTTTGGGCAGTATTGAACATTTTCGCTAATTGGATAGCAATACCCTGAGTGCTCAATTGCTTTCATACCGATAGGAAGTATTTCTAGATGTCTTGTATTCAGATCGCTCAATACTATCTTCCCGTTATGGAGGTGTACTGCAAAAGGGAATCCTTCTAGATTATATTGTTTAACAATTTCGAAATTATCTTTAGAAAGAAATAGTAGCTTGTCATCTTCTCGGATCGACAGTAAATAGCCATCTAATTTTAAGGCACCTCTTATATTTGTTTCTTTATACTTCATTTTAAGTCATAAAGGATTTATGATTTTTGAATAATTGTTTGTGATGACCTGCACAAGTCCGTCTTTATCTCCTCTAACTATATTATCGACTTCAGGTCCAAATAAGTTTCTGTATTTAGCCCAAGTTGTTATATCTGACTTTAGTAGCCCAGAGCTGGCTTTCAACGCTGCATTCAAATCTAAGGCGTTTGGAGTCCATTTAGAAGGGTTGAAATAATACCCAAATTGATTTAGAGATTGGATGTTGGGGTTGTGCAAATAGTTTGTAAACTGAGATCCAAAATTTGTGTTTCCAGAAGTAAACAAGGTTTTCATACTAAGGTCCCAGCTTTTACATTCAAAATACTTTCGCAGACCATTTGATAAATCTTCAACGATATCAGCTGTAAATTTCCTTCCATCTGTAATTATTTCTTCAAATGCATTAGGACTAATTTGTCTATTTCTGGTGAACATCATTACCCAATTTGCTCCTTCTGCTCCTCGGGTAGATTTACCAATGTCATTTACTACTTCAATTGCACCTGATTTTGAAAGAAAAGGTTTGAAATCGTATAGGTTGTTTAGAACATCGTCGATAAATGGTTCACTACCATTAACGCATGTTCGACATTTCAAATGAGATTTTTGTATCCATTCTTTAAATCTTTTCTCAATATATATTGGCGGTCCGGTAAATGTGGCATCGTTAATTATTTTGGAGAATGAATTTAGGAAGGCTATGTCCTTCCTAACATTGGGAAAGTCGATTGCTCTTGCCCACACCTTAACCAATCTTTCATCACCCACCACTTCCTCTACAAATGGTTTGTTGTTGATACCATCAAGTAGGAATTGTTGTCTGGTGGTTTTGTCAAAATTGCCGGTTTCGAAGATGCGGTCGAAAGATCCATCAGCAATCCAATCACCATAGTCCGCATCATTTTTAACTGCCGTGGTCAGTCGCTCAGCTACATCCTCATCGATGTCTAGATGTTTGCTAAGTATTTCGGCTGGGACGCCATCGGGATAGAGCCCCTTACATATTTTATAGATGGTGCTCCTGTTAATTGGAATACCAGCGGCATGGACATTTGGATCTACTCCCCCCAATATGTTTTGCAGCCGCTGATAGAAGACGGATGGTGAAATGGATGTCAACTTCGATTTGAGGTAGGTGCCACCTTTTAAGGATAGGTCTATCAAAACTGCAGATAGAAAACCCTTTGCGCAATCTTGGGTACTGAAGGTATGGTCATCTCTCAGAATAAATCCGTCGTTGATACAGCTAATAGTGGCGGTTCCAAATATTTGCAGCCATTTGTTTTTAAGTTCAATGAGGGCCTCCAAACCAGAAGCGCCGGAACTCAGCCAATTGATCTGCTGAACTGCCTCTGGCCAAGAGATGTCTTTGTCGTCGACTGGAAAATGATAAGCTATGGCGGCCTGAAGAGTGGCATCAATGGTGAAGCCTACCATGACATCAACACTCTTCCGCTTAATAGCTTCGTAGAGCAGTGTTTCTGCTGTTGCTGCTGCAAGAGGCATAGCCAAAGGCACGCCAACAGTTAGGGCAACCATGTTCTTGAGCTCTTTGATCCATTCTGATTCAGGATAGTCGATCCACTTGTGCTTTTTGAGCGTAGCAAATAGGCAAGGATTGGCTTGTATGGCTCGAGATAGTGGATCTTGTCCCTGCCAATATGGATGGTCTGGATACCTTGTTTCCAGTCCTTCACAATTCTCACCCAAACAGTCCTTGCTCAATACAATTTCCTCATCAATTAGGTTGGTTTTATCAAAATCAAGGACTGAAAGAATGAGTTCATCGGTAGTGGTAGTGGCCATTGATGACCAGACCGTTTCAGCACAATTCTCCACTAGTCCGACATAGACTTCCTGTCCATGCGGAGCCCCAAAGTCAGAAAATAGCTCACCCATTTTCAATTCTTGGTTCTTCTGAGCATAGCCGAGAAAAGTTCGATTTGATCGATTCCACCAACCTAGAAATTGTTGCTCTTGATAATAGAAGCCACCTAGGCAACCCTGAGGCCAATCTCCTCCGACTGAAGGAAAGTAGCTAGCAATGGCAGTTGCTGGCAATGCTATCAGTCGTCCCGTGGGACTCAATGAAGTAAAAGACTGTGCATCGCCTTCATACTTAAAATCTACATAGCTACCATATTCGAAAGCTGTGGCGACAATTCCCTGCCCCCCAGCACCCTCCGTCGTCTCCAGAAATCCCAGTACCGGCAGGGGATTATGTATCTGATCCCATTGGGGTTTGGTGAGGTGGATGCCGCTGCCATAATCCATCAAATTGTCACTGGTGCGCTCGACCAAGTTTGGGTAGAGCTCCCAACTGTGCTGTAGCCCAAACGCCCCATGACCCAATTCATGGGCCACCACTCGAGAGAAACCGTGCACTCCATCAGCGTCAGGGGCATAGACCTTGTTGGCTCCGACAAAACCGAGGTTCCTGCGCATGGGCATATAGCCGTCATATTCCCCAGCCAGCTCTGGTACCACGACGATGGTGAGGATCGGCGACTTTTTGGTGCCTTTGGCGAGCAGCCCTTGATCCTTAAGTACGAGGCCAATACGACGCAGCTCTGCATTGTATTGATTGGTGGCTCCTTTGCCGGCGACTAAGGGCACTGATAAATCATCAATCTGGATAGTGTCAAGGATCTTTACCTGCCAACTTACAATTGCCGGATTGTAGATATGATTGAGATCCCTCACCAGTTTATCGGCATCTACTGGTAGCTGTGAACCGTTGAGGGGAATGACATTGAGTGTCATCAACCGCAATGGATAGCCGGCCACTTTGAGACCGCCCAGGTTACCCCTGACCGTGTCTTTTCCAGAGATGCGCTGACCAATGGCATACACCGCTTCCTGGCTGCCTTCTCCACGGCAGGGAACCTCCAGACTGATCTTGCTGGCTTCGCTGTAGTTTAGGGCAAAGCCGGAGACTGTTTCAAAAAAGATGGTGTCGGCTTGGCTACCGTCCACATCTGCGTAGACCGGCTCGCTGGTGCCTACCCGGAGGGCCTTCCACGACATTGGATAGTTGCCACCGATGGTGGGATAATCGCCGGGATTTTCCGCCCCAAAAGGAGCATCGAAGCCGCCGTGAGCGTCTTCATGGGCGCTGAAGGTGACCGTACCCAGCTCACCCATTTTGGTGGTCAACTCCTGATCGAGTCGATCACTGGCGTGGTATACCGCATCACCCACTCGACCAAACTCAGTACCTGAAGAATCGGTCCAGGAAGTGGGGGTTGGGTATCTACTCTTGACAAATGCATCGCCTTGAAGCAGGTAGCCCTCGCGCTCCAATATCTCGGCATAGTCCGGAGCGGCAGAGGTATTGATGGGATAAGCGGTGGTAGAGACGTTCCCCAGCTCATCTACAATGGTCAGGATGGTATTGCCATCCGGTGAGATGTCGATGCCAATAATTTTGCCTGGGATGGTATGCTTGTCGTAGATCAGATCGTCAAAGCGATTCTGGCTGGCAAAAATGGCGGAAAGGTCTCCGAAATGGAGCATACTTCCATCGGCGTCGTCATAAACAGTATTGACCACACCATCCAGCATGCGGTACTCCTCATTTACCTGGAGCTCGCTAAACTCTACGGCCAGTCGCGGACGAAACATATTGAATAGTGGAGTGACCACATAGCCTTCGCCTATGCCACTTCCGTGCATTATGTCAATGACCATGAGAAAATCACCGACGATCACCGAATCGCCAATCTGCAATGGTACGCCCAGGGGTGTTCTATTCTCCACTTGAATGTCTAAGGTGGTGTCGCAACCATCGGGAGCCATCTCAGGAAATGGGGCGGTGGAGACTGTATTGCTATAAACGAAAGTGTCTGACAGCACACAGTACATGCCCAGCCGAAATCGATGGTCGCCTTCGCCAGGTGTAGCCAATGCAAAGGACAGCTCCTGGATGGAAAGACTAGTGCCGAGCATCCATTCTGATCCAGCCTGTACATCAAGATCTAAGCTATCTACCAAAACACTGGGAGTAAGCCGCCAACTCAGATAAGCAGAGTCGGCTGTGAAGGTATCTAGGCTGAGTTGTGGTCGGTTTGCTGGATCTAGGCAGGGGTCAGGGACTGGCTCGCTGTCGTCATCGTCGCTACCGGCCATGATTTGGAAGGTGGCAATCGGCCCCACTCCGTTGTTTACAAAATTGTACTGCCCCATCGGATCTCGGACACTGAGCTGAGCCAGGTAGGTGCGGTTGGTATCCAGGGGTGGATCCATGGCTGTATATACATATTGAGTGGCGAAGGTGGTGGTCGAAAAGTGGGGCAGCTCGGATCGCAGCACTTGCTCATAGCTGAGGTTGTGATCTTTGGGCATTGCATAGATCTGCAGTGCATATTCGGCCATCATCAGTGGAGGATGGCGGGCAGTCCAACTAAAAGTGAGGGCAGAGGATAGGTCTATTGCTGTGCGACCGATGGTAAAGGCATCACTAGGTAGCTCCCTGATGGGCTGTAGCATACGCCACTCAGGAACATCGAAGTGTTGTAGCCGAAACACATTGCAGGCTAAGTTAGAAATGGGTACCCGACGTGCCAGATCATAGGCTTCAATGCAGATGGTGTATATACCTTCAGGAAGGGCATTGCCTAAGCCCCTTTGCTGGGCGTTGCTCAACCTGGCTGGAGCCAGTAGGTTGGCCAGGGTCTGCTGGTCCAGGGTCAGTAGTGCTCCCGGCATCAGGTTGACAATGGTGGGTGTGTTGGGATTGGAGCGTATCGATGCACCACCGCCCTCGATGGATATCCGCACAGAGGCATTGATGGGTGCATTGTTTAGATCGTTGAAGATTAGGGTGACCTGAAAAGGGCCCAGCATGGATCCCGGGTGAACCCACTCGTGAATGTATGGTGTGAGTGCACTTTGGGTTGGTCCAATCGAAGCTGTGATTGGATAGAGCTGGGCGAAAACAAATTGAGGCGCCAAAAGGGCTATGCATATGGCCAGCCAGCATCTAAAGATGCCTCTTTGGGGACCGATCGTTTTGGCTAACCTCAGGCTATCGAACAAGGAACAAATGGTTTGGCAGTAAGTATGTTGTCAAGATAGCAATTATTGACAAAGCTTTGTAATGATATTGCTTGCTATTTATAGTGGAAAAAGACACCTACTACAAACAAGAATTTTAAGGTACATTAAGGAAACAAGGGAGTTTGAATTGAAGGATCCAGTAGGGATTTGGGAGTAGGAGCCAGATAATCTCTTTTGAGATTTGGAGTATATTCCCTAGTGACCGGTTGATCTATTATGGAGTCAGATCTGTGCTACTAACTTCAAAACCTCGGGATCAGCCTGGTGCCATATCGAGCGTAATCTCTGCGTTATTTCGTTGGCTTCTTTTTGTTTACCTAGTTCCTTTAGCGCTGCCAGTTTTCCCATCAAAGATTTTGTCCTTTGAGGCATGCGCTCAAGCGCCTGATCAAATTGATGCAGTGCTTCTTCATATCTTTCTTGATTCAATAGCCAATCTCCATAAGCTTCGAAGGAAGGAAGTGCAATTCGTACCGGACCGGTAGGATAATCGGTTTCTGACTCGATATTCGTTGCTGATAATAGATGTTGTTCATAAAGCTTATCGTCATCATTCAACCTGGCGATCATAGCTTGCATTTGCGCAATAACAACTTCGGTACTTTTCAAAATATTCTCAGTTGGTGCATATCGCGTGGCACCTCCACTACACATTGATACACTCCCTCCCCGAACAATAGTTTCTGCCACAGATTTCCGTTGATTCAGCCAATCAATCTGATGCTCAATGGCGTCCATATCTTGATCTTCCATCGCCAATTGAGCGATGAGATAGCTTTTCATACTTTCTGCCTCCAGACCCAAGTCCTCGACTTTAACATCAAGGTCAAGTTGTACCTCTTCACTGAAGCTACCAGCCTCTACCAATTGGCGATTCTGCATACCCAGCAAGTAGACTCGAGCACCTTTGGTCGGATCCTTGGGCACATGGGTGAGCATGTCTTTGAGAAGTTGCTCAGCTTCCTTATACCTTCCTTGTTGCAGCAATCCATAATGGAGCCAGGCAAAGGAGTGATATCCTCGAGCACCATCCTTCAAACCCAACTTTTCCATCCGCTTTACGCTCGCTTCATATGATGCAATATTCGAACTCACGACTTCTGACCATTCTCCCAATGCCAAATAAATATGTGAAGGCATGTGCAGTGCATGTGCTGCATCAGGAGCAACTTTAGCATAAGCATCTGCAGCTTGGTGCGCACCTGCTGCTGATAAGGGTCCATCTAAGGCATGGATCTTATAGTGTAGCGCGCCAGGATGATGAGGATTTATCGCAAGTATTTCATCTGCAATTGAGGCAGCCCTATGCAAATCAGGGCTTCCATCACCATATTCTTCGGTAGCCCAAATCAATGACAATACATAGAATGCCGATATCTCCTGATGACCCTTATACTTGAGATGTAAACCTTCCATATGTTTGGAAAATTTCTGGTTCTGCTCTTCAAAAGGTCCATCATCATAGATAATTTCCAGCCCTTCCCATAGATCCTTCTCCAATGGATCATCGATAGAAGCCAGTCTTTCCTGACGCTCTGCACCAAAACGCAAGAGAATTTTCTGTCCCTGATCAGTGTTTTGTAGTCCCCACAGTGCTTTGTAATAAGCCATCGCCTCACCCCAGTGTAGCATAATCTCTGTAGAATCCACTGCAATGCCTTTTTGAAATTCAGCCAATGCATCGTCATATTCAAAATTATGTAGCAGGAGCAATCCCTTATTGAAATAGCTTGCTGTTCCTGCATTCAAATTGAAATGATGCTGCAATTCACCCAATTCCGAGACCTGATCAACTTGTTGATCGCTAGTTTCCTTCTGTTTGCATTGGATCAAAAGGCTACCAAGAAGTACTGCAAATAAAAACACCCTGTGCATATACCCTGCTTATTAAGCTAAAATACACAGAATTGCTGGACTTCTATTCTTCGTCCGCTTATTGGGCATGATTCGAAGTAGAGCCAAATTCATAGCTGATCTAGCAGACATAGGAGAAGTTTTATACCTGCCATATGGAGATGCTAAGTCCCTTCTTATGGATAAGTCGATTTACTTGTTAATTTTAGGTGCTGAGGATTCATATGCCATTCACTTTTTTATTAGCCAATGATAGAACGAATTTTGCAGCGTAGCCTGCTGAACACATCACTTTTTCTGGCGGCTCTTTGCATGCTATCATGTGAGCAGAAGAATTATGAAGGAGCCGATCACAATTGGTCTCATTATTTAGGCCACCCTACCAGTAATCAATACTCAAATCTTGATCAGATTAATGTGCAGAATGTTCATCGTCTGGAGAAGGCTTGGACGTATGTAAGTGGAGATAGTGCCATGTACCAAACCAATAATCTCATTGTAGATGGTGTCTTGTACTCTGCCACACCCTATAGCAGGGTCGTAGCTTTAGATGCGGCTAGCGGCACTCCCATCTGGAGTTTCGATCCTGATGATGTGCACGATGGGTTAGCCGATCGAGACCAGCGGGGACTAATGTATTGGAGGGACACTAGCCAGGCGCGCATTATGACCATGAAGGGTCCATACATCTATACCATCGATGCCAGCAATGGAAAATTAGTGGAGGAGTTTGGTCATGGAGGATTCCTTCACTTAGGACTACAATTGGATGTACCCGATACACCATCGGTGTACATCAATACGCCCGGCCAGCTATTTGAAGACATGTTCATCATCGGCACCAATGTTGCTGAAAATGTCCCAGGAGCAGTTCGTGCATTTGATCTCCGTACTGGAAAGCGCCGATGGATTTTTCACTCTTTACCCAGACCGGGAGAATTTGGATCGGAAACTTGGCCAGCCGATTATCTGCGGCACACAGGTGGTGCATCCGACTGGTCAGGAATCGCCCTTGACGAAGCTCGGGGCATCGTTTACATCTCTACCGAGACTGCTGGTCCTGATTTTTATGGAGCTCGCAGGTACGGCCAGAACCTCTTTGCCAATAGTATTGTGGCCCTAGATGCTCTGACAGGAGAGCGGATGTGGCATCATCAGTTGGTCCATCACGATCTTTGGGATTTAGATTTATGTACTCCTCCCACTTTACTAACAGTCAATCACAAAGGAGAAGAGAAGGATATCGTTGCCCAAGGTACCAAGATGGGGCTGTTGTTTGTCTTTGACCGGGTCACGGGTGAACCGCTATGGCCGATTGAAGAAAGGCCTGTCGAACCGTCACGCATCGAGGGTATTGAGGTCTGGCCCACTCAGCCGTTTCCCACTAAACCACCTCCACTGATGCGCCAGAGATATACGGAAGATGACATCTCAAATATTTCTCCACGTGCGGAACTACTCACCAAAGAAGTACTTGCTCAATCTGGTAATTATGGGGCCTACCCACCACCCAGCTTGGAGCAAATCATCCAGTTTCCTGGATACGATGGGGGAATGGAGTGGGGAGGCTCAGCTGCAGATCCCGACGGCATCCTCTATGTAAATATCAATGAGCTGCCATGGTTTTACCAGCTCATGCCCACCAAAAAAGAGGATGGTTCGCCCTTACCCATTGGTGAGCGGAGTTACCGTATAGAATGTGCTGCCTGTCATGGAATTGATCGAAAGGGCAATGTAGCTGGCGGGTTTCCCGATCTAAGTGAGCTGACTGAGCGACTAACAAGACTGCAGGTGACTCAATTAATAAGCACAGGTGGAGGTCGTATGCCTTCGTTTGATCATCTGTCGGAGCCAAAGGTCAGTGCCATCGTTGATTATCTTTTTGGGATAAAAACTGCCTACCGGGATCGGGATGCTGCAGATGACGCTCCTGCATATGTATTTAGAGGATTCCAAAGATGGTTTGATGAGGAGGGTTATCCAGCCATTAAGCCGCCTTGGGGAACCCTCAATGCAGTAGATTTAAATACAGGGACCATCAAGTGGAAAGTGCCTTTGGGTGAATTCGAAGAATTGACTGAGAGAGGCATTCCGATCACGGGCACTGAAAATTATGGAGGGCCGATCGTTACCGCAGGGGGTGTTCTCTTTATAGGTGCGACCGCCGATGCTAAATTCCGTGCTTTTGATATGGAATCAGGCAAATTACTATGGGAGGACGAACTGCCTTTTGATGGCAACGCTACACCAAGTACCTACGCGGTTGATGGAAAACAATATGTGGTCATTTCTGCTGGTGGAGCCAAGAAAAAGCCTGTACATGGAGGGAGTTTGGTGGCATTTAGTTTGCCGGATTAAGTCCTCCTATTGGTAATTGTTTTAGGCCATCAGGAAATACATCCGGAACAAAACCCCACAACGCTGGTAGTATAAAATAAACGATCAGCGAAAGCAATAGTATGGACATAACATTCATCCAGATGCCGGTGCGGACCATGTCGGGTATGCGTAAATAACCGGAACCAAAAACTACTGCATTCGGTGGAGTGGCCACTGGCAACATGAAAGCGCAGGAAGCAGCTACTGTAGCCGACACCATCAAAATAAAGGGATGCACATCAATGGAGAATGCCATCGGGGCCAATATCGGAAGTAGCATTGCGGTGGTAGCTAAGTTTGATGTAATCTCTGTTAAGAAATTTACGGCTGCAATCAGGATGACGACCAGCAGAAACAGCGATACACCTTGCAATAAAGTCATCTGACTGCCTATCCACACTGCCAATCCCGATACTTTAAATCCTTCTGCTAATGCCATGCCACCACCGAATAGCAGGATGATGCCCCATGGCATTTTTACTGCTTCATTCCAATGAATAAGCTTTTTACCTGATTCCTTGGCCGGGAGTAAGAACAGAATAATGCCTCCCATCATCGCAATGATGGTATCATCCAAGGCTGGCACTAGACCTTGTAAGAGCGATCTACTAATCCAAAGTAGGGCCGTGGTCACGAATACGGTCAGTACCACTTTTTCCTCATACTGCATGGGTCCTAGGTTATGAAGTAATTTGGCTATTTCCGACTTACCACCAGAAAAGGTCTTCTGTCTAAATGTAAATGCAAAGGAAGTGAGGTACTTCCAGCAGATTAACAGTAAGCAAATGGATATTGGCAGTCCAAATTTGAACCAGGTCGCAAAGGAGATCTCAATGTCATAGGTTTCTTGTAGTACACCGGCCAAGACTAAGTTGGGTGGTGTACCGATCAAGGTGGCAATGCCTCCGATAGAAGCAGAATACGCTATGCCCAGCATCAACGCTTTGCCAAACAGCAGGTTCTCATCTTCGATGGTATCAGGATTGTCACGGAGCTGAGAAATGATGGCCATACCGATCGGTAACATCATAACTGAGGTGGCAGTATTCGAAATCCACATGGACATGAAAGCTGTGGCCACCATAAATCCAAGTATAATTTTGGTGATATTTGAACCAATAATCCGAATGATATTAAGGGCTATTCGCCGATGCAATCCCCATTTTTCAATAGCTATGGCAATAATGAAACCACCCATATACAGGAAAATAAACTTGTGGCCAAAGGAAGCAGTCGTGGAAGGTAAATTTAGACCACCGGTAAGTGGGAAAAGGACAATCGGCAGCAGGGCAGTGACCATAATGGGTATGGCCTCAGTGATCCACCAAATGGCAATCCAAGCTGTGGAAGCTAGGATAGCATTTGCCTCTTTACTCAGACCCTGGGGATGAAAAAAGAAAAGGATTACTGCAAAAAAAAGTGGCCCTAGGATCAAGCCGATTTTAGCACTCACTGGTGTATCACTTGCAGCCACCTACGATCTTTTTAAATGAACCGCAATGTAATGATTATTGAATCCTCGACCATATGTATCTTAAGAAGGAGGAAACCTTTTCTTGTCAACGGATTTCAATGTCCTTATGAATGGATAAATCTCAGCAGTAGGCAGGACCTTATAGATCGCGAGTATTACTTTTTGCTGTGGGTAAGCATCCATTCATATATTTCTACCCGATCGAACACTTCCTGTCGGATGCTATGTCCCATCCCTTCCAAAGGGGTAAATCTGACTTTTGCCTCCGCTCGTTCCAAGGCTTCGACCATTTCTACCGATTCTCGAAATGGTATGGCATCATCTTCGGTGCCATGAAAAACCCAAATAGGCAATTCTTTTATCCATAATGCATATCCATAGGCAGTAGGTGTGACACCACTAGCGACGACCAGGGCGGCGAAATATGCTGGATAATCTATGGCTAGTCTCCAAGCTCCATAAGCACCCCTACTCATGCCTGCCAAATAGACCTTTGTCGTATCTACTGCATGGGTATCGATGATTTTGTCGATAAGCGCAATAAGGGCGTAGTCGTTCCAGTATTTTTTTGGCTCTGGATTGTATGGACACAGGACAATAAAAGGAAATCTCTTGCCCTCTTTAATGATTGATGGTGGTCCACCTCGGCGTGCATATTCAATGCTTTCACCGCCACCCCCACCGTGCAGATATACGAGCATTGGATAGTCTTCTTCGGCATCCTTATCATAACCTTCAGGCAGATACATGAGGTATTCCATATCCATGCTTAAATCCAAATGAACCTTTTGATGTAACTCTTGACCTTGAAGGCTTACGGTCAATAAAAAAATCATCACGAAGAGAAATCTGGGAATATGCAGCATCATGGTAATAGCGGTTACTTGGGAAGCCAACTCGGAGCTTCATTTTCAATACCCAAAATAGGTATCACTATTAGATACAAGATTAAAGGTAATAGTAGGCTAAAAATAATATTCAACCAGAAACCTGTCCTTGCCATGTCACGCACGGTGAGTCGCTCGCTGGCAAATACCACCGTATTTGTTCCCGTGCCAGATGGTAGCATAAATGCAAATGAGCTTGCAATGGTGGCTGGTATCATCAGCAAAAGCGGATTTATTTTAGCGGCCATTGCCATCGATGCCAGAATAGGTAAGAAAATAATGGCCGTTGCAGTATTGGAGTTTACCTCAGTGATAAATATCATAAGAAATACCAACAGGGAGATCATCAAAATGAGGGGAAGCCCTTCAAATCCACTCAGATTGCTGGCCAACCAGTTTGCTAATCCGGTGTGTTTAAATGAGGCGCCCAAGGCCAACCCGCCTCCTAAAAACATTGCCACCCCCCAGGGGATACTCGCTGCTGCGTTCCAATTAAGTAAAGACTGCCCCTTGCCGTCTTTAGTCAAGAAAAAGGCCAAGGCCCCAGCAATAGCTACAGTACTGTCATGGACGTAAGATTCTATACCCAAAATTGATGACCATCCAGGCAGGGTTAGGTCACCCATGACGATGTCTTTTCGAAAGATCCAACCGATAGCCGTCAGGGCAAAGATCCAGAGGGCACGTTTTTCTCCAGTAGACATTTTTTTTAGTTCGTTGGACTGTTCCTTTATTATTTGATTCCCCCCAACCAGCTCTCCAGAGATGCCAAAAAACATCGATAAATACACCCAAATGATGGGTAGACAAATCATCACCAATGGTATGCCGATCGAGAGCCAGTCAAAGAAGGATATCTCTGGAGCTGCCGGAAATAACTGATCCAGCAATCCAGTAAATACTAAATTTGGGGGTGTGCCGATCAACGTGCCCGTCCCACCAACACTGGCTGCATAGGCGATGGCTAGGATGAGGGCAGTTCCAAATTGACCCTCACTTTGACTTTGCGCCTTTTCTTGGTCAATCAGCGCCATGGCCACAGGGAGTATGATCAGTACCACCGCCATATTGGTTATCCACATGGACAGAAATGCCGTAGGGATCATGAAGCCTAGAAGTATGAGACGTTTGTCTGTACCAAGCCAGGAGAGAACTCTAAATGCGATCCGTTTGTGCAGGTGCTGTTTTTCTATTCCCTTGGCTAACATAAAACCACCTAGCAACATGAGCACGTAACTGTGTCCGTAGCTAGCGGCCAGATCAGAGGCGGGAAGAATACCGAGGATGGGAAAAAGTACTACCGGTACAAATGCAGTTGCATAAATGGGAATGGGTTCGGTAATCCACCAAATGATCATGAGCCATGCCACTGCAAGTGCTGACTGCCCTTCTGATGACAGGGATCCAAGACCAGGGATGTTGAGCAAGATCACCAAGCCGGAAAGCCCCAACCATAGACCCACCTTTTGCATGAATTGCAGCTGTTTATGCCACCAAGATACATCCTCTTTTCTGAGGTTCTTTGTCTTTTACCCGTAGATGTACTTGACGGTTATTTATATTTAGGAGAAACATCGTTTATGTCTCTCCTTCGGATTATCCTTATTCTTAGTTTGGCTCTGGGCAATTTGCACCACTTGCAAGACGTAAAGGCACAACAGGTTTTTGAAATGGTAGCTGAAAAACCTGGTATGGAAGCACAGCCTCCGAATATTTTAATCATAACGGTTGATAATATTGGCTATGGTGATTTTACATTCTATAATAAAGATTCGAAGATCCTTACACCAAATCTAGATAAACTGGTTCGGAGAGGGGCTCGATTGACTCAGTTTTATACAGCGGGTGCCACATGTACAGTATCACGTGCATCCTTACTTACTGGTCGCCTTCCGCAGCGCCACCAGCTAGTCGAACAACTCAGTGGTATCGCTGGCAATTACGGGATTGGTCTCAGGCAATCCGAATTGCTGATTCCCACCATGCTAAAGCAGAAAGCATATGCGACAGCTGCATTTGGGAAATGGAATATTGGCTTCGCTCCCGGATCAAGACCTACTGAACGCGGTTTTGATGAATACCTAGGTATCGCTTCTGGTAATGCAGATCACTTTAGTCATGTCTATGCAGGAAAGCATGACCTCCACCATAATACAGAATCTATAAATCGTCACGGAGAATATAGTACGGATCTATTTGCTGATGGGGCAATTGAATTCATTCGAACGCAGTCCAAAGGGGCTCAACCTTGGTTCGTCTATTTACCATTTGATGCCCCACATCATCCAGGTGACCGCAACATTGCTCCTGGTGAGGAGAATATCTGGAAGGCGCCACAAAAAGCATTCGCAGCCTACGGTTTGCAAATGGACGAAAAAGATCCTGCCAAGAGGTTTCGAGCGGTGGTTACCGCAATAGATATGGCCATTGGCAGGCTAATGGATTCACTGGAGGTGCTTGGTCAATTGGATAATACGTTTATTTTTTTCTACTCGGATAATGGAGCATTTTACCCATATCTAGATCTTCAATCCAATGCACCATTAAAGGGAGCAGGAGTGACCCTCTGGGAGGGAGGCATTAGAGTGCCAGCCATTGCTTGCTGGCCAGGTTATATCAAGGCTGGATCGGATATTAATACTAGACTTTGGTCTTTGGATTTATTTCCCACTTGTGCTAAATTATCTGGTGCAGGCATGCCTATGGATAGATTTATTGATGGAAAAAATATGATGCCCAATCTACTAGATGGCTCCATGAAATCGCCCCATGCCACTTTGTATTTTGAGTACCAAAATTTTGCTGCCCTGCATTGGGGTGAGTATAAAATCATACGGGATAATCCAGAAGGTCCCTGGCAGCTCTACCATTTGACCAAGGATATTTCAGAGGAAGAGGATCTTGCGAAACAAAAGCCACAGATTACAAAAAAAATGGTGGCCGCTTTTGATCAGAAAAAGACAGAACTATTAAATTACAGCAAACTGGAACCTGTATTTATGGATGAAAAATGACAACATTATTTCCCATGAAATATTTTATCCAATGTTTTTGTTGCTTGCTCGTAGCAATGTATAGCGCTGTACCGCTACTTAAAGCTCAGGCTAAAGCCGAACCGAATATTTTAATCATATACGTTGATGATTTAGGGTATGGTGATTTGAGTTGTTATGGGGGCGATATACCGACACCCCAAATTGATCGTATTGCTGAGCAGGGAATTCGATTTACTGAATTCTATGTTTCTGCACCTGCTTGTACACCGTCACGTTTCAGTGTATTGACTGGTGCATATCCGCAAAGGTCAAGGCATGGTCTAACTAATGCGCTCATGCCAGTGGATACCAACTATTTAGATGATGCTGAAATGACGCTTGCGAAATATGCAAAGGCGTATAACTATAGAACGGGCATTTTTGGAAAATGGCACTTGGGTTTCAAGAACAAATCTGACAGCCCTGAGCAACACGGCTTTGATAAATTCAGTGGATTAAAGGGCGGCTGTATAGATTTCTTTACCCACGTATACGGCCAAATGGGGCATGACTGGTTTGTCAACAGTGTCCAGACTAGAGAACGAGGATATTCGACTGAATTGATTACTAATCATACACTATCATTTATCGATGATTGCCGAAAAGTGAACCAACCTTTCTTTACGTTCCTCTCATACAATGCGCCACATTATGGCAAGACTGATCCTGACTCTGTAGTAGCGCATACCGTATCCTTAAGCGAAGGAGAATATCATGGATACGGCATTATTAATTCGTTGCAAGCGCCTCCAAAATATATAGAAAAGTTTGCTGAGATTGAAGACCCCTATCGCCAGGCATATGCAGCAATGGTATCTTGTTTGGATGATAATATTGGTAGGTTGTTGGATCATTTAGAACAGTCAGGGATGATGGAGCATACCATCATATGGTTTATTTCAGACAATGGTGGTTATTCCATTCGATATTTTGGCCACGCTGATAACGGTGGTCTGAGAGGTGAAAAGGGTACCATTTATGAAGGTGGAATTAAGGTGCCCTCACTATTACAATGGAAGGGCTACCTTGATGCTGGCCAGGTCAGAGAAGGTCCTGTTTGTAACATCGACGTGTTGCCAACTTTGCTCAATCTGACTGGCATGCGACTTAATCGAAATAATACGCCAAAGATTGATGGTGTAGATCTCACCAACTTCCTCTTGGAAAATGAGCAAATTTCTCGTCCCTTATTTTGGTACTATAACCAACAAATGGCCATTAGGGATGGCAAATGGAAACTCGTCAATGGCGAAGAACTATTTAATATGGATCAAGATCCTTTTGAATCGAAAAACTTGGCAAGCGATCACCCAAAAGTGAAGCAAAGATTATCTATTAAGTATGAACAAATGGCCGAAGAACTTGATATTATGCTGCGGTAATTTTGGCCTGATAAGAATTAACATTCAGCATCAAATTTATTATTTGAATTATATGGCAAAGTACTTAAGAAATGAAGAAGAGTAGAAGGACCTTTTTTCGTGAAGCTACCTTGTCTTCAGCAGGACTATTTGTCGGAGCTGGACCTATTGACCATATTGCCACCGAAAGACCAAGCGTAGCTGCTCGAGATATCATGCAGGAAGTCAGGACTTACCGAAAGATAGATGCACATGCACATGTCTATTTCAAACCGGAAAGCCCGAAGCAGCAAATAGCGCTTGCGGACAGACTATCCATCGAAAAGATGGTCATTTCACGGCCCATGAAACCAGGAGGAGTTGGATCGCCGGATGAATTTGTCGCTTGCAATGATTTGGTGCTAGCCTGTGTCGATAAATATCCAGATCGTTTTATTGGGCAAATGACCTTGAATCCGCAATTTCCACAAGCTTGTATAAGGGAGATTGATCGCTGTATGGATGCTGGGATGGTAGGACTTAAGCTGTATAATCATGTCAAGATCAATGATCCACTTTTCTATCCAATTATCGAGAAGTTTATTGATTTGCAGATGATCATCTTGATGCATGTTGGAATTGGCAAATCAAGGATTACCTACGATCCAAGAGAGCCGGAAAATGTCTCCATCCCCAGTGATTTTGTAGAAGCGGCTGCTCGGTATCCTGAGGCCATGTTTCAATTTGCGCATTTGGCCGGAGGAGAGGACTGGGAGGATGCTTGCAAAGCACTCAAGCATTCTCCAAACGTATATGTGGACCTATCCGGTAGCAACAATGATGCAGCAATTGTCGACTTTGCATTGGCCTACCTTGGTGAAGACCGATTGCTTTTTGGGTGTGACAACAGTTTTTATCAGGGGGTGGGGCATATTCTCGCTGCTCAGTTGACGGACGAGCAACGACATAAGATCTATTTTGGGAATTATAATCGAATTCTGAGAAAATCCGGAAACCATGTTGATTGACGCAAATGCCCATATTGGCCATTGGCCATTTCGCCACCGAGCATACAATACGTGTGCAACGCTTCTGAGTCGGATGGATGAATTTGGGGTGGATAAAGCGATCATCAGCAACATGAGTGCCTGTTTGTATAAGAATCCACAAACAGCGAATGCCGAACTTGTGAAAGAGATCAATTCTATTACCCAATCTGCTGATCGATTTTATCCGTTGGGAGTAATTAACCCGCTGTACGGTGGTTGGATGGACGATGTAAAAATATGTCATGAGGAGTATGGCATGAAGGGAATAAAAATCTATCCGAAATATCATGGATATGAAATAGATGATCCCATATGTGAAGAGCTGATAGAAAGGGCGCACGAAAGAGGCTTGGCCATTGCCATTCCACTTAGAGTTGTGGATAGTCGTCCTAGCTCATGGCTCGATATCGTTGAGGAATTTGCATTGAGCGATATCCTGTCGCTGATAGCCAAAGTGCCAGATGCTAAATTCCTGATTCAAAATGTATCCCAACGCTCGCCATTATCGGATGAGGAAATTGAGCTGGTGCGCAGCACTGATACCGTCATCGATACTTCCGGAAAAAGAATCGATATTTTGGAAAGTTGGTTAGGGGTTCTAGATGAGGATTCTTTTTGTTTTGGTACACATTCTCCCATACTAGATTATTGCACAGGTCTACTGCGTATTGAATCACTAACTGCTTCAGAGGCGGATGCTGCCGTCAGAGAGAAATTGAGATCAGGTAATATTCAGAAATTATTAGCTATATAGATCCAGTTGCCCAACAATGCAAAAATAAAATCATGGAAAAACAAGGGAATTCACGCCGAGGTTTCATCAAACAAAATGCCCTGCTTGGCTTGGCTACTGCTGCAGGTATACCACAGGTGGTTCAAGCTAGCAACTTGATGAATGCTAAAAAGAAACCAGCACTTTTAGGTGGTGCTGCTGTCATACAACACAATTGGCCCTCCTGGCCAATCTGGAAGCCAGAAACTGATGAGCAGCGTCTACTGGAAGTGATGCGCAGTGGTGTATGGTCAAGGAAAAAAGTAGTTGATGAGTTTGAGCAAAAATGGGCAGCTACCATTGGAGCTAAGCGTTGTCTTGCTGTGGTTAATGGCACGAATGCCCTTAATGCTTCTTTGGCGCAACTTGAGATAGGTTGGGGGGATGAGGTCATTGTGACACCCTACACATTTATTGCCTCTGCCTCCTCGATATTATTCAATGGGGCCATCCCCGTTTTTGTGGACGTGGATCCGGAAACTTTTCAAATGGATCCGACAAAGATTGAGGAGAAGATCACCTCAAGAACTCGAGCCATCATGGTTGTCCATATTCTCGGGTTGCCCAGTGACATGAAACGAATCATGCAGATTGCCAAGAAGCATGATTTAATCATTGTCGAAGATGCATGTCAGGCTTGGCTGGCAGAAATTGATCATAAGAAACTGGGTACATTCGGTCATGCCGGTTGCTTCAGTTTTCAAAATTCCAAGAATATGCCCATGGGTGAAGGCGGGGCCATAGTCAGTGATGACGACGAATTTATGGATCGCTGTTACTCTTATCACAACTATGGTAATCCCTTTGGAACTACTGCCGGTGCGGTGTCAAGTGGTACCGTGATGATCGGAACGAAACTTCGCATTACCGAATATCAGGCAGCAATAGGATTGGTACAATTAGAACGATTGGAGATTCAGACAGAGAGAAGGAACAAGCGTGCGGCTTTGTTAAAATCAATAATTGAAGATGTTCCAGGCATTCAGCCCTATCGATTATATGACGATGTCACCAGGGCAGCTTATCACCTTTTTGCTTTCCGCTACGATAAAGGCCAGTTTGAGGACCTTCCGCGAGAGAGGTTTATCGAGGCGTTACGTGCCGAAGGCATTCCTGCGTCCAGTGGATATAAGCCACTCAATAAGATGCCATATCTAGAGAATGCCTTCCAGTCTAAATATTTCAAGAAATTCTACACATCACAAGAATTGAATTATGAGAGATATGCAGCCAACAATCAATGTCCCTTAAATGATAAATTATGCAATGAAGCCGTATGGCTTTCTCAGAACGTACTTTTGGGGACGGAGAAAGATATGATGGCCATTGCAGATGCAATAGCACATATTCACGCACATGCCGAAGAATTGAAATAAACTTCAAGTCATCAGATTGGTAAGCCCGCATTGCATTCGGTCTTTGTGGATACATCGAATTCTAGTTGGATGTAATAGTCACCATGGACTATTAAAAGAGTGGGATTGCTAAGCTGACGTTGAATCTCGAATTGAATGTTTACAAAATCAACGGCTAAGCAATTGCCTCCTGTGTTCCACGGTTGATCTTTTGATTTGATACTAATTTGAGTAATTTGAGATGACCAGAGAAGATTATTCAACTGTATCTTATGAAGGAGTTACCGAGTATTTCTGATTGTAGGCAGGTTTTTCACATCCGTGTAGTACAGATTGTAGGAACCTTTATGCTACTTGTGCTCTTGTGTGGTGTTAAGCTTACAGCCCAGATTTCTAAACCAGACCCTATTCAGTTCAATGTCACCAGCGAGGCAAGTAGGGTGCAAATCGGATCCGAGCCCGAGTGGGAACAACTCCGCTGGAGACTGAAAAAGAACATGGAAGCCGTCATGGGTCCTTTGCCAGACCGAGCTGTCATGAATAGGTTAGAAGTCAAGGTGTTGGATACCATGAACGAGGCAAACTATCAAAGGTATACGCTACGAATTCTTGCTGACAAGGAAGAGTGGATACCCGCGTATTTGTATATGCCCAAAAGAATCGGGATCGATGGTAAACTTCCAGCCATGCTAGCTTTGCACCCTACCGGAGCCATCGGAAAAGATATTGTGGATGGGCAAGGTAGACCGAATAGGGGTTATGGACGTGAATTGGCGGAGAGAGGCTATGTGGTGATTGCCCCAGACTATCCGAGTTTTGGCGATTTGAAAGATCATGATTTTGCTACAGATGCCTATGAGTCTGCGAGTATGGCAGCTATATTCTATCACATGCGATGTGTAGATTTTTTATCAGGCCATGCCAACGTTGACCCTGATCGCATTGGAGTCATCGGTCATTCCCTAGGTGGACACAATGCTTTGTTCCTGGCAGCTTTCGATGAAAGGGTTAAGGTCGTGGTGACGAGCTGTGGATGGACTCAATTTGAGCATTACGATATCGGGCCCTCAGGTATAGAAAGGTATGGAGGGCGTTTAGGGCCTTGGGCTCAGGATAGGTACATGCCCAGAATCAGAGAAAAGTATCAACTAAATGGTGATTTAATCCCATTCAATTTTCACGAGGTCCTAGCGTTGATTGCTCCACGAGCTTGTTTTACCAATGCTCCAAGAAACGATGCCAACTTTTCAATGCAAGGCGTAGTTGAAGGCATTTCCAAGGCCAAACCAGTGTATCAGTTTCTAAATGCTGATGTGCAATTGCAGGTGCGCCATCCAGAGGCTGAACATGACTTTCCCACGGAGGTACGCGGCGAATCGTATGAATTTATTGATCAGCATCTTGATCATGTTCCTTCGCAACATACAATCGAATGATTTTGGTGAATAAAAAACCTCAAGCCTTGCCGATCAAATATCATTTAAAAAGGCAAATACAGTGCATGTTGAGCTGTCATCTTAGAAGATGGAGTCGCTCGTCTGGCAAAATTCCGAGGCTAGTTAATTTAGGGCTTTTTCTTCAACTGATCTTTCTGTCTCAAGTCATGCAAGGGCAGATACGGGTTGGTATGGCAAGTGCAAATATTACGCCTTCCTTGAAGGTCAAAAACTGGGTTACAGGAAATCCATATACTGAGATTCATGATTCGATCTACGTTCGAGCCCTAGTAATTGACGATGGTACAAATCGTGCCGCCATTATCAACTGGGAGTTGGTGGATGCAGGGGAATCTGCGACTGCAGAATTAAGGAAGCGAATTAATGATCGACTGGGTATTCCAGCTGACCACATCATGGTCAATGCTACCCACAATCACTCTGCACCCTGGTCACCGGTATATGGTGAGGGACATCGTGGTCAAGAGAAGGATACTTGGTGGGCTGTACGGTACATGCCGCCTCAATATGAGGATCCGGATTTTAGGGATTGGATGAATCTCTTGATGGACAAAAGTGTATCAGCTGTGGCACAGGCAATGGATTCCATGCAAGCTGTGACTATGTGGCTGGGTAGGGCGGATATTTCAGGATTTGTGCAAAATCGTCGTCCCATCCCTTCCACCGAAGGCATTGAAGAGTCACATATGCCTGAAAAATTCAATTATCGACATCCAGATTGGGATCCACGGATTCTAGGTGACGGGATGCGCTTTGGGCCAATTGATCGCACGATGACGGTTCTCTCCTTTCGCAATCAGCAAGGCTCTGATGTAGCTACGATCTTTCATCTGGCTGCACATGCAGTTTCCATTTATCCTTTTATGGACGGCATCTCTGGTGATTGGCCGGGAGCGACCGTACGTGCCCTATCTGAAATACTGGGTAGCAAGGGCATGTTTTTACAAGGTACTGCAGGTGACATTAATCCCTGGCGCAGGGGCGATCTTGCCGTGACCGATATGGCTAGAGAATTGACGGAACTGATTAAACTTGCCAAGAAGTATAGTGCTCGAGTGTCAGCTGATACGATACATATTGATCATGCTGTGGTTGGGATACCGCTAACTGAACCGGGCAAATCTACGACTGCGCTCGAGTACATTGATGCCGAGACTCAGGTTATCTCTCTGGGACCGGTTGCAATTGTAACACTTCCTGGTGAACCGATGACGGGTCTGGGTGATTATATTAGAGAGAATTCACCCTTCGAACAGACTCTTGTACTAGGTTACAGCAATGGAAAGGGAGGTTATTATGTGGGGATGCCAGGGGAAAAGAGAAAGGGTGGTTATGAAATCGGAGAAAAGACCAATTTGGGAACTGACAACGCCGGACTCTTGCTCGTTCAAACTGCAGTGGAATTATTGCAGAAAGTATATGAAAAGAATTAGATAATGAAGACTTTGACCAAACCCATTTTCCTGTGCGGACTTGGACTAATCATGCTCCTTTTAATTGGTGAAGTAGATGCGGCATCAAGCGATGCTATTGCTGATTTGCCTCCTGCGCCACACATTGTTTTTCTGATTAGCAAAGATGAAAACAACTATGAAGCACATAGGACGATTCCGAAATTTGCCAGACAACTTCAGAAACGATGGGGATATGAAACTTCTGTTCTGCTAGGAAAGGGTCCCCGCACTGCTTATGCATTTTCCGATATGGAAGTCATCAAGAGAGCAGATGTATTAGTAGTGTTCTGTCGAAGATTGGCACTTCAGCCCGATCAGCTTGAGTACATTCGAGACCACCTGAATGAAGGCAAACCCCTGGTTGGCATTCGCACTGCGAATCATGCATTTTCTTTGCGAGATACTATAGAACCAGGCTTCTTAGATTGGTGGGATTTTGTGCCTGATGTTTTAGGATGTATTAACCAGGGTTATGGACCCGTTGATCCAGGTACAGCTGTGAAAGTTGTCTCTAAGAATGAGGCGCACCCAATCTTAAAGAACTTGCCATCTCAATGGCATAGCCAGGGCAATGTATATAAGGTGGAAATGGTAGATAATCAGGCGCTAATCCTCTTGCAGGGAAGTTTTGGAGATCATACAGAGCCGATAGCTTGGGTCCGTGAAATGGATCAGGGCAGTGAGGTGTTTTATACTTCCCTTGGTTATCCGAAGGACTTTTCAGATGACCACTTTCGAACTTTATTAATAAATGCCTTCCAGTACTTACTTGAAAAATAGATATTCATGCAGATGGTCAGATCAATTGAGATTCCAGTACTTCTTGTCATTTTCCTTGTCCTTTGGTCATGCGGTAGCCCCAAATATGTGGAGCCTCTGAGCTCTGTGGAATCGTTACAAAGTCTACAAGTTGATGAAAATTTTGAAGTGAGCCTATTTGCTTCTGAACCATGGGTCCAAGACCCCGTTGAAATGGTCTTTGATGAAAAAGGGAATATTTATGTGGTGGAAATGCCAGACTATCCCTTTCAACCGGAGGGACCAGATGGTGAAGGACGTATTAAGGTACTGTTCGATCGAAATAGGGATGGCCAAATTGACGATGCTGTCGTATTCGCAGATGGTATCAAAGATGCAACCAGTGTGCAGCCTTGGCAAGGAGGTATTCTTGTCACAGCGGCTCCATACATCTACTATATGAAGGATAATGACGGAGATTTTATCGCTGACGAGAGGGAAGTACTATTCTCAGGTTTTTTCCAAGAAAACCAAGAGGCCCAAATTACCAACTTAAGGTTTAATGTTGATAATTGGATTTACGCCGCAAATCAAGGCCGTAGCGCGGATGTCCTATTTTCGGAAGATAGCAGTGCTATACCTTTAAAACTCCGAGGGGCTGATTTTCGCTTCCGCCTGGATAAGGGTTTATTCGAACCCGAAACGGCTGCGGCTCAATTTGGTCAGGCGTTAAACGACTGGGGACATCGCTTCATTACCCAAAACACCCTACACATTCAACAAATGGTCGTACCGTGGAGATATCTGCACCGGCATACACATTTGCCTTCGACCAAGGGTGTTACCAACATTTCAGATCATGATCTCCTTATGTACCAGAAGACTGAGGCACCCTATTGGCGTGTTGAGCGATCCAATCGACGACAGAAAAGATACGATGAGGAAAACCTAGATCGGATCGAGCATATTGACAGTCATTTCACAGGTGCATCTGGTGGGACACACTATGGTGGAGACCTCTTTCCACAAGCTTACCAGGGAAATGTATTTACAGGAGAAGTGATGGGCAATTTAGTACATCGTGATGTCATCACTTTGTCCTCTGATGAGGTGTCTTACGTGGCCCAGCGTGGAGAACAAGATCAGCACAGTGAGTTCCTAGTTTCTTCAGATCCGTGGTTCCGGCCAGCCCATTTTACGGTTGGTCCGGATGGAGCTTTGTACGTTGTAGATATGTATCGACAACATATAGAAACGCCCCTGTCGATACCTGAAGATTTAAAGGAGGAAATGGATTTTATGCGTGGCAGTGACCAAGGTAGAGTCTACCGGATTGTACCCAAGGGTACTTCCACCAAATTACCGTTGGATGTTCTCCAGGCTACAAATTCACCTGCTCAATACGTGGAGTGGCTAACTCATCCGAATCAATGGTATAGGTTGCATGGACAACGACTTCTTCTCGAGTTGCAGAATACATCGGTGCTGCCACAAGTGCAGGGGCTCTTCGATGATCACTTAGATCCTCGGACCAGGCTGCATGCTTTGTATGTCTTGGAAGGGATGGATGCACTATCTCCACGGCTGATTAAGAATGCTTTAGCAGACAAACATCCAAGGATCCGGGAACATGGATTAATCCTGGCAGAGTCTTGCGTGGAGTGCTTTGATCAGGTAGCTGGCCTGGCAGAGGACCCAGATACAAGGGTAGTCATGCAAACAGCGCTGAGTTTGGGAGCTTTTCCCAAGTACAAAAGTCTAACCGTCATGGGTAAAATTCTCGAAAAGTATTATGAAGATCATTGGATGCGCCTGGCTGTCTTGAGTTCAGAAGTGGGTTCTTCAATGGCCTTTTTTGAACAGCTGAAATCGATGGCTTTTTTTGACCAAATGCAGGACGGTAAAGGTAGATTTATCGAAGATTTTGCGCACGTTGTAGGGAGTTCGGCCAGCCAGAATGAGGTCGTTGCGCTTTTACAGTCGCTACAGCAGGTGCCAGCTACCTATGCGATGATCGGCTGCCAGGGATTGTCGAGTGGTTTAAAGAAATCAGCGTATGACATTGCCTCATCCGTCTATGATCGGATTGCGGTCCTTGGTAAGAACGACAAGGAAGAAATAGCAAAGACTGTTGAATTCTTATTGGATTATTTTTCCACGGATCGGCACAATATTTAATTGGAGTTACCAAATAATGGATCTAAGAAAGTATAATATTCTTCCAGATAAGCGAAGTTCTAGTAGTCGGCGAAATTTTATTGGTCGTCTTTTTTCCGCCTGGATATGGCTCGGCTTGGGATCCATCTTCGGAGGGTGTTTGCCAAAGAAGGAAAAAGAGATGGAACTCGATGCCCTCGACGTAGAACGCTGCGACGATCTATCCAAAGTGTCTGAGGAAGAGATGGCGAAGAGAAATAATTTAGGATACGAAATGGAGAGTTCGATGCCAGACAAAAAGTGTGCAAATTGTAATTTGTACATTCCACCTAGGGAAGGTCGGTCTTGTGGAGGTTGTATATTGTTCAAGGGACCAGTATTCGAAAATGCATATTGTACCTATTGGGCACCACAGGTTGGATGATGTATTATACTTACTTTTTTAGATGCTATTAGATGAAATATTTACTGACAATTCTTTTTTTCATTTGCGCATGGTTGAGTTCATTCTTGACACATGGATCAGAAGGTGTTTGGCAAGCGGGAGTAGCTTCAGTTAATATTACACCATCATATTCCATGTGGTTGGCTGGATATGCCAGTCGTGAGGGTCCATCCGAAGGTAAGATTCATGACATTTGGGCCAAGGCATTGGCACTTTCTGATGAGGCAGGAAATCGGGGTGTGCTGGTGACCACCGACCTCTCCGGCATTTCAAAGGAAGTTTCAGATAAAATTCGGGATCAACTGCAAAAGGGACTGGGCTTAGAGCGTAAACAAATCCTTTTGAACAGCTCACATACACACAGTGGTCCTTTATTAATGCGGCCGGGAATGCACACCTACACGGTGACCCCCGAGGATCTGGCTTTGGTCACTCGCTATACCGAAGAACTTACTGACAAGATTGTTCAGATGGTAGTCAAAGCATTTGAGAATTTGCAGACTGCTAGAATCTATTCCAGTAATGGTGTGACTAGATTTCAGGTAAATAGGCGTAATAATGTGGAGGCTACTTTAGAGCAACAGAGTGAATTGTCTGGTCCCATGGATCATGCGGTGCCAGTCTTGAAAGTGGAGAATATGGAGGGAGATTTGATGGCCATCGCCTTTGGCTATGCCTGTCATCCCACTGTTTTGAACATCAATCGTTTTTCGGGTGATTGGCCTGGTTTTGCCCAAATTGAACTCGAAAGGGCTCATCCTGGAGCAGTTGCACTCTTCTTCCAAGGAGCAGGCGGAGATCAAAATCCATTGCCACGTCGTACCATACCATTGGCTCGTCAATATGGGCGTACCATTGCGGCAGCAGTGGAGCGAGTTATGGAGGAGGGAATGGAAGAACTATCTAGTGACTTTCAGGCCACATATCGTGAGATTGAGTTGGATCTGAACACAGCGCCTACTCGTGAAGAATTGGAACATTTCTGCGAAGAAGTACAAGGCTACTACCTGAGGTGGGGCAAGCGCATACTTGGCCAGATGGATGCCAACCACACGTTCGCTGATTCATACACTTATCCCCTGCAAGTGTGGAGGATTGGGCAGCAGACCTTGTTTGCTATGGGAGGTGAGGCAGTGGTCGGGTATGCCATAGGCCTAAAGAAGATTTTCGGACACAATGTGTTTGTCTTAGGTTATTCCAATGATGTCATGGCTTACATCCCTACGGCGACCATATTGCAGGAAGGGCGCTACGAAGGAGCTACTTCTCAGTTTGCGTCTGGAATGCACGGTACCTGGGCTTACGATACTGAAGTTAAGATCATGGGCAATTTGGTAGATATGGCCAAGGTTATTGGAGTGCCCATTCCGGGAAATAATTTGCTTGATCATTAGATCGAAAATGTTGGTCTCATCTCGGAGGTAAGTTTCTTTTGGAAATAACTCCATTTTTGGTATTCACTCAAATGTTCTTATTAGAAAAGTTTGCATTATGAAATATACACTGATTTATATACCACTGCTATTTCTTGGATTTTCCTGGGATATGCTACATGCTGAGTCATGTGCATCCAATTGGCAGGCAGGGGTTGCTAAGTTGGATATTACACCATCACAATCGATGTGGATGGCGGGATATGGTGCCAGAGAGAGCCCTTCTGAGGGGACACTGCACAGGCTCTGGGCAAAGGCATTGGTTGTCAAAGACGCCAATGGGCACAGGGGTGTGTTGATCACGACTGATCTAGTGGGTGTACCCCGTCAGATATCTAATGATATCAGGAATGGATTGCAGAACAAATTGGGATTGGAAAGATCTCAGATCATTTTGAATACGTCCCACACCCATACTGGCCCAGTCTTAAGTAATGCATTATTTGACATCTATCCACTGACGGACGCAGAAATTGAGAAAATAAATAGCTACTCGAAGGAGCTGGTAGAGCGAATCATTGACGTAGTACAAGAGGCCCATGCCCAGATGGAGCCCGTACGAATTTTTAGTGGCAACGGTGTGGCAAGATTTCAGGTGAATAGACGTAATAATACCGAAGCCACTTTGGTGGAACAGACTTCACTATCAGGTCCCAACGATCATGCCGTTCCGGTGCTCAAACTGATGAAAATGGATGGTAAAATGATGGCCGTGGCCTTTGGGTATGCATGCCACCCAACAGTTTTGGGAATCAATCAGTGGTCTGGTGATTATCCTGGCTTTGCACAGATTGCGCTCGAAGAAGCACATCCGGGGGCGATGGCTTTGTTTTTTCAGGGGGCTGGAGCTGATCAGAATCCTCTGCCTCGAAGGACGATCCCACTAGCTAAGCAATATGGACGGACACTTGCGGCGGCAGTAGATCGAGTGCTTGAAGAAGATATGCAACAACTGGACCCTAAGCTACGCACGAGTTATCGGGAAATACCTCTGAATTTAAACGCCCCCCCATCCATTGCAACGCTCGAGAAGCAGTGTGAATCATCAATCGCCTATTATGCGAGATGGGCCAAACGGCTGTTGAAGGAAACTAATGCAGGAGCTGTCTTCCCCGAAAGCTATCCATTCCCATTGCAGGTTTGGAAAATGGGAAATCAGGCAATTTTTACACTGGGAGGTGAAACGGTCGTGGGGTACTCGATACAGTTGAAAGAGATTTTTGGATACGATTCTTTCGTCATGGGTTATACCAACGATGTAATGAGTTACATACCTACCGCCACCATTCTTCATGAAGGTGGATATGAAGGGGCTTCGGCACAGATTGTTTATGGGCTGCATGGAACATGGACCTACGACGTAGAATCAGTCATTATGGAAAATATCGTTGATCTGGCAAAGAGCGCAGGAATTGCCCCTCCCCAAAATCATTTGATTGACCATCGCTAGTGCAAAAGACATATATTGGGTTACTTTTCAAATATTATTTAGATGTTGGCAAGAAGAAATGAGGCCCAAATGGGATTGGTTGGAGAAACATTTTATTCGGGGTTTCCACTTGCGCATGACACTTATAATGCACTTTCTAAGGTTGAGGACGGTAGAATTTTCTATGTGCTTTGCTCTGATCAGAAGACAATAGGTGGGAGGCTCTATTCATTTGATCCATTAGATGACTCCATTGAAGAGATTGGAGACCTTTCGATATTCTGTGGTGAATCTGAAAGTGGAGCCATATCTCAAGGCAAAAGTCACGTGCCCTTTTTTGAAATAAATGGTGTGCTATATTTTGGTACACATGTAGGATATTATGAAGAGATCGATGGCATGGAACGGTTGCCGCAGGACACCTCAGATGGGGTCAGGCTCTATCTTGGTGGTCATTTTCTCTCGTATGACTTGCAGGCAGGCGTGGTCCAAGACCTGGGGTTGGTACCACATGGTGAAGGGATTCTTGCCATGGCCTGCGACGTAGAACGTCGTCGACTTTATGCGATCACCTGGCCTGTTGGTCATTTTGTGAGTTTGGATATCGATCGTGGTGACATTCATGACCATGGCCCCATTGCCGGAGCTGGAGAGTCAGGGAAGGTGGGGAGTGATTATCGGGTGCTCTGTCGATCTCCTTTTGTTGAGCCAGAGAGTGGACGAGTTTATTTCACGGTTGCTGAAGGGGACATCCACTACTATGATCCTGCCCAGAATCAATTGTGCAAATTTACTGAGGCACATATGAGATTGGATTATTTTGGCCAATATAGTGTCGAGGATCCAGGGTCTATGGCCTATAATTGGCGTAAGATTTTTTGGCATCCCATAGAAAATGTAGCATATGGTGTTCATGGAAATTCAGGATATCTTTTTCGATTTGATCCTAAGCAAGGTGATCTCAAGATAATCCAGAGACTCACTTCGGCGCTTTCTCAACAGAGCGGCATGTTCGATCAATTCAGCTATGGTTATCTAGGGTTTGATCTGGGGCCTGATCTCGAAACCATCTATTACCTCACAGGTGGCCCCATTTTTGAAGAGGGTCGCAGGTTGGAAGGTGCATCGACCATCGCTAAAGGAGGAGCCAAGGGATTGGAGAATTTGCATTTAGTCACCTACCATTTGCCCTCGCGGCACTATATAGACCATGGACCCATATTTTATGAAAATGGTGGTCGTCCTACTTATGTCAATTCTATAGCTGTGGGAGACAATGGTGATGTATTTACCCTGGCTAGAATGGAACATGAAGGAAGGGTAATCCAAGACTTAGTAAGAATCCGCAATCCATTTAGCTGAAAACCTGACTGCTTTTTTTCACCATATACCAAATTAAAGTAGCCAGGCCCTAATTCCCTCTCCCTAGAGAATAATGGCTTCAGCCTTTGTT
>JABDMH010000064.1 GCA_013001595.1 Saprospiraceae bacterium | reverse complement strand
CTGGGAGTAGAGATACCCAAATCAGATGGCGGTGTTCGACAATTGGGGATACCGACAGTAGTTGATCGGATGATACAGCAAGCGATTCACCAAGTCCTAAGTCGGGTCTGGGAGCCAATGTTTTCTGGCTATAGCTACGGCTTTAGACCAGGACGCAACGCTGCTCAGGCATTGACCAAAGCCACCGACTACATCATAAGGTGGTGTGAGAGGGCTGAGGTAGCTAATTCTGGCTACCTCACTCTACTCGATTCTCACCCGTTTACGACTTCATATTCCTGTATTAGTGTTTGAGCTGAGATACCTAAGTTTTCATTAAGCTTTCTTATCATACCAATACTTAATTTACGTTTCCCTTTCAAGATTTCGCTTGCTCTACTTCTTGAACCTAATAATCTACTCAATTCACTTTTTGGCAAACCCAATTGATCAAGTCTAAATAATATCGCGTCTATGGGATTCGGAGGTTCGATAGGAAATCTTGTTTTTTCGTATGCCTCAATAAGAATGCTTAGAACTTCCAGTTCGTCAGATTCTGCGGAATTTGGGCGTACTTCCATTTGCATGAGTTCATAGGCCCGTTCGAGGTATTCTGCGTGCTGCCTATCTGTTTTTATTGGTTTTAACATAATTAACTGCTTTAGAATCTATCAAATCATATTCTGAATGAGAGCCAAACCATACAACAAACACTATTTTGAGCCTATATTCAATATCCACTATCAATCTGTATTTATTGCCGTTGATGTTGAACACAACACGCTTTCCACTCAGAATTGATGCGTTTCCAAATTTCTTTTTTTGGGCTTGTGGGGAATCCCAATCTGATTGTTCGACTTCTCGCAACCATGCTTTAAGTGCTTGTTCAGTTTGTGGATAGTTCTTCCAATATCGTCTGATGGTATGCGTTGCTATCACTCTCATTAACAGCCCCAAGATACAAAATGTTCCCAATATGGGCTCATGAGTCGTGATTTACCTTAATGGGTGTGAACATTTCTATACACACCATTGTGCCGTGTATATCGGCGATATCCTTAAAAATAGCATATTTCTAAATCCTGAGCATACTGTCCCCTAACACTACCTACTAGGTCCCCACAATCTAACAGCGCCGTGGCAAGCCAAAAGGAGAAGTAGCACCATGCAAATGCAACCTAACCGTTATTTTCCGTTAGAGACGGATAATCGCTAAGAAGCTATTTATTGCCGGAGCGTCTGGCATGAGGACGTAGCATGCTCTAATGATTTTGTGTTTAATGATGCACAATACAATCTTTCCAAGTTTTCTTCCTTCACCTAAATTAATTCGTAATTTGGGAATGGCACTCTTACTTATCGATAATTTTAAACCGCGATAACTAGTAATAACATCAGCCTCCTATGAATAGAAGAAACTTCGTTGCATTGAGTGCCGTCAGTCTCACGGCTTGCAAAACATCTGCAAAAAGAATGTTGGCGAGCACGACCCAAAACGTTACCACTACATCCAGCCTAAAACTAAGCGTAGCCGCTTACTCGCTTAGGTCTCTTTTGCCAAATTTCAGAAACGACGCGCATGCAAAAGGAAAAATCCAGATGGAAGATTTCATGGAAATGGCGACGAAATGGCCGGTAAGCGGAGTCGAACTAACTTCGTATTTTCTACCCGATCCTTGCACCATAGAACATGCGTACAAACTTAAGCGGCATGCGCATATGCTCGGACTAGACATAAGTGGTGGTGCCATTGGCAATAATTTTTCTCATGCACCGGATAGTCCGGAGCTGACTAAGCAAATGGAATACACCAAGCAATGGATTGATACCTATGCGCTTATGGGTGTGCCAGTGATTCGGGTTTTTGCAGGCAATCCAGCCAAAGAAATGAACAAGGATCAAGCAGTCAGGAACATCATCGCCAATTTAAAAACTGCCTGCCGCTATGCCGCCACGAAAGGTATGATTCTCGCCATGGAGAATCATGACTTTACCACAGATATAGATCGCTATCTGCAAATAATAGAGTCTGTTGACTCGCCATGGTTTGGTGCAAATCTAGATAGTGGAAATTTAGCAATCACTCCCGATCCATATGCAGACTTAGCTAGAATCGCTCCCTATGCCATCAATGCCCAGATAAAAGTGGTCATTCCAGTAAATGGTAAAAAAGAGCCAGCAGATCTGGAAAAACTGATAGCCATCTTGAACCAAGCAAATTATCGAGGATATGTCGTCCTTGAATATGAAGAAGCCGCTGACCCAATAACGGAGGTCCCTAGGTACTTGCATGAGTTGAACAAGCTGATTGGGTGAATGCTGGAAAGATTGATTAAAAAAGATGGCCTAATTCTCCCACCAGAATCAGACGATCATCAAACACATTCAAATCCCAACTTCTATCGTGGGATTCTGATTCTTACAGCAGATGCCGCTATACAAACTCCAAGAAAATCTCATTAATGGAAAAGACGGACTGGTCTCGGTGAGAACGGTTTTGTGTATAATTAGTGGCGTGTTTAAGCCAGTAATTTAGCAAATACAAACCGAATATAAAATCCTCGCGGATTTTCGTAAGCAAGCTCGAACTAGCCATTAATTATACACGGTGTTAGCTGCTGGCTTTATTCAGTTTTACTTTTTTTCATAATTAAATTCAACCCAATAAGTCCAATTAATAATTCTAGAGCGAGATATACAAGAAGTAGCCAATGAGAAACGCCATCAATTATGAGGCTTAATAATCTTCCTCCTGCTAAACCTAACATAAACACAACTAAACAATACATTGCTGGTTTTCTTAAATTAGTTTTTGAAACTCCTAAAAACCAAATAATTATCTGTCCAAAATATAATCCCATTACTGCTCTCATTATGTGTTTTAAATTTACATCATCAACTGAAAACCCATACAAAGGTGTTAGGGTTTTTTCAGGCATAAAACCATATCCCAGAGCAATGGGAATTAACCCAATAGCAGCAATTATTAAAAGTGCTTTTTCTGATTGTCCTCTTGTCATAATAAAATTAATTTATTTGTTTAATAATCTATTTTTAATTTGTTCCGCTTGTTGCTAACTTATAAGGATTGTATCTGTAGTCAATCCAGCAGACTGTACTAAGATAACCTTCTGATGGTATTCAAACTAGAGAATCGGGGGGAGAATAAAACTTGGTGATTACGAATACGATCATGTTGAACTTAGCCGGCTATGGGATTCCAATGAGATCCAATGTGTCCCCGGGTCTTTTGCGGGTGTCTGATAGCACTGGGACCAAGCGTGTTCATAGATGATAAGTGTATGGGATAATGTCTTTCATTGGAGTTTGGATCGGGTTTCCCGATGATCTGGTTGGGATACAACATAGATAGCCCATCCATTGACTATCAATGAGTGATTCTGAGTAGGGACTTTAAATTGTTGGTGGACAACCGCTGAAGACGGAGGTGGGATCACCACGGATGGGGAATATCTGGCATGAAGTCAGCTGTATCACCATCCTTCCCCGTTTACAAACTGGACATAGTTCGATATCCAAGTTTAGTGCCTGCTTCAGATGTTTGACTAAGGACAACTGTATGCGTAAAGGAACCCGACGCTCAAAATAATAGAGAATCTCAGACATGATCCTTCTCCTGGACCTATTGGATAGGATGCCGTAGTGACGGATCTTGGCAAAGCCCTTGGGTAGTACATGCAAGAGAAAGCGTTGCACAAATTGATGAGGTGTAAGGCTTAGTGTCTTTACTTTTCCATCTCGGTAGTCTTTATTATTTGAAGGACACGACCTTTTCATCAACATGTACAATTCTTCGATTTGTAATGGCAACCCGTAGAATATCCGAAACTTCCCATTTCGGTCGTGGCATTATATCACCAGATCATCCAGAGGGCTTTGAGTATTTTCAAATCGATGTTTGGATATCTGGCAATATATCACTGTAGTGCTTACAGACCGATGACCCAAAAGCTTTTGGATAATGCGAATATCCACTCCCTTGTTTAGCAAATGAGTAGCAAACGAATGCCTCAATGTGTGCAAATGACTCTCTTTTTTAATGCCAGTCCTCTCCACCGCAGACTTAAATATCTTACTTAGCGAACTTGTCGATATCGGGCGGTCAATATGTTGTCCATAAAACAGATAATCCTTAGGCTTATAAAGTCTAACGTATTCCCGCAAATAGATCAAAAGCCTTTTTGACAGAATTACCTCTCGGTCCCTATGACCCTTAGCATCTCGTATCATCATCCGATGTCGCTTAGAATCAACATCCCTAATCCTCAAATTAGATGCTTCACCACATCGTAAACCTGCACTGTAAATCGTCATCATGACCGCACGATGCTTGACGTTCTTAATCACACTCAAAAATTGTGTTACTTCCTCCTGGGTAAAAACAACCGGTAACTTCTTCTGTGATTTTGGTCGCTTTAATATCTGGACTTTCCATCCCTGTTCCAAAGTATCTCTGTAAAGCAGATTGAATGCCGACATCTTAATATTTACATTCGACCAACTCTTCTTATTCTTCAAAAGGCTCTCCAGGTAATCTTTGATCTGCTCCGCAGTGATGGCTGATGGACACATACCATAAAATCGACTCAGCAGTTGTACGGCAGTCACATAGTTCCGAATGGTGTTGCTACTGTAGTTGCGAATCTTCAAGTCTCGAATAAAGCGTTTTCTCAATTGACTCATTGTTCTAGTTTTTAATGATTAACAATGAGTTTATGTTAAGCTAATTCCAAGACTGATGGGAGATCTCTGCTACCGCGAACGCGGTTTAGTTCAACATCCGTGTATCTGGAACGCTGCCTGAGTAGTTATTGATACATCGCGTATGTAGACAAGGTAAGTTTATTGTTGAAATATTCCAAGAATATAGGTCCCCTTTACCGCCTCGGGTCTGTGACCATCCTTGGGTCCAACCGGGACTTAATCAGATCAATCGACCAGGTGTCAATTGTAAACATTTGCACCCGTATACAAACGCTTACACACGAGATAAAATAATCCATGGGGTCACCCATCGCATGACAAAGAGGAAACCCATCACCGACTCACGTTTCTGCTAAGGTTGAAATTAGGCCGCAACGGCGACATCGGATGGTGACTAGGCTCATTCCCTAGTCTTTTGCCCATCCATGACTCCATCCACGAGTTACCACCTAATTTTGTAATCTTATGGCCCATTATTAAGGGCAGCTTTCTTTTTTACATGCTAACACGGCAGATATATTGCACCCGAATAATAGGCAATGGATATAACTCCTAGATTAGATGCACTTGATTTTTTCCCTATGCAACACATATTGATCTTCGTTTATGCGCTACTGACACTCAGCCTGGTTTCAGCGCAGGACCGACCCCATATCATCTACATCATCGCCGATGATGTTAGCTGGAATGATTTCGGATGCTATGGCAATGAAGTTGTGCGCACCCCACATATTGACGCCCTTGCTCAAAAAGGAATCGTTTTTCGCAATGCCTTTTTGACCGCAAGTTCATGCAGTCCCAGCCGTTGTAGCATCATCACTGGGCGTTATCCGCATAACACCGGTGCTGCCGAATTGCATAGTCCACTGCCGGAAAGTCAAATTCCGTTTCCACTGCTTCTACAGGAAGCAGGCTACTATACCGTACAGTCCGGTAAGTCGCACTTTGGAAAACCCGCACTGAGGGCATTTGATCATGGCTATGAAATGGAAGATGCCGGAAACGGCGGGGAGGAGCGATGGGTGCAATGCCTACAAGAAAGACCTCGAGACCAACCCATATTTGCTTGGTTTGCCGCCACGGATGCCCATCGGGCCTGGGGAGCAGATGACTTTGCTACACCGCATAACCCTGACGACCTGAACGTACCTCCCTACCTAGTGGACAATGTAGCAACTCGCCAGGATCTCGCTTCCTACTATAATGAGATCCAGCGTTTTGATCACTATATCGGGGAGGTCGTAGCGGAGCTGAAAGCTCAGGAGATCTTCGACCATACGTTAATCGTGGTTATGGCAGATAATGGCATGCCCTTTCCCCGGGCGAAGACCAGGGTGTACGATAGTGGCATGCAAACTCCTTTGGTCCTGCATTGGCCTAATGGAATTGACGCCCAGGGAACCGTGTGTCAGAGCCTGGTCAGTGTTGTAGATCTTGCTCCCACTTTTTTGGAGCTGGCCGATGTAGCCATTCCCGACCATTTGCAAGGTAAGAGCTTTGTAGACCTATTTCATGACCCTAGCCAAGACTTCCGCCAGTATGTATATGCCGAACATAATTGGCATGACTTTGAAGCCCATGAACGTATGGTTCGTTCCAAAGACTTCCTATATGTGAGAAATGCTCGCACCCAATTTCCCAATGGTGGTCCCGCAGATTCCAAGCGCAGTGCTTCGCAGTATGCACTAAATGCAGCCAGAGATGCTGGGCGGTTAACACCAGCACAAGTCGATAATTTCATCGCCCCCCGCCCGCATGAAGAACTCTTTAACGTAGCTGTTGATTCGCTCCAACTACTCAATCTTGCTTCTGTACCACTCTTCCAGTCTACTTTGCCAATCTATCGCCAGGCATTAGATGACTGGATTGCTATCACCAAAGACAATGTACCTGACAAGATCACCGCAGATGGGTTTGATCGCCAAACCGGCGAACTACGTCCCTCCGTTCCCGCCTTCAATAAAGTGCCTCGTGGAGAGATGCCTGGAATAAAACGCGGCGCATTGACCGCCATCGGAACACCAGGATTTTAATAGTTTCAGCGTTCATCAGTAAGTCTAGCATGCAACCTGTACATCACCTTTATCTGTTGGCTCTTTCTATGCTGCTCCTAGGCTGCCAACAAAAAACAGCATCCAAACACCCCGTTGCTCCAGATGTGCAAAATGGAAAGAACGAAACCATGCAGCAACTGGATCAGATGATCATCACCAATCTGGGAGATCCAGATAAAAGCAGATTCGAAGCCATCCAGGAGGCCTTCGCAAAAAAAAATCCGGGCTATGCCTTGCTCCATCTTGCACCTGCCAAAGGAATTGTTGCAAGAGACCATCAACAAGTAGTCTTGTTCAGTCCGGTGGTGGCACAGCGACAACATCTAAGCAAGAATCCTCGAAAATCTCTGTGGGAGATATTGTCCTACTCGCACCAGCGGTATCGCTCAGCACCGATAGCTTGATTGAGTATGTGATTTTTGAATCTCCAGCATTAGCACCGACAGACATTCCGACGTTCATCCGCCCAGATTGGGATCCCAACATAACCGACACTCCCGGTGGATGCGCTACCGAAACCAACGCCTATCGCCGCATCTTACTTACCTGGCTGGGTAAAGTGGGCCCGTACAACTATAAATCCCTAAATGCCCATCGCGTGCGGATCATGGATTCTTTTACCCATTTTCACCCCAAAGAGGGAGGATTTGACGAATTCTACTTGGTACAAATGGCACTCCCTGATGCACGTATCATCACCAGTCAGCATACTGACTTGATCACCGACCCTGATGCCACTATTGACAAAGACAAGGTGGGTGGCCTGCTCCCAGAAACGCCATTAAAAGTCGGAGACCTCCTGTATTTACCTCGTGGAATCATCCATCAGGGTGTGGGTGGAGTCCTGGCCCAGGTAATTACCGTTCCAAGGTTTGTACCCAATGCAGAAATCGGAGTAGACCACCACCTAAGACGAATCAACGAGCAGCTGGCATTGAGTGGAGATGAGGCTCTGCCATTCAATGCTTCCTCTTCACAGAAAGCTGTTGTTAAGTAAGGTCTTTTGGTCCATATCATATTCCTATCTATGAAGACCGAGGGCAACTCCACTAAAGGGGTATATTGCTGAAGGCAACCAAATCATGGATGGGATTATAGAAACTGATGTAAGTATATATTGCCATGTGTACTGCATTGATATCCATCAACGTAAGTAACATTCTTGCCGAGATAAATTCCATTTGGCTCGTCTCTTTTCTTAAATTTGGAACCTACCAGTACTATCTACATACTTCATGAGCCAAAAAAGCAGTGATCAGGGAGAACTTCATCGAAGTTTGGGGTTTACAACGGCTTTGGCCATAGGAGTGGGAACAATGATTGCTGCTGGCATTTTCACGCTTTCCGGATTGGCTATCAGAAATGTGGGCTCCAGTGCCATCATTTCATTTGTCCTGGCCGCATTTGTTTCGCTGTTTACTGCACTAACATACTGCGAATTTGTTTCCATATACCCAAAATCGGGAGAAGGCTATTTATATGCCCGCAAGACTTATGTTGCTCCCGTAGCTTATCTGGTAGGAATTGCACTGTTCTTGGGGTACATCAGCAGCTGTTCATTTTATCTATCAAGTTTGTCAACCTATTTTCAAGAATTTGTTTGGCATGCACGTTTTGAAAAACTTTCCGGAGTAATTTTTCTGATTGCCTTAGTACTTCTAAATATTAAAGGCTCAAAGGAGAGTGGCACTTTTCAGGTCGTGGTCACTTTTGCCAAAGTAGTGCTCTTAATTTGGTTTATTCTTGGTGGGCTGAGCTTTTTCTCCATTGATCAAGTGTTAGACAAAGTCAGCACAGACATCGTCCAGATTGTTCAGACTTCAACACTGGTATTTATTACCTTTTTCGGATTCTCAGCAATCGCAGCCTCAGCCGGTGAGGTTAAAAACCCGGTCAAAAACATCCCCAAGGCCATTTTTTGGTCCATGGGTATCGTCTCTATATTGTATATACTCGTAGTATTAGTCATTATCACTTCTGATCTCACGGAGTATAATGAAGCTGCGATGGGAATGGCGGCAAAGAAATTTCTGGGGAACATAGGAGGAATGGTTATCGTGGGAGGGGGTATCTTCTCTATGATATCAGCCTCAAATGCCTCGATTATGGCTGGATCTCGTGTCGTGCTATCCATGAGTGAACTAGGACATCTACCAAAAGTGATGGGCAGGATTCACCCATCCTTTAACACACCTTGGATATCTGTTTTCGCAGTGGGAGCCTTGATTTTGATATTTACAGTATTACTACCATTAGAAGACCTTGCACATTTTGCAGATACCGTATTGTTGTTTGCCCTGATTATGGTGAACCTGGCATTGATCATCCACCGAATGCGATTTCCGCATCTGAAGCGGCCATATAAAGTACCACTCTATCCTTTGACACCCATCATTGGTATTATCGCAAATCTCTATCTATTTATTCAGCTCTTAAGTCATCCGATGCCACTTTCTCTGGCCTTATTTACCATTGCTTTGGGTATTGCCGGTTTCTTATACTGGAAAGGTACGCTCCCTGATGAGGAAGGGTTTCAAGGTGAACCTTCGAAGTTGGTTCTACAAACCCATGCACCGGATGAAAAAGAGCGTAGTAAGACCATCATCGTCCCCATCGTCAACCCCAATTCCATAACCAACCTAATCGGACTTGCAGCTAACCTCGCCAAGGAACAAGACGCATCGATCACGGCGCTTCATGTAGTCAAAATAGATGAAAAACAACCGCTGAAATACAACTTCAATGACTTCAATGCACAGTCTCAATTATTGCAAAAAGCGCAGGAGGCAGGTAGTGCCCATGGTCTGACAATTGGCACCATGATACGCATCGGACATGATCCCGCCAGGGCAATTCTTGAAGCGGCACGCAAGATACATGCAGATATTATTCTTCTTGGTTGGAAGGGATCTCCAAGTACCTCTGATAAGATATTGGGACATGTCATTGACACGGTGTGCACTCTTGCTAAGAGAGACATAATCATCTTCCGGTCAGGAAAAGACAATGCGATCAAGAAGATATTATTACCGTCCGGTGGTGGCATACATGCCAAAGCAGCCGAGATCTATGGTGGAGGACTTTCTAAAGCGGTTGATGGCTCAATTACAGTCGTGCGCGTAGTGACTCAGAATAATTTATCGGAAGAAGAGCAATTAGAAGAAATCGCTCAACTCGATGAATCCAAGAACCGAATAGAAAAAGCTTGTGAAGTTAATGTAGTCTCCAAACTCATTCATCACCCGCACATCTCTTCAGCCGTTAAGGAAGAATCTGCCGCCTACGACACCGTTATTATAGGCGCTACCCGGAAAAGCATGTATCATCATGTTTTGTTTGGTACGATACCAGAGACTTTGGCCAAGGAATTGGATACCAATATTATACTGGTGAAACACTTTTCCCCTATTGATGCCGTATGGGGCAAAGTGCTAAGCGAAAAGAAATAAATACGATATCCAGTTGCATTGTGAAATTTCTCAATACCAACTAGGTCACTGGGCAACTCTCCATTGCAAGCTCTCAGATTTACTATATTCAAGAATCTATCTTGAATTCTTCAATCTTTTAAGGCGAAATCTAGTAGACAAAGGAAATCTGAAAAGATATCTGATATATGCGATTGGAGAAATCGTACTGGTGGTCCTGGGGATTTTGATTGCCTTGCAGATAAATAATTGGAATCAGAACAGACTACCGAAAAAACAAGAAATAGACATCCTCAAATACCTTCGTGATGAGCTAGGTGATAATCTTACACTCTTTGACATGAACTATAAGCGACATGAGGATAATGTGAACGCCATACAACAATTGCTCAAGGCAGGGAATTCAGACCTTGCAATCGAATCCCTCGATAGTATGTTTAACAAGATGCTGGAAGCATCGACTTTTGATCCCTCCGAAGCCGTCTATAACTCTATTATTAATTCCGGAAAAATAGAATATATTTCAAACGATCACTTTAGAAATCGTATCGCAAAATTGCAAGATTTAATGGAAGACTTTAAGGAAGAGGAAATATCAATGAGGAAACTCAATTTGGAATCATTCTTTCCCTACTACATTCATGACATGACCTATAATCCCATGTCTTTGTCTGACGTGAGATGGTCTTGAAAAACCGGACACATAATTTTTATAATTTTAAGTTCGATGAAAAAAGAAGGATCAAAAAAGCGCAGTTATCGAAAATATGATACTGGGTTCAAAATGGAAGCGATTAATCAAATTAGAAGTGGTCGCAGCGTAAAGGATGTGTCAGCAAGTTTAGGAGTGGGTGAGGCGTTATTATATCGGTGGAAATCTGAGGCAGGAAGGGGTTCAAGAAGTCAGAGTGAAGAGGTGAAAAAGCTGAAGAAACAAGTTGCCAGATTAACAGAGGACAACGAGATTTTAAAAAAGGCATTGAGCATATTCAGCCAGAGCGGATAGCCCTATATGGATTTATTCATCAAGAGTCAAAGCAGTATCCGATAGCATCGATGTGCAGATGTTTGTCAGTTGGAACGAGTAGTTATTATGATTTTATGAATAAGGCCAAAACGAAGGTTTTGGATCAAGAAATTGAAAGGAAGGTTATCTCAGTGTTTTGGGATCATAAGCGTCGGTATGGAACTAGGCGGATAGTATCCGAATTGTCTGATAGTGGAATAGATATAGGTCGGGAGCGTGTAGGGAGTATAATGCGGCGGAATAATTTAAGAGCAATCCAACCTAAAGGCTACATTCCGAAGACCACAACGAGTTCGAACCAAAGGCGCAGTCCTAATCTGTTATTGAATCGTGAACCACCATCAAGGCCGAATGAGGTATGGGTTGGGGATATCACCTATCTGCCAATAGTAGATGGATCATGGTCATATTTAGCAAGTTGGATGGACCTGTGGAGTAGAATGATAGTTGGATGGAGTGTGGAAGATCACATGAAGGAAGATCTCATTATTTCGGCATTCAAAAAGGGTCGTAAGAAACGTCAACCCGAAAAGGGGATGATAGTACACTCGGATGGAGGGGGACAGTATGGATCGAGAATGTTTAGATCGATATTGGCCAATGGCGGCTTCAAACAGAGTATGATAAGAAAAGCCAATCCTTATGACAATGCGTATGCTGAATCAATGTTTTCGAGGTTTAAAGCAGAGCTACTTGAAGGCGGCAAATTCATAAGCCTTGAAGATGCGCAGATAGAATGCTTTGAGTTCATAGAAAGCTACTATAATAATAAAAGAAAGCATTCTTCAAGTGGCAACAAAAACCCTCTCCAATTCGAAAGCGAAATGGGGTATTGAAAAAGAGAGAAGCAACCGACTGGCAGAGTGGGACACGCGCCTCAGGCCTCCGTTCCGCTTCGCTCCACTCCGGCCTGAGGCCGTAGGAATCGAGAGTGAACTCTTAATTTAAAGTGTCCGGGTAAACCCGACCACCTCATTTCTCGATTCCTGACAGAAAGTGAAAATTTCCATCGGGATTTAATTAATTTGGATCACATCTAATATCAAGTTAAGAAGCAGAGGAGTGATCAAAGTCAAAATATTTGCGATTTTATCCCTGGTCGGACTACTATATTTTCCTTCGCTAGTTGCACAAAAGCCTGCAAAAATTGATTCTTTGCTAGCAACACTGAGCAATCCCTTCGACTCCGACTCCCTGCGGATTGATGCATTTAGGCAAGTAGCTTACTATTATATCAACGATGTCCAAGGCGACTCCGCACTAATCTACTTAGATAGCATCAAAACAATCTCCAAACGTGTGGGCTACCGATATGGATTGCTCTTGCATGAATTCTGGCTCGGTTATTATTATTTCAGACGTGGCATTTATAAATCTGCTACCTGGCATTTGCTTGAAGCCGCAAAATATGGTGGCGAACTAGATCGACCTCGTCAGCAAGCAGAAGCCTACAGCAGAGCAGCGTTGGTGTACGATATCCAAGGTTTGACAGATTCTGCCAGATATTGTCTGAATCTGGCTATCAAACAAGGCGAGACCTTAAAGGATCAAAATTTGATTACCCTGAACATATCGACACTTGGAAATGTAGAATCTCGAGCTGGCAATCATACGAAAGCCCTGGGATATTTTCTTACCGTAGACTCGCTTTGCCAGGTAAGTGAGAAAGAGATGGCCTACCGGCAAGGGCTAGCACTGCATAATATAGGGGTGATCTACCTCGATAAAATTGGTGACCCTACTAAGGCCTTATTCTACATGGAGAAGGCTAAGAGGGCATATTTGAGGAAAGAAGATCATAGCGAACAACTGTATGCAGCTGACTTCGAAATTGCCAAGATTTTTGGAGAAATGAACCGCTATGCTGAAGCAGATTCTCTAATGGATGACGTCTTACAAGGCTATCGGACAAGGGATCACGTTCGAAAAATAGCAGAGGTTTGCATGGAGTTCGGACATTTAAAGGAACAAATGTCCCTAATACAGGAGGCAGAAGCTCTATTGAAAGAGGCGGAGAAGATTTATCGTGAGATCAAGGACCAGGCCGGTTTGGCTAACATTGCAGCGCGATTGGGTGACTTCTATTCTGCCCAGCATCATTATACCGATGCAATCTCCCATTTTAAACAATCCCTTCAGTATGAGATTGGGGAGGATATGAAAATTGACCTGCTTAAGAAATTGGCTGATTCTCATCGTAATGCGGGTCAATTGTCTGCTGCCTATGATACACTTTCATCTTTTGTTGCACTTACAGATTTATATAATATTCGACAAGTCAGTGCCGATCTACAGGAGATGGACATGAAGTATCAGACCAGTCAGAAGGAAAGAGAAATAGTGGACTTACAATTAGCCCAGAGTGAGCAGGCAAGAAAGAATCAGCGTACTCAATATGCGGGCTTCGCTGGATTCATACTATTGATGGGCATATCTTTCTTTTATTATTATAGATCACAGCAAAGGCAGAAGATAAATTCAAAACTAAAAGAACTGGATGGACTCAAATCGAGATTATTTGCAGATATCTCACATGAGCTTCGTACGCCTATTTCATTGATCAAAGGCCCCGTGGACATCATCCTACAAAATCAGGAGGTTTCGGATCCCATTAGGCAGCAGTTACAAATGGTCAATCGAAACGCGAACAGATTAAATCAATTGGTAAATAGCGTCAATGACTTAACCCAACTGGAAGAAGGAAAGATGAATTTGTCAATAAAAGCAGCGGACTTGGGTGACCATTTAAAAATCATTGCGGCCTCCTTCGATTCTTTGGCTGCGGCTAAAGGACTGACATTTTCGTTAGACATAGCTGAATCGAACAGGCCATACTACTATGATCCCCAGTGTTTCGAATCCATTATGTTTAATCTTCTAAGCAATGCTTTTAAATTTACCAGCGAAGGCACAATCCAAATAAGTGGCAGCATAGACGGAGATTGGGCCAGCGTCGAGGTGGTTGATACTGGAATCGGGCTGGATGAACAGGATCAGAAACAAATCTTCAAACGCTACGCACGTATTGAAAAAAAGGGATTTAGTTCGGAGGGCATCGGCATCGGCCTGGCGCTAGCGGATAATTTAGCCCGGCTGCACAAAGGTGACCTTACTGTGACATCTGCCTTAAACAAGGGTTCGACCTTTCGATTTCGGTTTCCGATTGCCAGATCTTTTTATGAATCCCAAGGATTCAAAGTGGGAGATGCCTATCAACCTATAAAGCAAAGACAAATCTTTGCCGCAACCCAGTCGCCTACTGCTATGTTACCCATGTATGCAGATGAACCCCTAATCTTATTGGTTGAGGACAACCCTGATATGCGAAAGCATTTGGACAATCTCTTTGAGTCCGATTATCGGGTTTTAACCGCCTCGAATGGACGGGAGGGATTTGCAGTAGCAAAAAAATATGTGCCGGATCTGATTATTTCAGACTTGATGATGCCGGTAATGGATGGACACACTTTTCTTCAGGAATTGAAAGGGGACCTCAAGACCAGCCACATCCCCTTTATCATGCTTACCGCCAATCATGATCAGCGTCAGAAAATGATGGGCTTAAAAACGGGTTCAGATGATTTTTTGACCAAACCGTTCTCCCTGAACGAACTGAAAATCCGCGTAGAAAACCTAATCAAGTCACGGGAGCAATTGAGGTCAAAGTACCAGGAGCAGAGCATCATCAATCCAGCACTGTTATCTACCAATGAAGTCGACCACAGGTTTTGGTCAGATTTACAGGCAGTACTTAAAGAACATCTGAGTAATGCGCAATTTTCCGTCGAGGATTTTGCCAGTGCCATGCACATGAGTCGAATGCAGCTGCACCGGAAGCTTAAGGCCTTGACCAGTTTATCGACGACTGCTTTTCTTCGTAACCAACGACTGAAGGCAGCGGCACAACTACTTAAGGCAAGTCAGATGTCCATCTCTGAAGTAGCTTTTGAAGTAGGGTTTTCCAGTCCCTTCTATTTTACCACCTGTTTTAAAGAACTCTATGGTGTCCCACCCCGGGAATACGCTTCCGCCGGATAAGACTGTACGTCCATGTAGGGTCATGATTGAGTGAGCGAGCTTCCTTGAAAACTTGGATTCCTCCCATCACTTGGTAAGATCGACTTTCCTTGTCCAGATTCAGGTTGATATCGTTTCTGAGTTCAGAATTCTGCAAAAGCATGATAATCAGCTAACTAATACTATTGTGTTACAAATTTAGAGGTATTTGTTACATCTCTGTAGATGATCAAGACAAGAATATTTCACATTTGGAGGATAATATTCGAGACAGTATTTAACTACCAATTAATTCTCAAAATGATGCCAACATGAACAACAGATCCGGCTTTGAACTTGGAGATATTCCCGGCAAGTACCTTAGCAGATTTGCGATCCAAATAACCTCCCGGGAACAGCAAATATTATTACTGATAGCAAGTGATCTCACCTCAAGAGAAGTTGCTCAGCAATTATTCATTAGCCCGGAAACAGTTAAAAGCCATCGCAGCAGTTTGATACGTAAGTTAGGCGTCAAAACCACGGCAGGATTGATAGTCAGGGGTTTTGAACTGGGTCTGCTGAAATGCGCATGAAATCCTAGACAATATGGGCGATCTGAAATTAGCCATATCGCGGTCGCATCGAAGGCGACCATCAGGGGATGGAGGTACAGATTTCGCTAGTACTTTGCGCTTCGAAGCAATGACAGAGAAACTTCTACCAAAGATATAACACAAATAGATCAGTTGAAACAACCTAGCATTATGAAAATCATCACAACGTTATTCGCACTTTCGATTGCAATAATCTCCTTATATGGACAAAGAATTGAGGCCGAGACCCACACCCCGGGTGAAATTGCCATTTCAGGAACTAATACCGATGCTAGCAATAGCTTTTCAAGAGGTGTTTTGGGGAAAGGTTATACGGGAGTTGTCGGAATTGGAACTGGAAGCTTGGGATATGGAGTTTATGGAACTTCAGTATTGGCCACAGGAATATTTGGCGTAAGTCATTCGACAGATTTCTCAGGTGTTCGTGGTGCTAATACTGTCGAGCAAGGTATCAGCTATGGAGTTCATGGGACGGTACGTTCTATAAATGGATATGCAGTTTACGGATATTGTTCGACAGACAATGTCGCCGCCGCAGTATTAGGATCCAATGCTTCTCCATTTGGAATTGGGGTTGAAGGAAAAAATGGCAACAATTCAGGAACGGCACCGGGTGTATATGGACACACGCGCTCGGCCAGTGACAATTCTACGGGAGTACTTGGCCAAATCCGTCATGAAATGCCCGGAGGATTCTCGGCTGGAGTACGCGGAATTAACAACGGAACTGAATATTCCGGGATAGGCGTACATGGCGAACACGCTGGTAACGGCGCAGGTGTTTATGGGCAGGCCAAAGGATCTGATGGAATAGGTGTTTGGGGCTTCGTTACGTCATCTTCTACTGGATGGGGTGGCTATTTCTTGGGAGGGAAAGGTCTTTACGCCGCACCGAGACTAGGTGTGAACAACAGTAATCCCTTATACCCCATCCATGTAGGCGATAGCGGTTCTAATGGCAATGGTGCTCACCTAACTACTGGCGGTACCTGGACTAATGGATCGAGCCGGTCATTCAAGGAAGGATTTGAAGTCGTTGATGTTCAGGACATCCTGGAGAAGACAGAAGATCTGAGAATTACGACCTGGCAATATTCCGATAGCGATGAAGGCCGGCATATGGGGCCGATCGCTGAAGACTTTGCCCATGCATTTGGGCTGGGAACCAATGACAAATATATTTCTACTGTAGACACAGATGGTGTTGCCCTGGCATGCATCCAGGCCCTGTGTGTAAGACTGGAAAAAGAGAAGGAAAAGAATTCTCTTCTGGCAAAACGAGTAGAAAAACTTGAAAAAAGTATTCGCCACAAAGCTGGTAGTGGAAGAAGGTAAGAATTTTCAATTTTCGGTCCAGTGCGCATGTAATCGATTGATCACAGTTCTTTTGCACTTAGGAGAAGATAAAATCCAGTGGATCTTTGGGCAAGGAAACATCTTCAGTGAGATGGCATATAATCGACCATTTGCGATATGCAGTACTATTCTGAGACTGTTATGAAAACATACGCAGTGAAATGAAATCATTAGAAAAATAATATACCCGATAAGATTAAAAAAGTCGCCTTTTGAAAAAACATGTTTAATTAAAATCAACAGCTAATGAAAAGCCATCTCTCTCTCATATTGTTTTTTGCACTGGTTTCAAACGGAATTCTAACAGGTCAGTACATCAATTTTGACCTAAATACAGACCTCACGCTCGATATCCTTAGCCCCACTGAAGAGAAAGGGGCATCCATTAATCTCGGCACTAAAAGCAACATCCCATTTCTGAGATTGAGCAGCTATGACCAGCCAAGAGACTTGGAATTTCCCCATATCAGCCGTACGGTGGAATTCCCCTTGGTATTTGGAACGGATAACGCAGGGATGTTCCAAGAACAGGTCAGAATTGACTTGGATGGCAACTTAATTGCCCAGACCTTGGGCAGCGGCTCTACCAGAAATGTAGTCGCCGACGAGTACGGAATGCTGAAACTACAGAACACAGTCGGTGGTTATACAGATGTATTGACCCTTAGCACGTATGATTTCGTCTCGCAGTACAACCCTGGAGATGATCATAATGTTGGTGGAAGGCCAGGTCGTCACACTTATCACGAAGCGATTACTCTAGTCCCGTATCATGAAGAAGCACTGACTTCGACAGTACACCTACCTCAAGGAGCGACAATCAGGAAAATAGAGATTTGTTATATTGACGACAATGGTGATTCAGATCAGGATGTGGCCTTTTTTATTCGTACTTGGAAGATAAAATTTGAGCCGCCAAGCCCATTTGGTATCGCCTACCTAGATCTTGGCCAATCCTCCGGCATGTCATCTGAATACCAATCAATAACAAAGGACAATATTGATCTCACCATTGATAATACTGAAAATACCTATGAGATCGTAGCTTGGAATCCACATGACATAGGTGATTGGGGAGGCTCCGCAGTTGGCATTCGAGCAGTAACAATCTACTATGATTAGTCTAGTACTCTGTCTGCCGGAAAATTGTCGTTATTCTGGTCCCTTTTCAACCTATCCTTTGTTGCAGAATCTACCCAGAGCTTCCTTATATCCAGCCGATTAAATTCGGGACATATTTTTCCAACCAGAAGCTACTTTCCCGCAGGTTGTATTGAAATCCACTTTGGTCGAAGTTTAACGGTCCTCCCGGAAGTGGGAAGATTCTTCAGCTTTCTATCCCCGGATCCAATGGGCTTACACCTGCAATACGCTCAAACATATATTAACCGATGGCACCGTAGGCGTTTGATTGCAAGAATTCATTTCCCCGGAGTTAAATCCATCTTTGTGTGTGTCACTGTTCATAATACCCTAGATGCACTCATGTCGAAACCACCTAGATGGCTGCAAGCAGTGTTCTACCGAAACACCTGAGATAAAAATCCTACCTTCGCATCCTTCCTCAAATCGGAACAGACCAGATGGACATTCATGAAGTGCCGCAGAGTGGATGGAAGGGAATGGTCAAACACTGGCGATCAGACTTTCTTGCGGCTATAAGTGTATCGCTGGTGGCCTTACCACTGGGGCTGGGCGTGGCCGCTGCATCTGGTGCTCCACCAATTGCCGGACTAATATCCGCCATCATCGGTGGAATCGTAGCCACACCATTTAGAGGTAGTCATCTCGCCATCAACGGACCTGCCGCAGGCCTGATTGCGGTAATTTTATCGGCTATTCACTCACTTAATGATGGATCGGGACAAACTCTAAACTACGTACTTGCAGCTACGGTTGTAGCAGGAATCATCCAAGTCCTATTAGGATTATTTAAACTTGGCAGGATAGCCGAAATCATCCCCTCCTCGGTGATCCAGGGCATCATGGTTGCCATCGGTATAATCATTTTCTCAACGCAAATACATGTGGCTATGGGTACCGATCCTACATCAACCAATACCATCGATTTGCTAAAAGAAGTTTTTCAGCAACTCCCCAATATCCATCCGGTAATATTGGGCATCTCCATCGTGGGCATAACGTTGTTGGTGGTCATTCCGAAAATACAATCTCGTCTACTGCATTACTTTCCGGCATCACTGTGGGTATTGGTCGTATCGTTTGCGGTTGCCTATTTCTTCAATTTTAGCGCTGACCACTCTATTAATATCGGAAATCGATCATATCCCATTGGTCCCCATCAACTGATTGATATACCCGATAATCTATTAGATGCCATCATGTTTCCTGACTTCAGCCGCATCGCAGACTACAGATTTTGGGTAGCAGTATTGTCCATTACCTTAATTGCTTCTGTCCAGACCCTAGCGATGGCTAAAGCTGTAGACCGTCTAGATCCGTACAGGCGAAAATCAGATTTAAACAAGGATTTGGTCGGTGTCGGTTTAGCAACAGCTGTGGCTGGAGCGGTAGGAGGATTACCCATAATTACGGTGATTGTACGAAGTACTGTTAATATTAGCAACAATGCGCACACCAAGTGGTCCAATTTTTATCATGGCATCTTGATCATTGTTTTCATTTTTTTGCTGGCACCAGTGATCCAAAAAATTCCCATGGCAGCTTTAGCGGCCATATTGGTTTATATCGGATTTCGGCTGGCTTCCCCCAAAGTATTTAAGAAAATCTATGCCATGGGAATCGAGCAGTTGATATTCATGGTTGTGACGATTGCCATTACGCTATACTCTGATTTGCTTTGGGGTATCTTGGGAGGATCACTATTCACACTATTGGTGCACATCCTATTGTCACGTATTCCCATTGGTGAATTTTTCAGAGAAACATTTTCAAATTCCACGAATGTGTTTCTCAATAAGGAAGGAAGCTACCACCTAAAAGTAGACGGCATCGCTAGTTTTCTAGCTATCCCGAAAATATCTAGACTAACAAACACCATTCCTAAAAATGCTGAAGTGAATATTGATCTGTCCAATACACGACTTGTTGGCATGACTTTTATGGATCACCTGGTAGACTATTTGAAGATCCAACAAGACACTGGGGGAAAAGTGATGATCACTGGCTTAGAAACACATGTCTCCTCATCTACGCACAATCGCGCTCTGAAGATTTCCCTAACTAGTTTATCAACAAAACTAACACCACGGCAAGTGCGTTTACAAAACCTAGCTGAGGAAAAAGGGTATGAATTTGCCAATCATGTAGATTGGAACACCTCGTACTTACGAAATTTTCACTTTTTCGAAATTCGTCCAGTAGAGCGAAAAACAAACTCCATCAAGGGCTCTTTTGCCGATATAGATGTGTCCTGGGAAATCGCTGATGTGACCTTCAGTGAGGGAGCTGCTTTTACAGCTGAGACCTTCAATGCCACGGTCATGGTCCTGAAATTAGATCAAAATATTCCCATATTTTCGATGGAAAAAGAGGGCGTCTTCGAACGAATTTTCGACCGGGTGCTTGCCTTCTCAGGATACAAGGATATTGACTTCGAAATGTATGCAGATTTTTCCAAAAAATTCCTAATCATGGGGAAGGATGAGCAAAATATCCGCAGCTTCTTTAATGACCAAATTGTTCGATTTTTTGAAAACAAACAGGTGTATCATTTGGAAAGTAATGGCGAGGCTATGCTAATTTTTGACAAAGTGAAACTGGCACGAACAGATGAGACCATCGCCTTCATCGACTATGGTGAAGCTCTTGCCAAACTGCTTCATGGAAAAAGGCTGGACTTAGCTACTCAAGATGTTCCTAACACGAATGCAAGAACATAGTGACAAATTGAGCATATAACCTAAAATTAAAGATATTCAGTGCTGAGATTCTAGTGATGTAGCCCTACTAGAAAACATCGTTTACCAAAGAATTGGCCATCAGATTGTCCAGCACGGCACTGAATTCCTCAGAACAAATTGCCTAGACCAGAGTTAAAGAAACATATGTGGGACGTGTTTATTTGGGCTTTCATTACAGCGGTTAGCGTCAACTTAGTAGCTTTCTCATTCGCCTACACTTTTCAAACGGATAAACTGACGGACCTCACCTATGCCACTACTTTCATCCTGATAAGCCTATTGGGGCTGCTTAGCAATGAGACTTCTTTTCCTCACCTCATTGTTGCCAGTCTGATTATACTATGGGCACTACGTCTTGGATTCTATCTACTCCGACGCGTGCATCTTGTCGGACGAGATGAACGATTTGATGAAATGCGGCCTAGGCTAGTCAGCTACTTGGGATTTTGGTCCCTACAAGCCTTGACCTGTTTCGTAGTGAGTCTCCCTTTGCTGATCCTATTTAGTGAGGTAAGTATAGAAATTTCCAATGTCTATATTACAGGCCTGTTTATTGCCGTATCCGGACTATTATTAGAAGCCATTGCAGATCGAGAGAAGTACCATTTTAAGAAAAAGCACCCAAATCAATTCATGAAGTCTGGCTGCTGGCGTTACATTCGGCACCCGAATTATACAGGAGAAATTCTCTTTTGGATTGGCATTTCGATCACAGCTATATCAACACCTTACGGTTATCTAAGTCTACTAAGTCCTCTATGGATCTCATTGCTGCTTATTCGCATCAGTGGGATTCCCCTACTTCAGGAAAAATGGAAAATCAAATACGGACAAGATCCAAGGTTCCGATCTTACATGAAAAATACTTGGAACCTGATACCCTACCTATATTGAAGAACTAGACTAGTACTCTGTCCAGCAAAATATTGTCAAGAATTTTAATTTCTTTTACGAATTTCTTTGTTGCAACTACTCGCCAGAGCTACGGCTCTGTCTGTGTTTTGCGCCTCGAACTTCATCAAAAAGCAGATTAATATTCATTAACATAGTTAACTGGACAGAGTACTAGGTATATAATATGGCATACGTCATTCAGCGATCTTGGCCCAATCTGGAAATTGACCTTCCACAATATCAAAAACAAATGTTCCAAAGTAATAGGTGACCAGAGTAACAATTATGATACCCAGCAGATTCAATAAAAAACCTGTGCGCGCCATCTGCACCACGGTGATGCGTTTGCTCCCAAAAATAATCGCATTGGGTGGAGTGGCGACGGGAAGCATAAACGCTAGGGAACCCGCAATGGTAGCCGGTAACATCAAGAGCAAAGGGTTCGTCTCTATGCTGATGGCCAGTCCAGCCAGAATGGGAAGCAACGTTTCTACTGTGGCTGTGTTTGAAGTCACTTCGGTCAGGAAAGTAACCAGGAAGCAAATACATAAAATCAATATCAATGGATGCATGCCACTTAAGAATTGCAATTGTTCTCCAAACCAAAGAGACAATCCAGATTCTTTAAATCCGCTAGCCAAAGCAAACCCGCCACCAAAAAGCAGAATGATTTCCCATGGGATGGCCTCAGCGGCCTTCCAATCCATTAAAAAAGTACCTGGCTCTTCCCTAGATGGTACAACAAATAGCAATATGGCAATACAAATAGCTACCGTACCATCATTAAAAAACTGTGGATGAGCAAACAAATTCGACCATCCAGGAATTCGAAAATTACCTATGTCTATATCCGCACGAAAAAACCACAATAATGCCAGCATGACGAAGAAGATCAGTAACACAGTTTCTTCATACTTCCTTCTGCCCATACTTTGGTATTCCTTAAGTATTTCTTTGCCAGTCAGGCTCTTCCATCCTCCTTTGTGCTTAACAAATACGAAATACAAATAGCCAAATAGTACACCAAATAATATGAGTGTGATCGGAAAAGCATAAAAGAACCATAAGGCAAAAGAGATCTCAGGCGCATCTGGGAAATAGATATAAAATATACGGGCAAAGGAAAGATTGGGGGGCGTTCCCACCAGCGTTGCAACGCCACCGATCGAGGCACTGTAAGCAATGCAAAGTAAAAGTCCAATAGCAAAATGACGTACCCGATCAATGCCATTGATCTCTTCAAGTTTGTGAATGATCGATAATAAAATCGGTACCATTAGCATGGCAGTAGCTGTATTAGAGATCCACATCGAAAGAAAAGCGGTGGCAAACATGAATCCCAATAAAATGCGAGCAGGGCTACTGCCTATGACACGTAGGATATTCAGTGCAATACGTTTATGTAGATTCCACTTCTGAATCGCCAGAGCTACTAAGAAACCGCCAATAAAAAGAAAGATTACATGGTTAAAATAGGTAGCGGAGACTTCCCTTCCATCCATGATTCCCAATGCAGGAAAGAGTACAATGGGTAATAGTGATGTGATGGCAAGAGGAACAACTTCTGTAACCCACCAAATGGCCATCAAGATGGCAACAGCAAGTGTATTGGTCACGGCTGGATTGGCAGGATCCAACTCGACAAACCAAACCACGTACATTGCAATTATGGGAGCGATTAGAAACCAAGCCATCCTCAGGATAAGGCCTGGATTATCACTTATATATTTGCGACCCGTGGACATTTATAAACCTTTTATCAGCCTACCTTGCAAATTGGTCTTTATTTGCACTGCGAATTAAATTCATCAATGTGTAGAGCAGTGTCAGTTTTTAGGTATTAAAATAAACTACATCCCAGCCTTGTCAAAGGAATATTTCGCTAAATCACTCCAACTGAAAATCGATCCATCGATCGAGATATGCACTAGCAGCAATAAAGCCAGTCTTTCTCATTGCCAATGCTCGTGCGGTGTGCTTTTCTTCCCAGATAACTCCTGCTTCCCTATCGGCTTTATGAGCACTCAGTTTTTGAGCTCCTAGATCAATGATGCTAAAGGTAATATACTCAAATCGTCGATCTTCTTCGATATTAATGGGCCAATAAATGCTACCATCTGCTTTATAAATGGGACTGACATCATTCCAAATATGTGATATAAAATTATTGTAGACCAATCCATAATTAAAGCGGTTGCATTCCGGAACGACCAAACCAGCTAATTTAAAAAACAGTGACCCCTCTGTGGCATGGCGCAAAGGCGAGGCCATATAGTCCGGGTGGGGATAGGCACTATGATTGCCAAGTGCACCGATTAGATCAATATTATAACCAGCAACCACCTGCCTGACCTCCCTATCATACATCCATCTTCTATTTGTCAGATCATCTGGTGTGGCCAATGCTGTCAATCGATATTCTACGAGTTTGTCAAACCAAGCTTTATAATTTTCATGTCCGGGCATCATTGCACATGCCGTTTGAATGCCAGTGGCATCCCAGGCATTCTCTTCAGCATGGGTATTTATACGATAATTTTCATCTGCGGCTGGTGGATGTTTTCTTAGGAATCGATTCGCCTCATATTCCATCATATTGCGAACATGCATCTGATCAACTTCTTCAAGTTCATTCCAGAGAAGCCAAGCAGCAACTGCCACCTTGCTGGCCCATTGCGCTGACTGCCATTGATTGCCCCATGCGTGTAGGATTCCTCCGTTACTTACATGGTCTTTTGCCAAGGATTTTATCAGCGTAATTGACCGATCCATCGCAACCTGCTCAGGTACATCGATGAAATTAGCATCATATACATCGGTGAATAGCGACACTGCAATCACATATGCGGACTGTGCAGCAGGTCGCATACCTCCTTTAGTTTCAGGACCATGATGACCGATCTTTGAATTATTCTCCAAATAGCCAAAATCTACATATTGATGTTCCCGACCTACTGCTTCAGAGGAATGCCACCATCCAGTCAGTACTTCTTGGCAGGTAAAGAGTAGTAGCTGCCGCCAGCGCTCCGATATCAAATCTGTTGGCTGCCCTTTTGTAAAACGGGAGGTATCAATTGGTGTGATGGCATGACTTGTTATCCGTTGGCCATAACCCTGTCCAAGAAAGAAAAAGGCAATGAAGAGCGGCAGGAGTGTTCGAACAGTAGAAATATGAAGCAACGAAAACATGATTCAATGTACAATTTAAAAAATCATGCTTGGAGGCGCCGATAGAAGGCATACATCTTGTACCCAGACCAATCTACGCTGGGGAGCCAAACCGGCTTACGGTAGTGGGCTCTACACATCAATCCGATTACCTCGCAAGAAAGAATGGATGGCATCATTAACAATCCGTGGCCGTTCAAACATCACAAAGTGTCCAGCTCTCGACACCATCAGCAGATGGCTTAAAGGTAATTGGGCAGTTCCTTTTTCAGCCACCGACTTCGTAGTTGCACCGGGATGCAAGATCTGATTGGGAATCAGCTGATCCTCGTTGCCGAAGATAATCAGGGCATTTTGTTGTACACTACCCAGCATATGAAATATCGGCTCATCTAACATGGCAGTTGTGGCATGATAGATCAATGAACAATAAAAGTCGTAGTCAGCTTTAGATTCCATCAAGCGCAATCGATCTTCCACCATAAACTGAGCTTCCCCTGGAAACACATAAAAATTTGCTGCAAAAGCACTCATGATCTGCTCATAAGAAGCACTTTTAAGAATGCCAGGTCTCGTCATTGACTCTATCCATTGGCGCTCCATAGCATTAAAAGTTTCGAAACCAGCTGGAGCAATTAGTACCAGATCGGTAGCAAGCGTTGGATGAAGGTGCACCATGTGCAGTGCTATTTGCGCACCCATTGAATGACCAATCAGGATCACCTCCCCCAATTTCAAATGCTGCAAGAACAAAAGAAGCTGTCCTGCAAAATAGGTCATGCTTATTCGGTCATTTTCTTTCGATGATGCACCATAGCCCGGAAGGTCTACAGTAATGCACCGGTAGTACTGACTCAATTCACTGGAGTTAAGCATAAATGCCTTGCCGTTGCTTCCTAGCCCATGTATAAATAACATTGTTGGACCCGTACCTGAATCGGTATAAGAAATCTGCGTCTGATGATCGGTCTGTATAGTCAAGGGCAACTGCTGGAGTGTATTTATCATTTTCCTGAGCTTGCAATAGTAATAAAGATTATCTATTTCAAAGTCAACGACAGCCTTTCCAACTATTCTTTGACATGATTGCTGCTAGTGTCACATGAAAAAAGCCAGTACTAGATACTGGCTTTAAAACATCATGAAGTCAGCGCAAAGGCAGCATTTCTCACTATACGCATATGTACGTCAATCTCTTTCGATCAACCACTCAGCAATAGCCGGTGTCAGCACCTTTTGTGAGCGCGAACCCACAAAGACTCCGATATGTCCTCCTGGAAACTCCATAAGTTGATTATCCTTAGCACCGACCAACTCTTTAATTGGTTTTGTGCTTTCTGGAGGTACAATGTGATCGGCCTTAGCATAGATGGTTAGCACAGGCATTTTAATATCCTTGAGGTTAACCATTTGACCATTCAAACCAAATTCACCTTTAGCCAATTTGTTTTTTTGATAAAAATCTTTGATGAATTGGCGATAGGTTTCGCCTGCTTGATCGGGACTATCCGCAACCCATTTTTCCATGCGCAAAAAGTTCATCAGCACTTCCTTATTCTGCATAGTTTGCGGCATGGCCATGTACTTTCGTGTTTTGTTCATGGGCTTGAGGAGATCAAAGCCTGAATTCAAAAATTCACCTGGCACCACACCTCCAAAGTTATCGACGATGGCATCAACGTCCAGATCCTTTGCCCAAGTAAATAGTAAACCATCCTCAACATCGAAGTCCACTGGTGTGACCAAGGTGACAAGATTCTTCACATTTTCAGGATGGAGCGCTGCGTAAATCAAGCTAAATGTGCCCCCTTGGCATACTCCAAAAAGATTAACTTGGGGAATATCATGCTTACGTTTGATAAAACGTACGCAGTCATGAATATTTCCCAAGATATAGTCTTCGATTGTTTTATACCGTTCCAGCTTACTGGCATATCCCCAATCTATGAGATAGATGTCTATCCCTTCGCTCAAAAGCTTTCGAATTAGGCTGCGATTAGGTTGCAAATCCATCATCTCCCACCGATTGACCAAAGCGTAGGAAATCAAGACAGGAGTTGTACATTTCTTCTTGACATCTGATTTAAAATGGTACAGTTTGACTTTTCCGTCTTCCCATACGATCTCTCGCTCTGCGGTAGCGATATCAACTTCTGTGACATCCGAAATATTTCTAATGGCATCACCCAGCGTGTTGACCTGCTCTAGGAGTTGGTCAGCAATATTGTTTGGCATAATTTATAGTTCAGTCATGTTCGGTTAGGAAATGGTCTTCAAAATCTGGAAAACTAGCTGACAGGTGCAGCCTTGGTCTTAGCTTTCTTCCTGGGTGCCCTTTGCCTGGTAGTTTTTGGTTTAGCAGGGGCTGTTTTCGGTGGTTCAGGCGCCCGAAGTGCAGCTTGTTCTATTTTTTCCAATCGCTGCTCAAGATCCCTAATCTTTTTCCGAAGTGTCTGATTTTCCATCGCTACGTCATCTGCAAAAGAATTGGTGAGAAAAGGAAGATCAATAGCTGCTAATTCAATCAATTTCCCCATCAATTGTTTGACATTGCTGGCATTCTTTGCGACAGTGGATTGCAAAGTACTATAGTCTTTCGAAGCAAAGGTTTGTGTAACATGCTTCTCTAAAGAATTGACGAAATGCTTGAAAAAATCCTGGTATTCGGGAAGGGTTTTGTCTTCCTGATACTTCTCGGAGAAATGCTTCAGTGATTCTGGCAATGCCTTATAGCTAGATTGATACACTTGTTGCTGCATTTCCGTAAACTTAGTTACAAAGGCAAAGTAGGCAAACTGAATTTCCTTCATCAGCTTAAGCATTTCTACATCCTTGCCCTGACCTGACATGCTTAGATATGAATCAAGGCCATCACTCATCATCCTATTGAGTTCGTACATGTAGGAATATGGTGAACCTTCTGCTTTCACGGCCAGATCATTAAACTTCTTGATCTGTTCGGTCCAATCTACCATTCCCATTGGATTCTCCTCCAGCCATTCATTGAATTTCTGATAAGATTCTTGCATTTGAGATCGCAGCATCTCTGGATCAGCGACCTGCTGAAAGCCCATGAATTTGGCAATCATTGGCAGATAGCTATTTTCACCAAACAACTCATTGAGTTGCTGCCGATCATGCGTATTTGTCCGGATCATCTCCTGGATAGGCTTCCAGTACCCTTTCATCTGTTCATAAACTTCATTGAAGTTTCTCAAGTATTGGTGCTGACTGGACGGCATATTCTTCAAGAGTGCTTTTTCTGTCCACTCTTGACTTTTTTGCACCCAATCCTGCAAATAATTCATGGGATTAGCTTGTGCATCCAGATTGGCTCCAAATCCATTCATGCCCCTATTTAGCTTGCTCCATGGATCCCCAGTTTGTTTCATCCAAAATTCTGCAAATTGTTGTTGGAGCTTAGCCCAATCCTTTAACATTTTCGCTTGTATAGATCCTGAACCATCGAAGTTGCCAATCTTGGTACTTTCTTCCCACATCTTTTTTGAATTGTCAAACCATGATTGTAGGAATTCATTGGCCATCGGAGGCTTTTCAACAGATTCAGACATCTTTTCATTTACACTTTTGCCTGCCTCAGTCCAAAAATCCATGATTTTTCGCTGACCCTCCAACAGGCTCTCAAATGGAGTCTTCATATTGATGATGTTTTAAATAGTGAATGAGACCATCCCTAACCAGATATTACTTCACCTGTGTTATGGATTCCAAATTCTTGTTTGTGGTCTCAATAATAGCATTTGCACTTTCCTGGTAGAGCTTGTTGGCAGTTTCTATTTTCTTCTGCAAGCCCTCACTTTCCCAATCTTTCCAAAAATTCATGGCAAAATCAACAGAAGCTTTATAAAACTTGCTTTGTAGTTCTACTGCCTTAGCTAGATTCTTTGGGAGTTGCTCTACGAATTTAGAAGAATCTTCAGGTTTGAAGACATCCTTCAGATACGTTTGAGTTTCCTTTTGGAAATCCTCCATAACTTTTCCACCCGGAACTTCTTTGATGCTGTACAAATCGAGCACTGAATTTGCATTTTGCACCAACTTGTCCATTAGTACTTTCTGATTTTCAAGAATGGTGGTGACTGGATCTTTCTCTTTAGCTTTCATGATTATGAGTTTTAAATATAAAATGAACTAATATTCTCTTAACTGTAATTCAAAAGTAAAAGCTCAGCTCTCCAACAACAACTGAATTTCCATTCTTAATAGGGTTGACAATGCTAAATATACAGACAATAATATACATATATTATTGAATTTCAAGGCTATAAATAGCACATTAACGCTATTGACATTTTCAAAGTCTATTGGATTCAAAAGGTCTATAGTTGTATTTCTAGACCTATCTATCTCTTTATCAAGTTTTTATGACTACAATGCCCACTACATACCTTAAAAGTCCATGGGTATAAACATAACCACTTCTTTGAATTAGGCATCTTGAGTATCTATTTTTACTTTCAGACAAGCATCGATCAGCTTGGAGGAACACATTTTATAGTAATGTGGGATACCTCATGAGATATTTATATCCCTGTCGGCTGACCTATTGATGTAAATCGAACATGCGAACCTTGGAGACCATCAAAATCTGTTTCATTAAACATAAAATCGAGTCCAGTGAAAAAATTAGAAGGAAAAGTTGCCATTATCACAGGTGGCGCACAAGGCATCGGAGAAGCCACTGCCATCAAATTCATCAACGAAGGAGCTACTGTTGCTATTTGGGATATTAGTGAAGACAAGGGCAAAGCACTTGCTGAAAAACTTGATCCGTCAGGACAAGCTTGTGTCTTTTCTCAAGTGAATACCACCGACCTGGAAGCAGTAGAAAAAGCCGCTAAACAGGTCTTTGACCAGTTTGGAAAAATTGATATTCTGATCAACAATGCGGGTATTACTCGTGATGCCACCATGAAAAAAATCACCATCGAACAATGGGATCAGGTGATCGACGTAAATCTCAAAGGCGTGTTCTTCTGTACCAAAGCAGTGGCACCCTACATGGTGGAAGCTGGTTACGGCCGTATTGTAAATGCATCATCTGTCGTAGGTATACAAGGCAACTTTGGTCAAACGAATTATGTAGCCACTAAAGCTGGTGTGATTGGCATGACTAAAGTGTGGTCTCGAGAGTTCGGCCGCAAAGGCATTACCGTCAATGCAATAGCTCCTGGATTCATCAGCACGGAAATGATGAATACCATACCGGATAAGATATTGGATGTATTCAAGGGAAAATCACCGCTCAACCGACTCGGCGAGGTGGAGGAAGTAGCCAATGCCTATTGCTTCCTGGCTTCAGATGAGGCCTCGTTCATTACGGGTACAGTCCTGAGTGTGGATGGAGGCGTTTCTGTTTAGCTAGTGAATCCACTGATTTGCATCTGCTTAATAGATCTCTTGTTTGATGTAGCGTAGCGACGAGTGTTTGTTCTATTTAATAATGCCCAATGACTAAAATCATTGGGCATTTGCTTAATTTTCAGGAGTTTCAAGAATTTTAACTGAATACTTCCGATTGGCTGCTCGATTTAAAAAGTTCTCTGCCTTCTGTGCCACCCTATTGCCACATGAAATAGATTATCTCCTAGATATCCAGCAATTTGAAGATGTAGACCGCCTGGAGATATTGAGGTTAATCCAAAAACACCAGGGCGTTAACCACTTCCCCTTTGACGAGACCATTGACAAAAGGAAATACTCACACCTAAAGAATTGGATCTCACAACGTTTAGCAGAGATAGATGTAGATCTGTCACTGAAGCGGCTATTATCTGCAGAAGAAGCCATCCTTACTGATCAAATCACTCCTCTACAAGAAAAAAGATTGCTTAAATCTCTGCAGACTTGGGATGAATCATTCTTTTATTTCGTCAAATGGTTTGAAGTACTAAAAGTGCTTCGAGAGGACCTACAAATTCGGGTACGATATGAAGAAGTAAATATCCTTGATGGTTTTCTAAAGAAGCATCGGCCTGCCTATGAAAGATCAGTTGCGGTAAGTCAATCTATCGAACAAATGACCAATGAAATTATTGAGCAGTATCAGACATTGACGGGAGACACTAGACATCATATCGATTCCCTTAGTAAGACTTTCCGAGATGAATCACTGGATGGCTACAATCGTTTCAAAGCATTTATTCGATTGATTTTTATCGGATTTAATTATCGCGATTTTGATTTTCTTCGGCCACATTTCGATTATTTCGACAAACTGCTCACTTCTGGCGTAAGCTATTCAAAGAGGATTTTACTCAACTACTATAGCAATCGCCTTCTGCTGCACTCGCGTTTTCGTGAATATCAATTGGCAGAAAAATATGGCTACTTGTCCATTAAAGTTAAAAACCAGGACTACCTGATGTATCTCAACAACTTGACTGCGGTTTTACTACGAAATCACAAGTATGAAGACGCACTTCGGATTCTGCAGGAAGGATCGAAGGAAGCAAAAGAAACAGGAAGTGACCACAACAAAACGGGATATGTGTCATTCTACGTCGAGACACTAAATCGATTAAAAAGATACCGAAGTGCTGCCAATCATGCTGCGGCATTCTTAAGCCTATATAAGCGAGAAATATTTAAGTATCGCTGGCATTTTTTCTTCACTGTTTATATAGAGGCCTTAATTCAGCAGCATCGTTATAAAGAGATCAATAAAGTCGCAAAACGATACAAACTTTTGGATCGAGACAAGCAGTATAGCCAAAGGGCTGGCTCCACACCAATCATTTCCTGGTACATTCTGATTGCTCAATTTGAGGAAGGACTAATTCATAAAAAACAATTTAACAAACGTATGGGCCAACATCTGACACATTATTTGTCAAGTCTTAATGATGAGCAATGGTCATCAATGATAGCAAAGATAAATCCATTTTTACCAACTGATACAAAGGAGGTGCTCTATCAAATCAGAGAGAGTCATAATGAACACCACCCATAAAGAGTTATTGCCAGCGACAGGGGTTTGTAGATGTTGGAGCAGACTTTGATACCCTACTTGCCCTTCAGTGTCTTGCGATCCACCTTGCCTGATTCATTTTTCGGAATGCTGTCTACGAAAGTGATGTACTTCGGAATTTTGAACGCAGCCAATCTATGCTTACAATGGGCAATTATTTGATCAATTGTTAGCTCGCTGCCAGACGATCGAACCACGAAAGCCTTTCCAGTCTCTCCCCACTTTTTATCAGGAACCGCGACAACTGCGGCTTCGGAAATATCACTATGGGCATCAAGTATCCGCTCCACTTCAGCGGGATAAACATTTTCTCCTCCGGATATGTACATGTTTTTGATGCGATCTACCACATACAAGTATCCTTCCTCATCCATGCGCACCAAGTCGCCCGTTTTAAACCAGTCTTGATGAAAGGCTTCCTGGGTTGCCGCTTCGTCCTTCCAATAGCCTGGCGTGACCATAGGGCCTTTGATCACTAATTCGCCTGTTTCACCACACTTTACTTCTCGTCCTTTATCGTCGATGATCCTTACCCGCACATAAAAATTAGGCCTTCCAATCGATCCCTTTTTGGTTTTAGCATCTCTTTGGTGTAACGAGGTAAGATTCGGGCCCACCTCCGTCATGCCGTAGCCCTGTCTAATCGGTATTTTCCTTGTATGCCATTTTTCGATCAGTGGTATGGGCATGGGCTCTCCACCCACAATAATGTAGTAAAGGTTTGATAAGTCACAGGTAGAAAAATCAGGTTGCTCAGCCATCATTTTGAGCATGGTGGGCACTCCCATGAAGACCGTGATCTTCTCTTCAGCAAGTATTTGCAGGATTTGCTTGGGCTCAAATTTCTTGGTGACACAGATGCAACCACCATGGTGAAGGAGTGGAGTCGATAGTACATTCCAACCACCCGTATGAAAAGGTGGTAAGCAGTGAATGGATCGACTGTCGGAATTGATAATAAGACTTAGAGAAGTATTCATGCTATTCCAAAAGAGCATCTTGTGGGAGTAAATGGTCCCTTTTGGATACCCGGTAGTACCAGATGTGAAAAGAATAAATATCGGATCATCACTAGATATATGTATGGCATGAAAGTCAATTACCTTTTCTGCCTGTTGCGCGCTACTGATTTCTATTAGCTCTGCCAAAGTAAGCTGCATGCTACCACGAAGATGAGCTGGCACCGCATTCAATTTTTCGCGAAATTGATCCTCAACAATGGTAAGGACAGGTTCGGTTTTGGCAAAGAGGTCTGCAAGCTCAGGACTTGTTAATCTATAATTCAGTGGAACAAGGATAAGACCCGTCTTCTGGGCAGTCGAAAAAAGTATGAAATATTCGAGGCAATTTTCAGCTATGATCGCAATCCGATCCCCCTTCTTCAAGGAATGTTGAGTGGTCAGGTAATTTGCCACCTTACTTGCCAACTGGTTCAACTGATGATAGGTGAGCGTTCTGCCATTATCCACCTCTTTTAGTGCAATTTTGTTTGGACTATAGATTGCCCACTTACCTATCCAATCCGTGTCAGGAACATTCATCTCATACAAAAGTAGCATTAGGCATCGAATACGGCAATGCCATGAAATCGAATATAGAATCCTATCTGTCTAATCACGATCACCAAGGAATCAGCTTCCAGGGCTAAGTTGAGCCTGTGGAATAATGCGTAGCGCTTCTCAAGAGCAAACAAGCTCTAGGCAATTGATAAGCGATTTTTCATACTTTCGTCGGCAGCTGAAATGAAGTCTAAGAGACACCCTAACCATTTTTGAAAGCTATTTTTATGCCGTTCGCAAATAAACTTCGGATCCCACTTCTTGCCTTTTTCATCACAGCGATGCTTACCTCTCAGGCACAAAATGAGTCATTTGAGATGACCCAAATCGGACCAAACAACCTGTTGACGACACCTTGGGATTTGAACTATGGTCCAGATGACTATTTATGGATCACAGAGAGATCAATCGGTGTGATTCTACGCATCGATCCAGAGACGGGTGAGCGAGATGAATTGATTCAGATTCCTGAGATGTCATCGTCCGCATCACAGGATGGACTATTAGGCATGGCACTTGATAAAGACTTCGAGGCAGGCAGTCACTATGTCTATTGTTCATATACCTATCTGATGCAGATCAGATTAAATCCATTTTCCAATCCTATTACCGAAAGAAGACAGCGGATTGTTCGCTATACCTATGAGGAAAATGAAGGAGATGGAGTCTTGTCCGACCAAGTAATCCTGCTTGACAGTCTTCCTTCGAGTAATGATCACAATTCTGGTCGACTAGTATTTGGTCCTGATGACAAATTGTATTACAGCATTGGCGATCAAGGCGGAAATCAAAATCGCAACTACTGCAACCCCATTTTGTCACAATCCTTGCCAACTCAAGAGGAGATTGATGCAGAAGATTGGACGAATTATCCAGGAAAGATTTTGCGCCTAAACTTGGATGGGTCCATACCTGATGATAATCCAGTACTTGAGGGTGTGCAAAGTCACATCTATTCCTATGGTCACCGCAATCCTCAAGGACTTGTCTTTGGAAACAATGGTCTGCTCTATTCTGATGAACACGGACCAAATACAGATGATGAGGTCAATATGATTGAGTCAGGCACCAATTATGGTTGGCCAAACGTAGTAGGTTTTCAAGATGATCAAGCTTATGACTATTGCGATTGGTCTACTGCCACGAATTGTGCAGGTGAAAATTATTCAAACGGATCGTGCCCTGAATCTGCCACACTTGTTGAAGAAAGTAGCTTCATAGCTGACAACTACAAGGAACCACTGTTTTCGATGTTTGCGGTGACAGATGATTACAACTATGATAATCCAGCGTGTGGAAACTCATGGATATGTAGACCAAATGTGGCACCTTCCAGCATTGGCATCTATGAAAGTGATGCCATTCCCTCCTTTAATCGTTCGTTGCTTGTGACCAGTTTAAAAAGAGGCAGGGTGTATCTTTTAAAATTAGATGAGCAAGGTACTTCAGTTGTTGGTGATACTGCGCAGCTATTCTATACCCAAAACCGATATCGCGATATTGCCATCCATCCCGATGGAAAGACCTTTTTCCTAATTACTGATCAAGGGGGTCGCACAGCCGACGCAGCAGGATTAAATGCGACGGGCAATCTGCAAAATCCCGGTGCCATCTTGAAATTTACCCTGGAAAAATCTACCACTCTAAATGACCAAGTGAACGAAAAGCGATTTCGAGTTTGGCCAAACCCTACATCATCCAGTATTCATTTTGAGCTTAGACATGAAATTGGCCGCACGTTTTCTGCAGATCTGATCAACACTTCAGGACAAATCGTACACTCGTACAAAGGTTTAAGTGCAGGAATACATGAAAGATCGGTCAGTGATTTTCCTGCCGGTATGTACACACTGCGGCTTTATGATCGAGATGGATCATGGCAGAAAAGGGTAGTAATCTTTTGATCCCTCACAGATCTAATTGACCAACTGCTGAAGTATTAAAGTGCTTTCAGAGAATCCTTTTATAATTTTCAACTGTCAAACCAGCGTAAGGGGCCGCATGATCTTTTAGCATCTGTAAATCTGAATCGGACAATTTCCTCAGGTTCTGTAGCACTTGAACATTCTCTTCCAATTCGCGAGTATTACTACAGCCACTGCATAGAGACGATATTGGCAGGGAATAGACGTATTGGTGAAGATTTGCAAAGGTGAGTTCGGTATCGTCCACCATGTCGGGAATATCATCCGTCTCAATATTAGCTGGCGTTGTATCAATCCTATTGCCCATCATGCTGCCACCGGCCATGGTTTTCATAGCGATGACCCCATACTTCTTTTCGAGCAAAGCAGGGAGTACATGCAACTGGAAAGATTCGAAGGAAGGATCGCATACATTGAGAGGCATTTGACAGGTGTCTAGCTCGAGGCCCATTTCTTCCAACTTGCTCAGAAAATATAAATGTGTTTTGGGACTTTGGTGACCTGTAAAACCTATATATTTTGCTTTACCCTTTTCCTTAGCTTCCAGAAATACATCCAAGACACCGTCTCGCAATCGATTGTCGACATCTTCTGGAGTTGTAAGCGTGTGGATCTGCCACAAATCTAAATAGTCAGTTTTCAGAGCCTTCAGAGATTCATCCAATTGTTGAGCTACTCCTTTACCGGTTTTAGCAGGAGCCTTGGACATTAAAAATATCTGGTCGCGGTATTTAGGGGTCAAAAATCGTCCCATGTATTCTTCCGAACGTCCATCATGATATCTCCTCGCGTTGTCGTAAAAGCGTACTCCCAATTCCATCGCCCGCTCAACCATCTGCTCAGCTTCCTTTGGTTTTTCTGTAATCCCTAAATGATATCCACCGAGGCAAAATGCCGTCACCTTTGTACCATC
>JABDMH010000058.1 GCA_013001595.1 Saprospiraceae bacterium | reverse complement strand
TGAAACTTATTTTAAGCATATTTCTTCTGACAAGTATCATGCAGATGTCTATCTACGATTTTCAAAAGGAATCCATTGATGGTCAAAATATTGACTTCGCTCAATATCATGGCAAAACACTCCTTATAGTAAATACCGCCTCAAAGTGTGGCTTTACCCCCCAATATGCTGAATTACAAGAACTGCATGAACAACATGGAAATAAAATTATCATCTTAGGTTTTCCAGCAAATAATTTTGGAGCTCAAGAGCCAGGGAGTAACAGTGAAATTGCCCTTTTTTGTGAAAAGAACTATGGCGTCTCCTTTCCAATGTTTGCAAAATTATCCGTGAAGGGAGATACAGTTGACCCACTGTACCAATGGCTTATTGACAAGACCGGTCAAGAGCCTACCTGGAACTTTTGCAAATACCTCGTAAAACCCGATGGCACAGTAAAGTTTTTTGCCTCCGGCATAAAACCGATGGGTGAAGAGATTACTTCCGAGATACTGTAGGTAATGTCTATGTAGGTGGACATTCATGCTAACTCCTGCAACAGTCATCATTGTTGCTTATCAATAGAAATCAATCCGTCCCGGATCCTAGTACTCTGTCCATTGAGATTTTGTAGATAATTCTAAAATGATCTTGGCCTAAGACAAGGCGTCAAAACGTAGGCAGGGCCGTAGTCCTGGCGAGGAATTGTAACGCAGTATTAGGCCAAGAGGGCTTAGAATTATTGCTAATATTTCAGTGGACAAAGTATTAGTTACTCGAAAAAGACTCTGTCTGAGATCTACAAAGTCCGCTTAAAATCTCATAATCAGCTGATATCAATATGAACGGTATCTGTGACCTTTCTTTGATAAACCTCTCTTGATTTGAACACTTCAAGAAGGCAATCAATTTTAAGCTGCTGCACTGACGGTACATTAATACTTCTTCTTCATAAAATGAGTCTCTTTTGGATAAGATTTTCACTTCATAGAGATTAGGTGATGCCTGATTATCAGCCGATTGAGAAAAATGTAAGATTGCCAAAAGAGCGATTTTTGATCTGGCAAACTGTTCGGAGTGGATTCACTAATGCACCGAATTCACGTGGTGATTACCCACAGGTAGATTGTTGTTCACCACTTGTGCACTGCTGAACTAATCGTTGTATCTTCACGGCAAAGCAATATACCATGGAGATAAGTGAAGCCAAACAGTTTCGCAACTACGATCATACCGATGCGACTGCAGCCGTACGGGAGCATTACCGCCTGATGCGGAAAAATCAAACCTACGATTACGTGCAACGGATGAAGGAGAAATACCTGACCTATGATACGCCCATGGATCTCTGGGACGCCATGGATAAACTGAATGAACTCATTGACGTCAGTGATCCTGATATAGATCTACCCAACGTACAACACCTGATTCAGTCTGCTGAAGCCATCCGGGCAGACGACAGACCAGACTGGATGCAGCTGGTGGGACTAATTCACGATTTGGGGAAAATGATGTTTGTCAAAGGATCTGATGAGGATGGAACCAGCCAGGCCCAACAATGGGGCATGGTAGGCGATGTCTTTGTAGTCGGCTGTGCATTGCCCGATACCTGTGTCTACCCGGAGTTTAATGCGTTAAATCCCGATATGCAACACCCTACCTACAGCACCGAACTTGGCATCTACTCACCAAACTGTGGTCTAGACAATGTCGACCTTGCCTGGGGCCATGATGAATATCTCTATCAAGTACTTGCAAATCATCCCACCAACAGCATTCCTGAGGCGGGCATGGTCATGGTTCGATACCACTCCTTTTATCCTTGGCATACCGGTGGCAGCTATGCGCATCTCACCAACGAAAAAGACGATCAGTACAAAGAATGGATCATTGATTTTAACAAATATGATCTGTATACCAAGAGCCAAAAGATATACGAATTGGAGGATGTCAAGGATTACTATGCCCCCATTGCAGAGAAGTATTTGGGAACTGGTGAAATCCGGTTCTGACCACAACACCAAGCAAAACAGCCTCATGCAGAAGTGCTGAGGTCGCAAAGCATTTGATCAAACTCAGGTAAAAAGAAATAAGTCACCCCTTAAGCCAAAGGTGGAGGAAATGACTACGCACCGATTGCCGAGAAGCATCTGGGATCCGGTAAGATTTCGTTTTGACTACAACACAAAGCAATATAGCTTCACGCAAAGGCGCTGAGGTCACAAAGCATTTAGACCGACAGATCAAATCTATCTAGCTGTAAGATAAGCAAGAAGCGTTTTAAACTAAATTCGATGATAAAGCTATGGTCCAAATTATCAAAGAGGCTGGTATTTATTAGTATGCCGTTACGGCGAGGTCCATCAAGATAAAACAATCTGGTCTAGCATTAGCATTCGTTGGAGACATCGTTTGACTGAAACCGGTATTGCAATTTTAACAGAATACATCCCATCTAAGACCATTAGCAATGTCTTCTACGAACTGGGGATCATGGATTCCCACAGAAAAGAAAACCTGGTCATTAAACCTGCATTATATATTAGAACTTCGTAGTGAGGTTTGGAAGTGAATCCAACCATAGTCACATGGGAGATCACTTTGTATTTGGTCTGGGAGTTGGTTATCGGATCGATTGAGAATTATAGTCATATTAGAGAAGAATTTTAGATTCCGATAGTCCTAGCGATAACTGCTAGTGTTGTGTAAGTGTAGCGTTTACACCTTATTGGTATCATAGCCAATCTTTCTTATTTAACATAAGAGGGAAAAGCTTGGACAACATAGTGAAACTTAATTATGAATTTACTTGTTACGTAACCAGTGTCATAATATCATTGTAGTTGAAAGGTGAGATAGCATGATTGAAAACTTTTCCTGCAGGGATACTGAGAAAATCTGGGATGGCAAGTATGTCAAAAGGTTTCCCGCTAATATTCAGGAAAGGGCTTTGGGGAAACTGCGTCTGGTAGATGCTGCTCAAGTCTTGGATGATCTGAAGAATCCGCCTGGCAATAGGCTGGAAGTGCTGAAGGGAGATCGTTCTGGACAGATGAGTATCCGTATTAACCAACGCTGGCGTATATGCTTTCGATGGGAAGAAGGAAAAGCACTTAACGTGCATATTGTTGATTATCATTAGAAGGAGCGAAAACAATGGATAAACAAATTAGGAACCCGCATCCGGGCATCATATTGAAGGAAGAATTCTTGGACGAACTGGGCATGTCCATGAGCAAACTTGCAGAGGCAATTGGAGTGCCGAAGAACCGTATCCATCATATTGTGAAGGGTAGGCGGGGTATTTCTGCAGACACCGATTTACGATTGTGCCGATACTTTGGCTTGTCTGAGGGTTTTTGGCTTAGACTGCAAAACCAATATGATCTGATGGAAGCTAAAAGAGGGAAAGTATCACTGAGCAGCATCAAGCCCTATCAGTATCAGGAAAACAGACAATAGTTTCTGTCGTGCTTTATTCTACAACACAGGAAATCGCACACCTATATCAGAAGGAACTTTTTCTGAGTGGTGCTCAGTATATATGTAATGGGTCATGTTTGCGACAGCAATGATTGTGCAGTGCTGGGGATTTACAGCAATTAGCATGTTTTCAAATCACATCTTCCTTATGTAAGATAGCCCATGGCTTGGACCAAATCTTTTAGGGATGCCATGCGTGTACGCCAATACGAAGACAAGTTGCATAATCACTGTGGAGAGAACCTGATTTTATTGCCCGCCTGGATAACCAGGTCAGGCAGGGCCTTTTAGCGCTCACTACAAAAAATCCAATGTCCTATTCTTTAGTTCTGGTTACTACCTACTACCTGCGAGGCCCAACACCTTTAGCTCTTCAAGGACTGCCATGCCGAAAAATCCCGTGGTGTAAGCACAGCTGGCAGGAAAATACTCTCGAATACCAACCATGGAAGCGGGTGTAATTCCTACCAAACCGCCTATGGCCTCTATATCGGGACCCGTATATTGATTGTCCAAACACCAAGTGAGCGCATTGCGAGCGGTCTGTAAATAATCCGATTTGCCCGTAGCCTCATGCAGTTGGTAGAATAATAGGCTCCAAAGAGCCGTACCCTTTTCTGAAATGCCCACTTCTTTGGCATCTCCATCGAATATGTAAGACCAGGATCCATCGGCATTCTGCTTTCCTTGCAGGTTTTTTGCCAACCGCTCGGCATATTCCAGATAGATGGTATCAGGATACATACGGTTCATGGCCAGTAGACCTTCCATGGCCCATCCCAATCCTCGTGTCATCTTAATCGTTTCCACATGCTTTTTAGTGGTCCAATCATAGGCCCTATGCCATAGTCCATCCTCTCGTTGAAAGACCTTCATGTGTTTATCCATAAATTCTTTGCCGATCCTTCTAAACCGTTCATCGCCCGTCACCTCGTAAAGGGCTGCATGCCCTTCAGGATCCCAGCCGGTCTCATCCAGTATCTCTTCATTAAATCGGTCTTCACCATAACGATAATAGTGCGGAAGGACTTCAAAGGTGTCGAGCATGGAGCCCTTCTGCAGACACCAATACTTGGCAGCTTCCAGGTAGGTAATATCGCCTGTTGCTTCAAATAGGGGCATCAAGGCCCATCGGATCATCACTCCCGAATCGGAGGTGCCGATCCACTTGGTATATCTGTAGAACCGGCGCGACCAGATGACCATAAAGGATCCAAGACTGGGATGACCTTCTTCCATCAACTGATGTCTGAGCACATTCCGTCCAATTTTATCAACCGCTTCGATCAACGCATCGATATCATACAATTGCTGGATCTCAGGTACTTCGATTGCATCCAATACCATTTTCACATATTGAGTGCTGGCCCAAATCCAGTAGCTTGTCCGATGTAGTTTTGCCTCCAAGTCATAGAATGCATATAGGCTCCCGTAGGTGGGACTATAAGGATTGTTGTTTTGCCGGCGTAGTCCATCACCAATCAACAAATCCAATGCCCCAATGAGTCTATTCCAGGATATTCCAGCTCCCTTCATTTCTTCAACCTTCCTTGCTTTCTTCGCTTCAATGCCTTCGGCTTCGATCCTTGCAGAAGCGATTACATAATCTTCCTCATCCTGATATACTACGATGCTGATTTCTCCTGACCAGTCTGGCGAAAGCAAGTCAATCGTGTGTCTAAAATCCCTCAGAACAACGGGAAAGGTTTTGCGCA
>JABDMH010000041.1 GCA_013001595.1 Saprospiraceae bacterium | reverse complement strand
GCTCATATCTGATCATACCATGAGCTGTTCAATCATCGTAGACGAAAGGTTTCTCACTTTGGTCCCATCATTGGAGTATAATAATTATATATTACGAAGACCGTTCGTCCAATCATTGTGACCTAGTGACGTACGACGGTCCAAAGCATGGTTCTTCTAGCCATCTCCCCGGCGCAAATACTGTAAAACTTCTTTATGACAGTAGAAAATTCCCCATTCCCTCAGGACATATTCATCATCAACCAACGACGTGAATGAAAGAGCATGTTGCAAAAGATAAGAATGCATATTCATCAAGATCGTCGATGGCCCTCAAAGCAAACAACAAAAAGAAAAACCCATGTTAAAGTTCTCTAGAAGAATTAGACAGAAATTACTAGCTGGAGGAAATCTGAAAGGATATCTGACATATGCTATTGGGGAAATTCTACGGGTAATGATAGGCATCCTCCTTGCCTTGCAGTTAAATAATTTGAATGAACATAAAAAGAAACGAGACTTGGTCAAAAGTCAGTTACTAAATCTGGTCGCCTCTTTGAAATCAGATAGTGCCATGTGGGCTAATACCTTACATATTAATGAATTTCGATCAAGTTCCTTTGAATATCTAATTAAAAAGGCAGGGCAAACACTTGAAGAGCGACAAGCTCTACCGAAAGCCGACAGTACATTCATTTGGCAGGGACCTTATCCTGATAGTCTAGATATTAATTTTATCAGGACAAGCTTTAGGTGGTTTACGCACGGATTCAACAATACAACAATAGATCGAACTGCCATTACAGAAATAAAGAACCTTGGGCTTTATTCAGAAATCAGAAACAATAAACTGAGGAATCGGATTCACAAATACTACATGTTCATTGCTTTTCGCTTCGGCGACGAAAATGTTCAAAGGCGAACTAGTAGGGACGACGAATTTCACGACTACTTAAGGGACAATTTTGGTGTAAGGGCAAATGACATTTCCCATATTGGTGACCCCATTGCATTTATCAAAAATGATGATGGTATCATTTTTAGATTAAAGGAAGTTAGGGCGGCGGCAAATTATCATAGCCGCCAGGCCATCGATGCGATAAATAAGGTACATGAAATTATAGAAATGATTGAGACGGAGGTGGTATATTAGGAATATATAATTATTGACAGAATCGACAATATGGAAAATCAATCATAGTTAAGAAATGGGAAGAATGCGAAACAGGAATTAATCATGCAGGTACATGCGAGGGCATTTCCGTCGGAAACAAACAGGACATAAGAGATGAAAAAATGGTTCTCTTTTTCAGCGCTATTTTTGATATGCGCGTGCTTCGAACCAGTAGGCATGGTGTTTCCAACGGACAAATGGACAGAAGCAGTTCCGGAAGAGGTTGATATAGATTCACGATCGCTAGATGAAGCCGTAAACTTCTTACGTGATCATTCAGGTAGAGACGGCTGTGAAGAACTTATGATCGTTCGATCCGGAAGATTAATATACAAGGGCGACAGCATTCAGAAAGTACATGGCATATGGTCATGTACAAAGTCATTTACCAGCACTGTACTCGGGTTATTAATTGATGAAAATAAAGCTCAATTAAGTACGCTAGCCAAAACAATTCTTCCTGAAATGGAAAAGACATATCCTAGTGTCCTATTGTCACATTTTGCCACCATGACCAGCGGATATAAATCAGTGGGTGACACAGCGACAAGTGGTTACACCCACGGCTCCAGTAAAACACCATTCACACCTGACACCATGCCCCTCTTTGATCCTGGCACAAGATATGCATACTGGGATGCCGCGATGAATCAATTTGCTCATATCTTAACGACCATAGCACAAGAGCCCCTCGACGAGCTTTTCAAACGTCGAATAGCGGATCCGATTGGCATGAATATGGATGCCTGGCATTGGGCCAATTTTGGAACGGTTAATGGTACGCATGTTGTTGGTGGAGCTGGAAACAATAGCCGAGGGGTCTTTATATCCGCTAATGAGCTGGCACGGTTTGGATTATTACTATTAAACGAAGGCAACTGGAATGGAACGCAATTAATTAGCAAGGATTGGGTTCGACAGGCTACTAAAGTTCAAGTACCTGACACTATGCAATTAGGGACTCCCTTGAGTACCATTGACGGTATCGGAGTCTATGGATTTAATTGGTGGGTAAATGGAGTGCAATCAAATGGAAGTCGGTTGTGGCCAGATGTACCTGCCAGTACTTTTGCTGCTTCCGGCTATAATAACAACAAGATGTTTGTAATACCAACCTGGGATCTCGTCGTGGTGCGGCTTGGTCTCGACGATAGGGATGTCACCATCACAAACAGCACCTGGAACGATTTTCTTAGGAGAATTGGTGATGCCGTTGCAAAATGAGTAAAATCCACTGCCGTGCGAGTTATCAGACTGATTTTCTCTATCTTGAAAAATGAAGTCACTTCTAGGTACATGTTTAGTACTCACCCTATTTGTTTCATCTCCACCTGGCATAGACGCACACCCCGGGCCAACAGATCAGGTTTTAGCGGAGTTAAATGATTACTTGATGGCCATACAACTCTTGCGCATTGAAGATGCCAGGGCAGATGAAATATTTAAGACTTGGCATCAACTCAGAACAGCCTCCTGGAATATACGCGCACTCACCGATGAGCAAGATCTCCTCATCGAGACCGATAAAGTCATGCTACAAATTGGGAGAACCAAGGTTTTGCAAAAACGACTCCTTCGAGAATGCCGTGACTACTTTACTGAAGTAATCAAAAGTAGTGCATCGATCCGCTTTACGATAGATAAATCCATTGAAGGAGAGTGGCAAGGACCTTTGATTGAAGTACAGGTTCAACATTTAAAAGTAGTACTAATCGAAGTATTAAACTCCAGAAAGTCACCGGTACAGCTGCGTATGCATAGTAGTAGGAGTGATGAGATATTATTCTGGAATAAACAGTTTACCCTAGATGCGGGAGCATCCAGATTCACTTTTGCCGTTTGCTCCCCACTTCAGATAAAATCATACGAGGATCTTATTATGATCAGTGACAGCCTCGGCAATAAAGCGGCTGTAGCATTTGAGGCGAGAAGTATACCCATGCAAGAAGCTGGATTCAAGCTGAAGCCCGGCAGCACGCCGACCAATGTTATTTTACCATCGAAAAGCACGCTCGATCGTCACCATACTGATTTTTCTAACTCGATACAATTCTCTATCCGGGACAAGGCAAGTGGAAAGCCCCTAGCTACCCGGATCGAAGTTAAGGATACAAATAATAATGCATACTGGTCTCCGATTCAAGGAGCTTCCTACACCGTCAATCGAAATTCTGAGAGCGGATGGAAAACTCCACTCTGGGATTTTCAACCAGGTCCGTTTTTCTACATTGACGGAGATGCACAATTGGGTGTGATCCCAAGTGGTAAAAGCGCTAAAATATATTGTGGCTTCGAATATATACCCGTGGAAAAGGAAGTCCCGGAAAATGGGATTGTGGAGGTGATGATGGAGCGATGGATTGATATGCCGGCTCTGGGCTGGTACTCGGGTCAGACACACATACATACGACAGATGTCGGCCTGCCCGTGCACCTAAGTCAACATTGGCCAATAGTTACTCAAGGGGAAGATCTTCATGTTTCGGCAATTTTAACACTAAAAGGAGAATGGGAAACACATGCCATCTATGCCAATGAGTATCCTATGGGCATTAGGGAAACCTTCAGTACAGCCGATCACATCATCACTTATGGCGAGGAGTTTCGCAATAATCCCTACGGCCATCTTGCCTTCTTGGGACTGGAGGAATTGATTCAACCTATCAGCACAGGAGCTTTAGGCGAGCTAGGAGGGCCAGATTATCCACCGAATTCAGTCATTTTGAAAAAGGCCATGGACCAAGGTGCTACAACCATTGCCGCCCATTTTGGCAACTTCACGCAAGGGGTTACCAGCATTGAAACACCTTGGCCCTCCACGGGATTTGAGATGCCCATTGATATAGCCTTAGGTCATGTACAATTAGCAGAAATCTATGGAAATGGAGGCCAGCTAAATGTCTGGTACGATATTTTAAATTGCGGTTTTAGAATTCCCGCTACGGCTGGCCCCGATTGGAACATCAAAGATTCTCCCCGAGTTTATGTCGATTTGGACGAACAGCCATTTACGTTAGAAAATTGGAGAAAGGGATTAGAAAGGGGGCAGAGTTTCATCACCAAAGGACCTATGCTGTTCTTTGAAGTAAATCGTCAGATGCCCGGTAGCATATTGAATATGAAAAAAGGACCGGTTCCACTGGTAGTAACTACGGAGGCCTTAATGCCCGATCGAAAATTACCCGTCGATATATTGTATAACGGTCAAGTGCTGTTCACGACAACCGAACAGACAAATCATATTAATATAGATGATTCGGGCTGGATTGCCACGCGATGTGAGGGAGCACATTCCAATCCAATATATATCGACATAGAGGGCAGAGAGGCCGGATATGCCGAACCTGCCGAGCGATTTATCAAAATCATTGATCGCCTGGCAGATTGGGTTGAAAAGAAAGGACTCTTCCTGCACGAAGATCAAAAACAGAGCGTGTTGGATGTGATAGATCGAGGTCGAGCAGTGTATACCACCATAGTAACTCGGGCTGAAAAGCTAGACAGAAAGCATGAATAGGTGAGGCCAATTGCCTACCATAATACCATTACGTTAGTCATCTCTTCCACGAAACAAAATCAATAGCTTGGGTGGTAAGGGATAGGATCACACCTTACTCAAAGGATTTGGGCAGGCACCGTCAATAACATTTACTCAATCCATTGATTCTAAGAGATCTATTACAAATGGAAGTAATGCCCAATTAGATATTAACAGCTTACAAAGAAAATGAAACTTAAAGAAGGATGAAAGCAATTGGATTCAAAAAATCATTACCGATTACGGAAAAAGAGAGTTTTATCGAGTTTGAATTAGCAAAGCCCAGACCCACAGGACACGACCTTTTAGTTAAGATAGCCGCGATTTCGGTAAATCCCGTCGATTTCAAGATCCGACAGAATGCTGCTAAGGACACCGTACTTGATACGCCTAAGATCATTGGTTGGGATGCAGTGGGAACGGTGGAAGCCATAGGCGATCAAACATCAAGATTCAAGGTAGGAGACCAGGTGTACTATGCAGGAGATATTACCAGAAGCGGATGTAATGCGGAGTACCAACTGGTGGATGAGCGTATTGTAGGCCATAAGCCTACAAGCTTGACGATCCCCGAGGCAGCTGCCATACCCCTGACCGGATTGACGGCCTGGGAATCCTTATTTGATCGCATCAAGGTTAATCCTGAAACCGACAAGGGAAAAACGGTACTGATTCTGGCCGGGGCCGGAGGTGTAGGCTCCATAGCCATTCAAATAGCCATAAAAGTAGCTGGGCTCACAGTGATTGCCACAGCTTCCAGACCTGATTCAATAGACTGGTGCACAAAGTTGGGTGCTGATTATGTAGTAAACCACTATCACTTAAAAGAAGAACTTGAAAAAATCGGCCATGGTCAGGTGGACTATATTTTAGATTTTGTGGATTTGGGCGGATACTGGAACACTATGGTAGAGATTATCAAACCACAAGGACATATTGTATCGATCACAGGAAGTAAAACACCCCTCAACCTGGATTTGCTAAAGACAAAAAGTGTATCCTTTTCTTGGGAATTAATGTATACGCGTTCTATGTATACCACCAATGACCTGGTACGGCAGCATCAGATACTCAACCAACTGGCTGACCTGTTGGATGCTGGAACCCTAAAAACGACCTTGACGACAATGCTGGAAGGGTTTACAGTAGAGAATCTAAAAAAAGCACACCAAATGCAAGAATCAGGAAAGACAATCGGCAAAACGGTTATTCAATTTTAAAATCGAAGTAAATCTCTATTTCTTACCTGGACTCTTCGGTAGATGAACTTCTACCTTGTCGTGCATCGTATATAATCGAAATCCGTCTACTTCCGGAACCACAATTCCACTGGAGGTATTATTTCCCATGATCGGATTTTGACTGTACTTTCTCCAATGTATCAGATCTGGCGAGGCTGCCACATTTGTTGACCATTCTCTCCAGTCTGCAAATGCAGTACCATGGTAGTAGGCATAATACCATCCCTCGTACTTAATAATCTGATTTACTGCGAGGCCAAATTGATCATACAGTTCAGGGCCCATCTCTATGACGGGGTCGTCTTGCATATTGGTCCATATCTTAAGATCTTTCGACGTAGCCAGCCAAATGCCCAGATCATTGCGTTCATAAAACAAATACCAAATATCGTCTTCCCTCCAAACGGTCGGAGTTCCATAGGGACCTTCACTCAAAGGCCTACCGTCAGCATAACGAATATCCAATGAGCCATGATCTGTCCAGTGAATTCGATCTTTAGAGGTGAGGCGATGGGCAACATCCGATTCTCCTTCGGCAAACATATGATAGGTGTCATCTACTTTTAGCACCATCATGTCCTCCGTCCAGTTTTTGTCATAAATCGGGTTTCCTGCATACCGAGTCCAGGAGAGCCCATCTGGGGATGTCGCATATCCCAGCGACTTGAATTTACTTTCAGGCCGGTAGCCCGTATACCACATAAAGAAATCAGTTCCTTCCTTTAGGATATACCCTCTTTCTCGAATTTTTTGATCCCAGGTGTTTTTCCCTGTTCCTCCAAATACTGGACCTTCTGACATGGATTGGAACTGCACCAATTCCGCGGGGAAAGGAACAGAATCCCTAAGTACAACCATTTCGTCAGAGGTTTTGTCGACTTCTTCTGTAGCCGATGGTTGGCCGCAGGCTGTCATTAAGACTATGGTCAGAACAAATAGAGGGAGAGATATTTTCATAATAGTATTTCAGGTTTAGATTTCTATGAATTTAATAATGTCTTTACCACGAAGACGAGTAACCTATATCGCCTTCTGTGCTGGGAGAGCTACACCCCTGCCCTATCCTACCAAACAACACATATTTCATCCCAGCCGGATAAGATCGTGGCATCAGTCACTTGCATAGGCTCAGAATCTCCGGGTATTAATTCTTTGGTAGCACGACCATCCCTCAAGGAAAAAAGCGTCTTAAAGTACCTGCTTACAACAACCTTTTCGGAATCCGTTGGCTCCCCAAAACATCTTTGAAACTATGGTCGAAACCATCCAAAATGACACCTTGGCGATCACTTTTATGGATCTACACCACATAAGATACTTCTATAATACGTTGAATCGTTAG
>JABDMH010000029.1 GCA_013001595.1 Saprospiraceae bacterium | reverse complement strand
GGATTGGATGGCCTTACCAGCATCGGTGGATCATTACGCATCAGTTCTAATGGTGCGCTACAAAGCCTTAATGGTCTTCAGCAGATTGTTTGGATCGTAGGTAGCGTGAGCTTTTCAGCCAATAGATCGCTCACAGACCTGGAAGACATGGGTCTAATTAATGCGGTTAATGGTGATTTAACCATATCCGAATGTAATTCACTCAAAGATTTAGGAGGTCTCGATTCGATCAGATCGGTTGGCGGTCATCTCATCATCGACGAAAATGCTGAGCTAAATAGTTTCTATGGCTTGCAATCTCTGGAACATATAGCGATCGATCTGCTGATTCAGAACAATCAACGATTGAGCGGGCTTGATGGATTGATCCATCTCAAAGAAATTGGACAATCGCTGCTTATTGATAATAATCCTGCGTTGCTGGATGTCCGAGGCCTATTAAGTTTGCAGGCACTGGGAAAGAATTTACAAATAACCAACAATGCTTCATTGCTGAGTATTCAGGGCTTAGGTGCTTTGCAACAAATGAGTGGCTTGATGCAATTCTTTAATAATCCACAGCTCATCGAATTAGCTGGACTGGATAGTTTGGATCATACTGGCATTCTAGACTTGGCGATACTTTCTTCTTCGCAACTTTCCGCTTGCCAAGCCCGAAGTATTTGCAATTACCTGAAAATTAGTAGCAACTCATGGTCCATTCGCGGAAATGATGAAGGATGTAATTCACGGGTGGAGGTACTTAAGCATTGCCCGGGAGATGGAGGAAATAGTACTCCACCACGTAGAGGTAAGAGTGTTTTTGTCCCGAATCCTACCAGTGGTCTGCTCTATGTGCGAGGAGATACGGCAGTTGGCGATCGATTTCAGGTCATCGATATGACTGGCCAGAAAGTGATGCAGGGATTGGTGAACGAAGGTTTAATCGATCTATCAAATGTCTCGTCGGGATGTTATTTTGTCGAATATATTTCGATGACCGAAGTCAAGGTGGAGGCAATTATCAAAGTCGAGTAGGATGGATAGCCAGTATATATGCCCTTGAAGTTCCCAACCGCCAGCGGTTTTATTTTGAACCACATAGGTACATAGGACACATAGTATTATCTGTGGTACCGTGAAGCATTAGAATTGTAGCTGCACAAAGTGGCTCGGGAAAAGTAGACTTCAAACACTGCTTTGATCTATTAACCAGAAGTACCCATGAACTCAATAAGAGTGGATAGTAATGAGATAACTTGAAGGCATCTAGAATTCGATGTAATTCTATATGTCTATATGGTTCCCAATTGCAACTGGATATATTTAAACAACAGAGGTAGATGGAAACTGGCATTATTTCTCTTCGTGATGATCTGCTTTTTTAGTATGTTCGAAATGATCTGATAAAAAAAGATAAGTATGTATAAAATAATTATTGGAGTCCTGTTCATTTGCTCTTTGCTCGGCTATGATCTTTCTGCCATTGGGACCGAGCAAGTAGACGAGCCGCAGCAACTCGAAAACCCCATGTCGGTTGATTACCTTAAGGATAACCTTAAAGGAGACTTACCACGGATCATCTTGACCAAAAAACTGACCAAGGACATTCGCAAGAAAGTCAAGAAGGATGCGATGGTAAAAAATTACTATGCAGCCATTAAGATCAATGCAGATGTGATTCGACGGGAACCATTGCTCACACGTAAGCAGGTTGGTCGACGCTTGCTAAGTGTGTCTCGTGAAATGTTATATCGAATGGGGATCTTGGGTATGGTATATCAGATCGAAAAGGATAAGGAAGTATTGAGGCGCATTGATGAAGAAGTTAAAGCAGTATGCAACTTCTCAGATTGGAATCCCTCACATTATCTAGATGTAGCTGAGATGTCTTTTGCTGTAGCACTTGCACTCGACTGGACGGCTGGAGATTTACCCACCGAAACGCAAGATCTGATCATCAAATCATTGATTGACAAAGGAATCAAACCCAGCTACAATAAGGAAGGAAATGTGGGTTGGATCAATGGCCGCAACAATTGGAATCAGGTCTGTAATGGCGGGATGATTGCCGCTTCCATCGCCATCGCGGAGCGGGATCCTGCATTGGCATCTAAGACCATACATCGAGCACTTGAAGGAATGCCACATGCCTTAGAAGAATATGGGCCTGATGGCGTGTACCCTGAAGGAAGTACATACTGGGGATATGGGACGAGTTTTTCTGTACTCACTTCGTCTATGTTAAGGACTGCTTTCGGAAAAGACTTTGGGTTGGCTGAGTTTCCAGCCTTCCTGGAAAGCGCTGACTTTAGGTTATTATGTAATACACCTTCGGGCTACTACTACAATTTTGCTGACTGTGGGGATAAGCGTGGTGCAAATGGCGATATCGTCCTCGCTTGGTTTGCTACCCATACGGGCAATCCGATATATCTGGAAAGAGACCGCTTTTTACGAGATCCAGCATCGATGGGTAAACTATCTCGGATAGCTGGGCCAGGATTGGTATGGCTATCCCAATTTGTGCCAAAGTCAACCAGCAAATTGCCGATCGCCTGGAAGGGTGATGGATCAAATCCGATCGCCATCTTTCGAGGTGGCAACGATGACCCACGTCAATATTATTTTGGCGGCAAGGGAGGAAAGGCGACCATCAGTCATGGCAACATGGACGCTGGTTCATTTATTTTTGAATTGGATGGTGTACGCTGGGTTGTCGATCCAGGTAATCAGTCATATCATACCTTGGAAAAAACGGGCTTTAATCTGTGGGGACGCTGTCAGGAGTGTGAACGATGGACTTTGCTAACCAAAAACAACTATGGACATAGCACACTTACGGTAAATGGAGCTCTGCATCAGGCAGACGGTTTTGCTACGCTTGAGGAATTTACTGACGGCACACAACCAAATGTCAGCTTTGAAATGACGGACGTTTTTTCAGGCACCCTAAGCAAAGCGGAAAGAAGATTTTCGAAGGATGGTGACCATTCACTACTTATAGAAGATGAGATCACGCTAAATGACAACACGGAAGAAGTCACCTGGCAGGTAATGACTACGGCTGATGTTTCCATCGAGCCAGGTAGGGCCATACTGAGAAAAGATGGGAAAATGCTAACCATTGATAATGAATCCCATCCTGATCTGATGCCCTCCATGATCTCTCTTGATCCCCCTCCTTTGGCGTTGGACAGAAAGATTGAAGGATTGAAAAGAATTGAATTTAGGTACCCAGCCTATTATTTTGACGGTGGAGTGGGACAGATAAGTGTCAGGTTATCTGGTGAATAATTGCTTTCCGGGTGTTAGCATCTTTCTCTCGCATATGCTCTGATTGCTTTTTTCGCTGGCACTGCCATTTGTTCAATTAGTTGTCTGCATAACTTTCTCGAAGGGCATTGAGCACAGTGTGCACCAACGAACAAGTCTGAGTGCTATTACTAAGATGATATCTTTGCAGATTTAAATGAAGGCCCAATATGTCCGTAACAGTTGCCATTAGACACAGCACAAAGTACATCTATGAGCGCCACATTGAGCTCTCACCCCAAGTCGTTAGACTCCGTCCTGCTCCACACACACGTACGGCAATTAAGGGATACTCTCTGGTCATTAAGCCGGATGACCACTTTATCAACTGGCAACAAGATCCTTTTGGGAACTACTTGGCCAGGCTAGTCTTCCCCAACAAGGTGAAGGAGTTTTCCGTGGACGTGGAAGTAATCGCAGACCTAGTGGTGGTGAATCCATTTGATTTCTTTATGGAAGAGAGTGCGAAGCATTTTCCCTTTACTTATTCTGCAGATACATCAAAGGATCTATTACCTTATTTGGAGAAGGAGCCCATCGCAAAATCAATGACGACCTGGCTAGCTGATCTTAATCAGGTCATCACCGAGGATATGAATACCATAGATTTTCTGGTAGCGGTTAATCAGAAATTGAATCAGGATATTGAATATCGCATCCGAATGGAACCGGGTGTACAGACTTGTCAAGAGACTTTGTCGACTGCCTCAGGTTCTTGCCGAGACAGCGCCTGGCTCTTAGTGCAGATTCTTCGTCAATTGGGTCTTGCTGCTCGCTTTGTCTCTGGATATTTGGTTCAACTCAAGCCAGATGAGAAACCCCTGGAAGGACCTGCCGGCCCTGAAGAAGATTTTACGGATCTCCATGCCTGGACAGAAGTATACATTCCGGGTGCTGGATGGATAGGTCTGGATCCGACATCGGGGCTTTTTGCCGGTGAAGGCCACATTCCATTAGCTTGTACGCCTTCGCCCCAAAGTGCTGCGCCCATTTCTGGAATCGTAGAACAAAGCGAAACGACTTTTCTCTTTGAGAATAGGGTGGATCGAATAGTCGAAAAACCGAGGGTAACCAAGCCATATACTGTGGAGGAGTGGAAAGAAATAATAGAGGTTGGCCACCAAGTTGAGCAGGACTTACAAAATAATGATGTGCGGCTGACAATGGGAGGGGAGCCTACTTTTGTCGCCACAGACAATCAAGATGCCCCGGAGTGGAACACATCTGCGGATGGCGAACACAAACGAGAACTGGCCAGTGCATTGTTTGGTAAATTAAAAGATGCTTTTGCACCTGGGGCACTCATGCAATATGGCCAGGGGAAATGGTATCCTGCCGAACCTCTCCCACGATGGAAATTAGCGTGTTACTGGAGGAAAGATGGGCTGCCGATCTGGAAGAATGCAGCGTTATTCGCAGATTTTACGGCAGAAGCTCATCTGGATAAACAAGCATCCCACCGATTGATCAATGAGATTGTTAAGGAATTGCACCTCAATCCCTCAAATCTGATGCCCGCCTTTGAAGATCCTTTCTATTTTATCTGGGAGGAGCAGAAGCTGCCGACGGATCTCGATCCATTTGAGCTGGATATGGATGGCAAGCTGGAACGCCAAAAACTGGCGGAGGTTCTGAATCACGGTCTGGAAAAACCGGTGGCTTACACCATTCCAATCAGATGGAACAAGCAGTTGGAAAGATGGGAAAGCTGCAGATGGGAATTGAAGAGAAAGCATCTTTTCCTGACTCCAGGCAATTCTCCTGCAGGTCTGCGCCTACCATTGGATTCCATTGACTTTTCTGCTGAAGATGATTCATTGTTGGACCAAAAGGATCCCTTTGCGGAATCTCCAACACTACCGAGTTTGGATCAGATTGATGAAACGATACAAGAGGCTTACCTGGATAGTGATGAAATATTTAAATCATCGTTGGTCGTAGAAGTCAGAGATGGTAAGTTGTTTGTCTTTATGCCGCCAACGGTGTTGCTAGAGCATTATCTCACGTTGATACATATAATTGAAAAATCCGCAGCAAAATTACAGCTGCCATTGATAGTCGAGGGGTACGATCCACCTGATGATGATCGCTTGCAGAAATTTATGGTCACACCGGATCCGGGCGTGATCGAAGTAAATGTGCACCCAAGCAGTACCTGGCAAGAGCTTTTAAATATCTATCAGGAACTCTTTAAGGCTTCTAAAGCTTGTGGGTTGACATCAGAGAAGTTTAATCTAGATGGCAAACACACAGGTACTGGAGGGGGAAATCATGTAACGCTTGGGGGAAAGAAGCCTGCTGACAGTCCCCTGTTACGCCGACCTGATCTGCTACAAAGCCTGGTTACCTACTGGCAGCATCATCCATCCCTTTCCTATCTTTTTTCTACGCAGTTTATTGGTCCCACGAGTCAGGCTCCGAGGGTGGATGAAGGACGTGATGAAATGTTGTATGAACTGGAACTTGCTTTCTCGCAGGTACCTAATCATCAACAGGATGAAAAGATACCGTTTTGGCTTGTCGATCGTTTGTTTCGCAACCTGCTCATAGATGTGACCGGAAATACCCACCGAGCTGAATTTTGCATCGATAAATTATATTCGCCGGATACATCAAGTGGAAGGTTGGGAATTCTCGAATTTAGAGGATTTGACATGCCGCCGCATGAGCAAATGTGTCTTGTGCAGCTTTTGCTGATCAGGGCTTTGGTAGCGAAATTTTGGCAAGAGCCGTACCGTAAAAAACTAGTGAGATGGGGTACGTCCCTACATGATCGGTTTTTACTGCCGCACTATTGCCGTCAAGATCTAAAAGAAGTGATCGATGACCTTAGTTCGGTTGGATATACTTTTGACTTAAGCTGGTTTGACCCATTCTTTAGCTTTCGGTTTCCTTTTGTCGGTGAGCTTCAAGCTGGCGATATCAACGTTGAAATTAGCATGGCCATCGAGCCATGGCATGTATTGGGTGAAGAGATATCAAGTACCGGAACAGCCCGATTTGTCGATTCATCGTTGGAAAGAATCCAGGTTAAAGTAAGTGGCATGACCGATGGTCGATATTATCTGCTTTGTAATGGGTGTAAAATCCCGTTACAAAAAACGGCCACACATGGTACTTTTGTCGCAGGCATTAGATATCGAGCCTGGCAGCCTCCCTCAGCTCTTCATCCAAATCTGGGCGTAGATACACCATTAGTTTTTGATTTGTATGACACCTGGTCAGATAAATCGGTCGCCGCGTGCAAATATCATGTAGCCCATCCTGGAGGCAGAAGCTACGACACTTTCCCGGTTAATAGTCTGGAAGCCGAGGCTAGAAGAAATTCCAGGTTTTTCGATTTTGGACATAGCATCAATCTTGCTGAGACCATTAAAACACAGCCACAAGTTATGGGAAGGCTTGTAACTGAAATAAAGCAACCCCCCAAAACAGGCCCCATAGCAGAAATAGAAAATCCTGAGTATCCATTTACCATGGATCTGCGACGGTACAAGTCCCTTTGAGCTGTAGACAAAACTATATCTTAGCAAACTATGCTATCAACCTATGTAGAGACCAATAGGGGAGATGAAGATGTCTTTTTCGATGAGTTGTATGATCGAGGGGGGAATATTTTACCACATTGGCAGCGGATAATGCAAACGTACGAGTACTTCGGTCCAGGAGATCTTGTACGTAAGCATAGGGCTGTCCAAAGGCAACTTCGTGAAAATGGAGTGACCTATAATGTATATGGTGATCCTGAAGGCAGTAATAGACCTTGGGATCTTGACCCGGTGCCCATGGTCTTTGCACACGAAGATTGGCAGCATGTCGAAGCTGGATTGAAGCAGCGTGTTCACCTACTTAATCAGATTCTGATCGATATCTATGGGTCCCGGACTTTACTCAGAAGTAACAAGCTACCACTGGAGATGATTTACAATCATCAGGGTTTTTTGCGACAAGCAGATAAGATCATGTTGCCTGGAAAAAACCAATTGATTCAATATGCTGCGGATTTAGCCAGGGGTCCAAATGGAAAGATGTGGGTGTTGAATGATCGGGTTGATGCCCCATCCGGCATGGGCTATGCATTGGAAAATCGGGCAGCCATGACCCGCGTATTTCCATCCATGTTGAGGGAAAATCGAGTGCGCAAAATATCTTCATATTATCAAACATTAAAAGACACGTTAACGAGTTTGTCGCCAAGGGATCGAGAAAATCCGCGCATCGTGATTTTGTCTCCAGGTGCAAGAAATGAGACCTACTTCGAGCACGCTTATTTGTCCTCCGTACTTGGCATTACCATGGCTTTTGGTCGAGACCTGACTGTTAGGGACGGATATGTGTGGCTGCGAACACTTAAAGGTCTTGAAAAAGTTGATGTCATTTTGCGCAGGGTTGATGATGTATTTTGCGATCCATTGGAATTTGATGATAGGTCACAATTGGGCGTTGTCGGACTAATGGAAGCTGTGCGCAGTCAGAAGGTACGTGTGGTGAATCCCATTGGTTGCAGGATTCTAGAGAATCCGGGGTTTATGGCATTTTTGCCCAGTTTGTGTGAAGAGATATTGGGAGAAGAATTGCTGCTGCCGTCGGTGGCAACTTGGTGGTGTGGTCAAGAAGCTGAGAAAAAGTATGTTCTTGACAATTTGAAGCACCTCATCATCAAGACAATCTATCGCGATCATCGCAATCGGTCTATTTACGGTGGAGAATTGACTTCACCAGAACGTGAGCGCTTAAAAAAACGAATTTCTTTGCATCCCTATTTATATGTGGGGCAAGAAACGGTGAATTTTTCTACTACGCCTTCACTTATCGAAGGCAAATTGATGGCTAAGAAGGCCCTTTTTAGGAGTTATGTTACTGCAGATAGCGATTCTGGTCAATATGCGATCATGCCAGGGGGATTAGCCCGATCATCGACATCAGATGACTTCTTCAAGGTTTCAAATCAATCTGGTGGCATCAGCAAGGATGCATGGGTATTATCGGCTCCTACCTCCGAAGTTCTGGAGCATGAAGACGTTCCAACGCGTATGGTCATACAACCTATTGAAAATGTGCTACCCAGTAGGGCAGGTGAAAACTTATATTGGCTGGGCAGGTATGCTGAGCGCGCAATGTATACTGTGAGGTTGCTGCGTCAGGTGCTGGGAAAATATAATGAATCAGATCCAGCCAATGAAGATGAGCAAGCCATGCTTCGCATGCTTTTCCGTGCAACAACAGAGCTTACAGCTACCTACCCCGGATTTGTGGGTACATTAAAGGATGTAGATGAGGTAGAATCACGCCTGGCCAATCCTGAAAAGGAATTAATTTCAATAATAGGTGATGCCACCAGGGTGGGTTCCCTATCTCATTCATTGAGGATGATGCTGAACAACAGTTATGCGGTGCGGGACCGCTTGAGTCTTGATACGTGGAGGATACTCGATGGAATCAATGAAGACATCGATGATCTTTCTGAGCAGGTTCAGTTAAATGGCATTCACTCCCTACTTGATCAAATGATTGTCAAATTAATGGCATTTAATGGCCTTAATATTGATAATATGACAAGAGAGGACAGCTGGCATTTACTCAATTTTGGTCGTTATTTAGAAGCCATCATCTGTTCGTCGAGATTAATGCGCGCTACCTTAGTTGCCGATGTCAATATAGAGATGGAGAAGATGCTCATGGAGGTGGTCCTGCTGTGTAATGACAACCTACTGACTTATAGATATCGATATCGATCAAATTTACAAATGGAAGGGGTGCTCATGCTGTTGATGGCCGTAAGACAATCTCCTCGATCACTAATTTATTATTTAAGTGAACTGGAGGAGATAGCACGCGCATTGCCCTATCGTTCAGTCGATGGCTTACTCTCACCCTTGGAAAAGAAGATCGTCGAATTAAAAATGTTGGTACAGCTTGCCGAACCAAAGAAAATTTGCCTACCAGATATTGACTCAGGCGAAAGAGATTTACTGAGCGAATTGTTAGGTAAGATTACGGATTCTTTGGCAGAGGTCTCGAACATGATTATAGAAAACTACTTTAGTCATACACAGAATACTTACCATGCCGTAAGAACTGGTATACTCCCACAAGTATGAATTATCGAGTGCTGCACAAGACTGAATATACCTATCAGCATCCGGCTACATTGTGCCATAATATTATCTGTCAAGGGCCCAGCAATAATCCATTCCAAAAGGTGAAGGTGTTTAAATGTAGTATTTCTCCTGAACCCTTCATGAGACAGGCGAGAATAGATTTCTTCGATAATTCCCTGACGTATTTTTCAATTGAACAGACACATACTCATCTTAATGTTGAAGTAGAAAGTGAAGTGCAACTGGAAGAACCTCCATGGATATCAAAGCGTGCTAATGAATCTATGCCCTGGGAGGAAGTCCGTGCACATTTACATACTACAGCGGCAAAGAATGACACTCGACAATTCTATCTCGCTTCTCCGCATGTTTCTTTTCATTCCCAGATTACCCAGTACGCTCGAAAGTCATTCACTTCAGGTAGACCCATTATGGATGCTACCATGGAACTTTGCTCAAGAATTTTTGCAGACTTTTCGTTTACCCCAGGATTCACCGAAATAAGTACACCGGTCGACAGTGTGTTTGATCATCGAAAGGGCGTATGCCAAGACTTTGCACACCTGGCATTATCGTGTCTACGATCATTAGGACTGGCAGCAAGATATGTCAGCGGTTATATTGAGACGGTACCACCACCAGGCAAGGAAAAGCTGGTAGGCAGTGATGCTTCCCATGCCTGGATAGCGGTATTTGTGCCAAAATTGGGATGGGTAGAATATGATGCCACCAATAACCTTCTGGTCAATGATCAGCATATTCGAGCCGCTTATGGACGCGATTTTTCAGATGTAGTTCCATT
>JABDMH010000028.1 GCA_013001595.1 Saprospiraceae bacterium | reverse complement strand
CTCCACATACGGAACCGAACAAATGGCATCAGGTCACGATACGCTTTGATGACTTTGTGGAGGCAAACCCGGTGGTAGAAGGCAAAGAAAAAATCAAAATACACGCATTGGCTTTTCTGGCAAAATTCCCCAACGCAGATCCAGACATGCCGATCTACTTCGGTTTGGATGATATTGTCTTTAAAAGCGCAAGAGCGGCAGCTTTCCAATTTATTGAACCTGAGGTATTTAAACTACCTGAGTTCAAACCGTATATTCCAAAGAAACACTATGGAGCTGGAGATGAATTCAATCTAAGTGGAACTTGGACAGAAAATACCAGCAGGGTGACCCTCGATATTTCCACCTATACCGACACAACCGATGTGGTTTATCAAGGAAATCTTTCAAAGAAAGGTGAAATATGGAACATTGAGTCCTTGAAGCTCAACATGTCTGAGGGCTTATATCTGGGCAAGTTGAGGGCTTATCAGGGAGGGGACCAGATTTCTGAAACGACTTTTACGATTCATATTGTGGCAAAGAATATTGGAGGGCAACATCCAAGGTTGTTATTTAATCGCGAAGAGAAAGAAGAGATCGATAGGCTATTTAAGGAAGAACGCTTCCAGCATGTGTATGAAGGCATCTTGGAAAATGCCAAACAACAACGGATCAAGATTCCGGTTGAAAGCCTTCATTTTGATCTCGATCAGTTTCCTGATGAAGAGTGGTTACCCACCTGGGATGCCTGGGGAGCAAAAATATATCATACTGGTTCAGCACTGCGACTTAATGCACGAGCTTATGCTTTCCATGGAGATTTAGATGCAGGTGAATATGTAAAAGATGTGCTGGTTCGTTTGGCATCATGGCCAAATTGGACACATCCTTGGCAAACTAAACGGGGGCGATTTAGTGAACATCGGACGGGCAGTTGGTCACATCGGGTAGCCGAAGCATACGACCTGGTCTACCAGTTGATGAATGATGAGGAACGTACTGCAGTTCGTAAGGCAATCATGAAAAACATTGTGGAGGGCACTCATCGTACATTTGTGCACAATGATAATATCACCGCTGCAACTTCCAATTGGTTGGCAATGACCGTTGGTGGATCATTGATGTGCCTTAGTGCTCTATTTCAAGATGGAGAGGACACACAGTTTATTGAGCCCTATTTCACCGGAGCCATCATAAAATTGAATAAGTTTCTCAACAAGGTGACAGATTCAAAAGATGGTGCCTGGGGTGAAGGTTACGGATACAACAATTATAGTTTTTCAAACTTATCCTATAGCCTGCCTTCGATCGAAAACGTGTTTGGAATCGATTTAACCCATCCATTGGTCGGGACGTACAATGAGTATATTTGGGCCGGTCTCATAAAGAATAAGAGGTGGTTCGAATATGGAGATTCGAAAGGTAATCTCACTTCTGCGAGAAATTGGGCTTTTCTTCTTAAAAAATATAGAGAACCAAGATTAAGCTGGTTCTACAATTTTCTCAAGGAAAATCAGAGCCATTACGTTGCCAATCATCAGCCTGAATCTGCTCCAAAGACTATAAGTCAGAATGAATCGTATGAAGATGTGGTCTTCAATACCACAAGCATTCCAGAAGAGGACCCATTTAGTGAAAAACCGGTCAAATTATTTCGCGAATTAGGAACCACCGTTTTTAAGAGTGGATGGGAGCAGGATGATTTTGTCTTTGTCATGCGGACTGGCCCCGCTTATAATCATCAACATCTAGACCAAGGAAGTTTTTGGCTTGCTGATCGAGAGCAGATCTTCATACAAGAAAGACCACTTAGTAATTCGCATTATTATGATGATCCGCTATATGAATCCCGGCTTACCCAGCCAATTGGGCATTCGACGATTTTAGTCAATGGCAATCATCAAAGTCAACGAGTAGGGGATCATCGAGACTTTGCTCCGGGCTTTAATGACCATGCATATGTTTCTCATTTTTTGGATGGAGAACATGCGGCCTTCACCACCGGAAATATTGGAAGACTATATTGGGGTGAGGTAAAAGAACTCAGCCGAAATGTTCTTTATCTGAAACCTCGAACACTTCTAATGCTGGACCTGGTTGTACCTGCACAAGAGGATGCTGAAATTACCTTACTTTACCAGACAGCTCGCTTAGAAGATATTAGTGCAGGAAAGGCAGCATCAAGCATTGTCAAGGACGATGCACAATTGCATATAATGCATTTGTCCCCTGCAAGCATGCACGCCAAGTCGGTGGAGACGCCACATTATTTGAGAACTTTGCAGTCAGGATTACCACTGGAGAAAGAAGGAATGCTGACCGTAACAAGTCAGACCAATGGTCAACCTTTGGTAATGGCCAATTTGCTAACTACTTCCTTGAAAGATGGCGGTCCTGAAACCAGCACCACTTTGGTAGAGGGTTTTATCTCCGGAATCACTGCCGGTCATAATTTTGCTTTTTCTACGAAACCAGGTGCAGCGTATGAACTTAGGGATATCTCTACAGATGCACTTGCCATTGCATGGGAAGATGAATGGATATTTGCTGCCAAGGCCCAGACTTATCAGGGTCCAATGATCGAGCTAGTTTCTAATGTGCCGATTACATTTGAATTCTCTTCAGATGGTAATTTGTCTTATTACATGGAAAGAGATGGCCAACTATCTTTGAAACTTACGCAACAAGTATCCACCATGGTCATGAATGATCTGGAAGTGGAACACTCCTTATATGACTCCGCGACTAAGACTTGGACCGTTCCTGTACCAACCGGGAAAGGAAATATTTCCATGACGTTCTGAAGAATCGATCATTTAAGCAAAGGAATCACCTACTCATTTCATAACCTTTGGTGGTAGTATAATACTTGGAAATCATATTGGGTATTTCCCAATCCGGCATTTTACCCTGGTTCAGATAGTTGATGTACTTCTTAGCCACTTGGACAAAATGTGCTTCATGACCAACTTTAAGTTCATCAGGAATAATAATCTTGACCATGTCTCCATCTTTTTCCATGGCAAGTCCTGGCAAGTCTCCCTGTAAATCAGCAAGGGCTTGTTTTACATTTGCCATGAAAAGTGCATCGGATTCTTCACTGGTATTTTCAACATAGAGCGTAGCTTGATAGTCCTCTTTCTTTCCCTGCTGAATGATTAAGTTGGCTTTGGTACCACGCATGATCGAATAATGCGTGTCTTTGGCACCTTCTGGAGCTTCATAATTCCAGATGACAGAAGTCTTAGCATGTGTACCTTTTAGGGTATAGTTAATCTCTCCATTTGAGTGAACACTAAGCACTGAATCGCTAATAATATCCTTATGCAGATAGTCTGGATATTCATCTAATTTTGTAATCCTCTTAAACATGGAAGGTGTCAGTTCTGTAGCCCAGCTCCTGGCATTCAAAACATTGACATCCTTTTTGTAGTCTATGATTTGCTCCGGATAGCACTCCCACTGGATCATGTCCACCAAATGAGTCATGATATCTACGAGGCCCTCCCCCTGTTGTGTAACATCAAAAAACCAAGCTGGTCGAACCAAGGGGCTTCCAGATACATATTTAAAAAAGTGGTGTACTGACTCCTTAGTGATGGCTGGATTTTCAACGGATCCTGTTTCCAATACTCCAAATAGTTCAGGAATTTGGGACAATGCCCGCTGAGTCATAATGGTTGCTTCATGACGCTCAGTCATGATATCGTATAGTAATACATCGTTTTGCTCAGCTAGCTCGAACGTTTCCTTCAGCAGTTCGAAATCATCACTGTTGATCACCATCGGTTTATCGGCTAGCACATTAATGCCTGCTTTTACAGCCCTGTTGATGTACTCCGTTTTTTTCTCATTGTTACCAGCAACGACCATGATATTTCCTGGTTTGTCTTTGATCATCTTTTCAAAGAAATCGGGTCCTGTATATACCACCTGGTTCCAGTTCGTTGGATCTTCCTCCCTCGTATTAAAACCTTCAATCATTCCCAGATAATTCTTCACATCTGGTCCTTCCGGTGCAAACACGTGCACGGTGGGATCTATTTCGTCCAAGGCGGTCTTTTGTAGCAATCCGGCATGAAAATGACCGGGATCAACCGTCATCAATTGATAAGGAGCTTTAGTACTCTGGTCTGCCATCGATTCTTTGTTTGGAGAAGAGCATGATAGTAAAAGACACATCAGAGAAAACGCAGAAACAAGTTTCAAAATATTCATATACAAGTTGATATAAGTTAGGTAAAGAACAATGATCTGAATCCGAAATTACGAAATATCTAAATTATGGAATGGCATTGCAAGCATCCAACATGTTCAGCTCTAACCACTGATGGGATAGGCGAGCTCTGAAACGTGATCTGGCACTGGTTTACTTAGTGTGATGATTGAAGTGTTCTAGATGGGCTCAAAATGAGTGTGGCTGGTCAGACTTTCTTAATATCCGACCATCATCCAACTTTATCTTTAACCCTGTGCGCACTTGATTCTCACCACTGAGCATCTATTCTTTTACATGAAATCTCCAATGGGTACGGCCCGGTCTGAACTATAGGCAGCATCCCAAAGAAAGCCGTTGACTAGCTCAGGTGAAATGGAGATTTCTTTGTCTGCTTTCTTGGTATTTACAGCAATGACCTTCAGACGGATCGGAATGTTAAGATTTATAGTACTTATCTCATCCATATTTTCCTGATAGAATACAATCCTGGAATTATCCCCCGTTTTGACGCAACGCAAATTGGAACAAACTTTTAAATCATAGACTTTCATGTGTTTTGATAACCGATTTTCAAAAAAACAAGGAATAGCTTTTTATCCGATGTTTGATGTGATCACAAGTACATCCACCAAATACGAAGCGAAAGTGGTGACATCAGAAATATTCGGTTTGCAAGAGGTGAATATGAAGGTGCAAATAGCGCCGTTTCGCTCTACGCTGAAAGCGATCGGGTAGAAATTGGGAGGTAGCATCAATACCAATCATAATCAGATTGATTATGCCATTTCTGCAGCTTAAGGATGCACTCCTTAATTATATATAAATTCTCCCTTTTTAAAAATCTGAATGCGATGCTGATGTTGCCTAGATATTGATTAACATCTATTAAAGCAAACAAATTTCTATCATTCCAATTAACAATGTCTCTAAGTCTATTTGCCGATTCGCTGAGATGAAACTTCCGGCAGACTATTTCTTTTCAGTATAAGCCAGACGCTTAAAGAAAGTTCTGCAATAGCCATCATTACCATTATAACGACCTCAAATATCCCGGATATCTGAAAATCGATAAAGAATACAATATAGGTAAAAGAAGCAACCATGAGCAAAACTCCAAGGCTCTTGGGGATATATGCTGCCTTAAATACTGCATAACCAAGTACAAGGATGTGCAAAGCAAAAACTAGGTATCCAAAAAGTTTTATCGATGCATAGCCATGTGCATCGATAATCTTAAATACCAGAGTAAACACTCCAATTGTCACAGTAAAGGCGTACAGCAATCTGAGAACCGCCGTTAGCGATGCAAGATTTCTATTTGCGGGTTTCAGAACCACATAAAGTGCAAGACCAATGATGGCATCAAGGGCAAGAACGAGTAGATAACCAACAGCAGCAAAACCAAAAAGTCTCTTATTAGCCCTAATATCGCAGGCCAATGCTTCTATATCACCCGGTACTACAAAATTTGCTAAAAGAAAATCATCAACTAAGGTTACAATGAAAATGGAGGTTATAAACGCCATTCCTACAACCACCGCCGCTTTGCTAGTCGATATATTACTGATCAAATTTTTCACATCGTCTTCCTTTGGTTTATCAGATGTTTATCAAGACATCCGAAGCAAGATCTTCCCTCCAGTCATTTGGTCTCTATAGTCACGGATGGCTTCTCTCACTTCTGGTAAAAGATAGGTCTTTCTCATCTCACTTTTAAGATGGCTAGAGATCTGTCGCTGTGCACGTTTCCACAACTGCATTGTTTTCAAAACACTCTGCTTGCTGATATATGGACCTAGCCAGAAACCGTCAATTGTCTTACTTTCAAATATCATTGGGCCGGGACTCCCTTGAATGGCTTCTTTGGAAAATGCGCTGAACACAGTAAGCCTGCTGTTTGGAGGCATCGCTTTTAGCAGTTGACCAGTCAATTGACCCGCCACCGAATCAAATGCAAGATGAGTATTGTTTCGATGGCATGCATCATTTAATTCTCGCTCTAATCCTGCTTCACTACTGTTCAGAACAATGTCAGCTCCTTGGGCCTTAAGAAGATCCACTTGCGCATCTCTGCGAACCACATTTATTATTTGAATTCCTTCGCTTCGCCCCAGCCTGTTCACCATATGGCCTAATGAGCTTGCTGCAGCAGTCAATGCAATGGCTATAAAAGTGCTGGCCGTCAGGGGTTTACAATAGACATTGCTCCTTGCTCTAAACTCAAGAACTCATTCAACGGCAATACGCCTCCCCTAACGCTTTTAACTACATACTCAGACCAAACACCACAGCCGATTCGCCAACCAGCATAGGCAACGCACTTGCCATTAAAATAGCTTGCCATAGCTCCTGATCCAGCAGCAACAACTTCTCCAGAACCTTCTCCACCCAGAACAAGAGAAAGCCCCTCTACCTTACTGCCCCCAGTATGATGATATGGCAACTACTAACCATTCTATTAGCCTTATCTTAGCTCTTGTCATTTACCAACTCGCAACATGAATCGAAGACGCACTACCTATCTATATATCATACTACTCCTCTTGTCGGGCTGCTCTTCAATCACACAAGAGGAAAAACCAAACATCATCTTGATTTTCATCGATGATATGGGATGGGCTGATCTATCTTGTTTTGGAAATACGGATGCTCAAACGCCTAACATTGACAAGCTGGCTACCGAGGGCATTTCCTTTGAGCAATTTTATGTAAATGCGCCCATATGCTCACCGTCACGCATCGCCATTTCGACCGGCACATATCCTCAGCGTTGGAATATCACCTCTTACCTCTCCTATCGAGAACAGAATAAAAAGCGTGGTATTGCCAACTGGCTCGATCCATCCGCCCCCATGCTAGCTAGAAGCCTTGGTACCATGGGCTACGCCACGGGGCATTTTGGGAAATGGCATATGGGGGGACAGCGAGATGTTGCGGAGGCACCGACCATCGATCAATACGGATTTGACGAATCCCTCACTAATTTTGAAGGTATGGGAGCCAAACTCCTTCCACTCACAATTGATGAAACTGGCAAAGTGGGAAGGATATGGGAGGAAGCAGAGATTCTGGGAGAACCCTTTACCTGGATGCAAAGATCAGAGATAACCACCGGATTTATCGATGCCAGTATCGAATTCATGGAAAAGGCAGTTGAAAAGAATCAACCATTCTACGTAAACGTCTGGCCTGATGATGTACACAGTCCTTTTTGGCCCTCCTTTGTACAATACGGCCTTGCAAAGGAAGCCGGTAAGAGAGGTCTATACTTAGCCGTCCTGGAAGAAATGGACAAACAGTTTGGCAAACTTTTCGAGTACATTCAAGCAAATGATCGACTGCGTGACAATACCTTGATTTTGTTTTGCTCTGATAATGGTCCTGAATTGGGAGCTGGAAGCGCTGGAAAATTGAAAGGCCATAAGACACACTTATACGAAGGAGGAATCCGGTCTTCTCTCATCGTTTGGGGTCCGGGATTTATCAACGAAAAAGTAAGGGGATCGCGCAACACAAAGTCGGTTTTTTCTGCCATTGACCTAAAGCCTTCCTTATTGAAATTCGCTGGAGCCAATGCACTAGACCAATCACCCACGGATGGTGAAAACGTAATAAATACATTACTAGGCGAATCACACACATCGCGTAGATCACCTATCTACTACAGTAGACCACCAGATCGAAAGAACTATTATGGCTTTGAAAATCTACCCGATCTGGGCATGCGGGATGGCCCGTGGAAACTAATGTGTGACTACAATGGAGGTAGGCCGGAGCTATATCATATTCCTAATGATCCTGGAGAAAATTATCCCCTTAGAGAGGAGCACCCAGAAAGAGCCCAAGCCATGATTGATAAAGTAACCTCTTGGTACCAGTCGATGCCTGTATTGAATATGGATCATACTCCCACTTCAAATCAGTGACGGCAGGTTATTGTGAACAAAGAATGTCGCTACATCAGCTTAGGTTGGCTATGGTCCATCTCTTCCCCAAAAGCTCTTGCAGATATTTAGGATTATTCTTGCTCAACATTCATTCATCGTAGTGTTTGTAATACTGTGTATTATTTAACAACTATGGAATATTCCCTTTTCGGATCTGCCCTAATTTTTCTAATAATACTAGGAGCCTTGGCAGCAAAAACAGGTGGTTCTAGTATTGGAAAAGCCGCACTTCGTATAACATTCTGGGGTACTGTAGCAATGGGACTTACCGCCCTGGTTGGATATTTATTCAATGTAAACGTGTGATAAATAATGACACACAACAGACAAAGGCTGTACTCCATGATTGATATTGAAAGAACAACATAGTTGATATCAACAACCAACAAATTTCATTAGCTTGTTAGACAACCTTGAGTAGGAGGTTCAAAAACACTTAATGGATTTGGATATTTCTCCCATACAAACTCTAGCAATTATTTGGTTTTAATGATTAAAAAACTCTGGCTCAAGAGTTCGAAACTATTCCAACCGGCTACCATTGGAGATCAACTTGATTGATGACTACAACACTCGTCAATAAATCGTGATCGAAAGGCTGAAGAAGGCACCATGGAAGGTCATATGAAGAACTGCCTTACCTAGGAGTATTATTCGTCGACACTTCATTGTTGCTTGATCACCTCACTTCCATCCCGAATCTACCTGCGGTTGCGCACGTCGATAAAATAATACACTGCCGCTGTCACGATCGAGAGAAAGAATGCGGAAACGGTCCATAGCACCTTCGCCACTGTAGTATACCGTGAAGACCTATTTGTCCATACATCATAAGTGACCCAAAAAAAAGCAGCCAATGCCACCAGGCCAA
>JABDMH010000156.1 GCA_013001595.1 Saprospiraceae bacterium | reverse complement strand
GACTTGAAGTACCACCGGATGCTTTCCATTTTTCAGAGTGGTACTAGTAAAAAGCCGGATAGAAAAGGAGATTTTAAACATTGTGACAAACAGATTGAATACATTAAGAAATTTTTAATGTGTTAATCATTGATTATCTGTCACAAATTAGCTCAGCTGGTTAGAGCGGCGGACTGTTAATCCGTAGGTCCAAGGTTCAAGTCCTTGAGGGGGCGCATGGAAGAAGCTTGTTTTAAAATGCAGGCTTCTTTTTTTTGCTCATGCCTATCCCTTCATATACATATATTCTCTTTCCTTCGATAGAAACCCTATCTACGTATGGTAATCAAACATCTCCATTTTGCGATAGTAAATTTTTATCTTTCAGATCTTTCCTCTTTCTTCAATCGAGTTCAACATGAGAACTATTCTGGCGATCCACCTTACTTTGGTTTTGTTACTTCTTGGTTGCCGTCAGGATCGGGACGCATCAGTTCGTGAGATTTCAGAGAACGATGAAGTGGAATCTTCATTGGCATTTACTGTTCTCCCCTTAGATGATTTATCGAATTTTCGCGCAGTGGGAGCCAATTGGTCTGTAGTGCAATCGGTTTCTTGTGACTATCAAAAAGAACACAACATTCAAGGTATACCGGGTACCGGTGTTTTATTAAATAAGCCGGGCCCAGATGCAATGGACAATATCGCCACTCAATTTGAACATGGAGATCTCGAAATTCAGTTTGAAGTGATGCTACCCAAAGGTTCCAATTCAGGGGTCTATTTTCAAGGTCGGTATGAAATTCAACTTTTTGATAGCTGGAAAAAAGAAAATCCCACATTTACAGATCTCGGTGGCATTTATCAACGCTGGGATGAAAGTAGACCGGAAGGCTCAAAAGGCTTTGAAGGCGTTGCTCCCAGAATTAATGCCAGCAAAACCCCAGGACTATGGGAGCATTTTCATGTTTTGTTTCGAGCCCCCCGATTTGACGAGAATGGGCAAAAAATTGAGAATGCAAAATTCGAATTTGTTCGATTAAATGGGATGTTAATACAGCAGGACATTGAAGTGTCTGGACCCACTCGTGCGCATCAGCTGGAGGGGGAAGCAGCGCTTGGTCCCCTATTTATTCAAGGGGATCACGGTCCGGTAGCATTTCGCAACATAAAATACAAGTCTTACCATCATGACACTCTGATCTTAAGTGACTTAAACTACCAGGTTTTTGAGGGTAAATATGACTTCATTCCCAACTTTGATACTTTGATTGCCACGGCCAGTGGAGTGGTAAACGATATCGACCTGACATCCATCACTTCACTATCTGAAGGTTTTTGTGCCATCCTTGAGGGTTCGATCACAGTTCAGCAAGCGGGAGACTACTTGTTTGAAACAAGAATTGATGATGGTGGTGATCTTTATATAGACTCGATCCTGGTTGTGCATAATGAGGGTGAGCCAGGTATGGGTACCGAAAGAGGCAAAATTTTTCTAACCGAAGGTACCCATGGCCTAAAGATAACCTACTATCAAGAAGTGTGGAATGCAACACTGGAATTAAACTATGAAGGACCAGGTATTTATAAACGAAGTCTCGGTTCTACCACAGCATTCCGACGCGACCACAGCGATAGCCAACCGCTGTTGCTGCCACCATCTCCAGATCCCACTTTGTTGCGGGGATTTGTCATGTATGGCGATGAAAAACTTACCCACACCATCTCCATTGCCGAGCCTGCTGGCACTCACTATAGTTACGATCTGGCCACCGCGTCCCTGGTTAAAGCGTGGAAAGGACCTTTCGGTGACCTATCCAATATGTGGAGAGGCCGAGGCCACTCCCAAACACACGAACCGACAGTAGCCAGTATTTTGCTGACAAAAAACAGCCGGCTGGCCCGATTGAGTGATATAGAAGAAAGCCCCTGGCCAGTAGATGAAGGAAATTGGGTTTATAAAGGATATGCTATTGATGGGCAGCAAAGACCCATTTTCCTATATGATTTTGGTGCGATGGAAATGAAAGATCAAATCATTCCCGATGGTGACCAACTGAGACGAACGATCAGCCTGGTGGGGGGAGACCTCAACAATTTGTATTTCAGAATTGCCCGTACCAGGCAAGTCCAAAAGCTGCCAAACGGCTTATTTAGCATTGACGGCGAATACTATATCACTGCTCCGAAAGATGCTCTGGTACGAAGCCAGGGAGATGAGCAAGAATTACTTTACCCTATTTCAGATTCCAAATTTTCCTATTCAATATTATGGTAAGATCTATGCATCTACAAGGAATCATTTCAATGCTGATTTTGCTGGGAATGTCAACCCAGGTTCCGTTGATTGGTCAAGTCAATCCCTATTTCGACGAAAAGAATTATTATGAAATTGAGACCATTTCCATTCCCGATTCCATTGTACTTGAAGTGGGTGGTCTCGCATTTGATGATACCGGCCGGCTGGGAGTATGTACTCGCCGCGGTGAACTCTGGCTCATCTCCGATCTTAATGGAGGAGCTCCGAATTTTAATCGATTTGCGCATGGTTTGCATGAACCTCTTGGACTGGCTTGGAAAGATGGAGCATTCATCACCAATCAACGCGGTGAATTGACCAGAATTTCAGACCGTGACAAAGACGGTCTGGCTGATTTTTATGAGGCAATTTGCACCTGGGAATTGGCAGGAAATTATCATGAATATTCTTACGGCCCCCACATTCTTCCAGATGGCGAGATGTTAGTCACTCTTAATCTGGGTTGGGTTGGTCGTGGTGCCAGCTTATCCAAATGGCGTGGATGGATGGTAAAAGTTGATGAAACGGGAAAGATTACGCCTTTTGCAACCGGAATGCGGTCGCCGGCAGGATTTGGTCAGAACGCCTTGGGAGATATCTTCTATACTGAAAATCAAGGAGATTGGGTGGGGAGCGGCCGGATGACTCATCTGGAGCTTGGTGACTTTGCCGGTCATCCTGAAGGGTTAAAGTGGAGTGGGGAGCCAGGTTCTCCATCTAAATTGTCCATGGAAGATATCGATGACAGCAGGGGTTTAAGTCTCTATGAATATTCCAAAGAAAATAGCCAAATCAAACCACCTTCCGTTTGGTTTCCTCACACCTTAATGGGAATCTCCACTTCTGATATTACGGTTATCCCAGAGGGTTTTGGACCATTTAGTAATCAATTGCTAGTCGGCGACCAGGGACACAGCAAGATCATGCGAGTTTATCAGGAGAAAGTGAATGATGTATATCAGGGCATCTGTTTCCCATTTAGAGAAGGATTTGCTTCGGGCGTCTTAAGATTTGCCTGGGGATCAGATAAGTCTCTATTTGTGGGCATGACCAATCGAGGTTGGGCTTCAACAGGCAAGGAACCCTACGGCTTGCAACGAGTAACCTGGTCGGGCAAAACACCTTTTGAAATAGATAAAGTCAATATCACAAACGATGGTTTTGCTGTCTCATTTACCCAACCTGTCGACAGAGCCTCAGCGGCTAATCCAGATTCTTATAAACTGACGGATTTCACATATAAGTACCATCATTTATATGGTAGCCCAGCCATCAACACGGAAACCAGGACGGTATTTAAGGTCGAACTTTCTCAAGATGGCCGGCAAGCACAACTTTTTGTCGAAGGATTGCGTCAAGGCTACATTTGTGAAATCAAAGCCGAAGGGGTAAGGGATCAAGATCAGCATGCGCTTTTACATCCGGTTGGCTATTATACCATTAATGAAATACCAGGCCGGGAAGGCGATGATATGGAGAGGCAGACTGATCTCCATTCCATGGCAAAACCCCTGGACATTAAGTCATCGAAGCGCCTCACCGATATGCCCGTTGACTGGACAGCTGGTCCCGATCAAAACATCATCATCGGCACTCTACCAGGAATGCAGTTCGATATCAAAGAAATATCGATCAAGGCGGGTGAAAAAATCAGACTTGAGCTTAACAATCCCGATGACATGATGCACAATCTGCTCATCGTGGCTCCTAATAGTGCCGATGAAGTGGCACAATTAGCCGTCGACCTCGGACTCAGTGGTCAAGAAAAAGGTTACATTCCTGATTCCGATCTGGTGCTCTATCACACTAATCTACTGATGCCAAATTCATCAGATGTGATTTACTTTTCAGCACCGGAAACTCCCGGGGAATATCCATTTGTTTGCACATTTCCAGGTCACAGTTTTATCATGAGGGGTGTGATCACAGTCTTACCGGCACAATAATACTATGCCATAATGGCGCCTAAAATCTAAAAGTGTATGCCATATTGGCATGCATAGGGAAATTAGCGTGCCAGTATTTCCGGTATTCTCGATTGGAATAGCAATTGAGGACGATGCATTGAGATATTTAAATTTTTATTTGACAAAAAAATAATTAAAAATGAGCTTAGTAATTGCAAATCCAAGAAAAAGAACCTACATCGATCCCTTTACGCTGATTATGAATGATGTGTTTCAACAACCTAGACAGCATAAGCTTAATCATCCACAAAAAACGAATGTAGCAGAATTTGAAGACCGTTATGAACTAGAGATTGCAGCGCCTGGGTACGGCAAGGACAACCTTTCCGTGACGGTAGAAGATAATACATTGGTGGTTGCCGCAAAAGTCGAGGAGCAAAAGAAAGATGAGGGCAACAACTTTCGACAAAAAGAATTTTCTATCCATTCTTTCTCCAGATCTTTCATTCTAAATGATGATATCGATCAATCGGCTATTTCTGCTCAATTTGAAAATGGAATTCTGAAAGTGAATGTACCAAAGAAGGAAGAAGCAAAGGTGCAACCAAAGAAGTTAATCGAAATTTCTTAAGAAATTATTAACAAGCTATTTTCTAGGATGTTGAACTTAATGCAGTGGAATCCGTTTTCTAAAATAATGACTGATTTGTCAGGGTGAGAGCTAAAAAGAGAAATGCAGGGGTAAGTATCACGTTGTGAACGGAATAGTAATTAGAAACGTTTATATTATAAAAGCGGAAATACCTCCGGCAACCAAATGAAGAGGCAACAGTCCAGCTAGAAGAAGCATCCGGAAAGAATCATGTTCATGGGGTTAGGGTTTGGTTGATAGGCCTGGGATTCGTCCCGGGCCTATTCCTTTATAATAACCTATATTGATTTGATGCAAATTCCAATTTATTGTTTCCTCTGTTCTGGTTCGTTGGCGATCAATAAGTCTCAATAGGTTTTGACGGTAGTCTATCGCAGGTGCTAAAGGTTGTAAGTTGCTCTTTTCTTTTATAAATGGTTTCGGTGATATAGTCTGTGTCAACATCTGTGACGGATCATATAATTCATGAATTATTAGTTGGACGCCCGGCTCAATCACATCTTCTGTCAACTGGTTCCACGATTTTAACAGGTAAGGATCTAATTTGAGCAATCCCGCGATTTCGAAAACCGTCACCTTTTTGTCTATCATGATCTCCATGGTCCGGTATGCAAATGAGGGCCCTGGTGCTTCATCCGTATCCAGAAAGTATTGAAATGTGGGTGTAACCCGTTTAGGCAGCACTAAATCGAAACCTTGACTGAGTTTTGGTACATACTGTCTTTTCAGGCTTGGATTTAGGTCGATAATAAGATCCGTGGGCACATTCACCAGTTCAGCAATTTTGGTTATACTCATTTCACGGTTTAATAACACTGTACCGGTCCAGACGAGATCCAACTCGGGATATGCGGGTTTTAACCCCAGGTCCTTGTGATACTGTATTATATACTGAGCTGCAATGTATTTTGGAATGTATTGACGAGTTTCTTCTGGTAAAAAAGCCTTGATGGCGGCAAAGGAAGACTCACCACCGGCTAATTTTATTGCCCGGTTCACCCGACCTGGCCCCGAATTATACGCAGCAAAAGCCAGCGACCAATCATTGTATTTGGTATATAAATAGTTCAGATATGATAAAGCCGCTCTAGTGGCCTTAGCGGGGTCCCTTCTTTCGTCAACATATGCATCAATACGAAGTCCCAATTCACGGGCAGTAGCCGCCATAAACTGCCATAGTCCAGCTGCCCCGACCCGGGAAATTGCCATGGGATCAAACCGGGATTCGATCAAAGGAAGCACTTTCAGTGCGTCAGGCAGACCCTGCACAGTTAATTCTTTCTCGATAAGCGGGAAATATCGCTGGCCTCTCGTCAGGAGTTCTTCTGTGGTTTCCGGATGTCTAAGAAACGCATCAATATACTTGGCTACATGCTCATCATCTATATCATTAACGATGGTTTGTAGGGCCTCCAGACTAGACTTATCCAGCACTTTATTCGCCTGGAGTAGTTGGAAGGCAAGGCACAAAACTATAACAAAGCTGGCTCGCAGCAGTACGGGTACTTTCATCATGGGATAACTTACAATTTTTGGCAATTGATCGGCTAACATACTCATTGGATTTCATTTACACATTAGAAAATATTTTAATGCATAAATCATGCCAACTGAATCAGCCGATGGCAATTACACGGCAAACATAAGTAAAAATTGGTATACGAGGTCTATATTACGCTGGTTAAAAGCTTGTATTCCATCAAGTCTTCTACTAAACGCTCTTAACGTCAGTTTCGCATAAATGAGCTATTGAAAATAGTTTCTCCTCGGTAAAGCATGCACTGAGGATCTGTAATCCAAAGGGCATTTTAACAGCATCATGGCCTAAGGGAATGCTAATTGCTGGCGAACCAACTAAATTGGCAAGCACCGAATATATATCTGCCAAATAAATCTCTACGGGTGATTTTCCTGAGCCAATTTGCCATGCTGTGGTCGGAGTCATGGGCATAACAATGGCATCGTATTGCTTTGTCCAAGCCTCAAATTGATTTCTGATCAGCCGCCTCACTTTTTGTGCTTTGGCAAAATAAGCATCATAATAACCAACACTTAAGACAAAAGTGCCCAGAAGAATCCTTCTCTTTACTTCTGCACCAAATCCTTCCGTCCGGCTCCTGGTATACATCTCATCGAGTTTTCCTGCTGCGTCGGTGCGGTAGCCATATCTTATGCCGTCATACCGGCTAAGATTGCTGGATGCTTCGGCAGCTGTGAGCACATAGTAACTTGGAATGACAAAGTCCATTAGCTCAAATGAAACCGCATCAACCACATGTCCCTGTGATTTCCATTTCGTGATGTTTGACTTAAATGCCCGTTTAATGTCATCGTGTAATCCAGTGTGGGTAAGTGATTGCTCTATATAAGCAAGCCTCATGGGAGCCCCAACCGAATCCTGCTTTTCCAATACCGAATCTTGACTTACCAGTGTGCCGTCATATTTATCCGGGCCTTGCATTACCTGGTAGGCAACGCGAATGTCGTCCAGGTTCCTTCCAATTACTCCTATCTGATCAAACGAACTTGCGTAGGCAATTAATCCGTGCCTGCTAATCCGTCCGTAGCTGGGTTTGAATCCAATCAGATTGCAGAAAGATGCAGGCTGCCGTACCGAACCACCCGTGTCAGAGCCTAAAGACATCAAACATGTGTTGGCTTGAACAGACACAGCTGATCCTCCTGATGATCCGCCCGGTATTTTCTGCTCATCAAGTGCATTTTTGACAGGTCCGTAATAGGACCTCTCATTATCTGATCCCATGGCAAACTCATCGCAGTTTACCCTTCCTATAATAATTGCGCCTTCGTTCAGCAATCTCTGTACAGCTGTGGCACTGTAAAGGGCCCGGTATCCTTGCAGCATTTTACTACCTGCGGTCAATACATGATCTTTGTATGAAATCACATCTTTGATACTAAAAACCGCTCCCCATAGTTTTCCCGGTATTATGGATCGCTCAGTAAAAATCCGATCTTGCGCCTGGGCCAGAGCTACTGCCTCTTCTCCATACACTTCCAAGTAAGCGTTTAGATGACTGGTTTTTTCAATTTGCGTGAGATAAGACCTGACCAGGGATTCACATGTGAGTTCACCTCTTCGCAGGGCTTCCTGGATCTCATTTAGGGATTTAGCTAGTAGTGGCATATTTTTACCGGAGCTCCCCTAGTTTCTCAATAATCGCTTCAAAAGATAAATCCCACTGCTCTCCTGACTTCATGTGTTTAACCGTGTAACTCTTTCGCTTCATTTCATCACTGCCAATCAGAATCACAAAAGGAACTTCTGTAGCATCTGCGTATTTCATTTGCTTTTTGAGTTTGCCCGGTTCGGGATACAGATGAGCGGGTATTTCCTGTGATCGAAGATCATGCAACAGATCAAATGCATACCTATGACAATCCTCATCCAAAGCAATTAACAAGACTTTGATAGGATGGTCTACCGAGCCTGGAAACCGGTCGAGCTCCTGTAACACGTCGAAAATCCGAGCCACTCCAAATGAAATTCCAACTCCGGACATATCTGGCATGCCAAAAGCGCCCGTCAGATTGGCATATCTTCCGCCACCAAGTATACTTCCGATGCTGACTTCTTTGGATTTAACTTCGAAAATACATCCAGTATAATAACTGAGACCCCGGGCAAGTGTAGGATCAAATTTTAGCTCTTGTTTGAGATTGGCGGATTCCAGATAATCAAAAACTCTTTTCAATTCTTCAACACCTTTCCGGCCATCGTCACTTTGATCAAGTGCTTCCGATATGTGGTCAAGCCCATGCTGACCACTATACAGCGATTGCAGTCGATCAATACTGGCAGCCTCTATGTCCGCTTTACGAAGCTCGGAGGCTACACCGGTCCACCCTATTTTATCCAGCTTGTCAATGGCCACCGTCATTGGCACCATCTTGTCTGCAATTCCCGCAGTTTCGGCTATTCCTGCCAAAACTTGGCGGTGATTCAATTTGATCTCCACATCAATACCTAATTTGGTGAAAACCTCATCGATCATCAAAACATATTCAGCTTCATAAATCAATGAATCAGATCCAATCACATCGGCATCGCACTGATAAAACTCTTGATAGCGACCCTTCTGGGGTCTGTCGGCACGCCAAACAGGCTGAATTTGATATCTCTTAAAAGGAAAAGAAAGCTCATGCTGATGCATGACGACATAACGGGCAAATGGGACCGTCAGATCGTAGCGGAGGCCCCTTTTTGATATACTCTTGACCAATCTGTTGGAGTCTTTCTCCTGCAATGCTTCCAAATCAGCCTTCGCAAGATAATCTCCGTTATTCAGGACTTTAAATAATAGTTTATCACCTTCATCACCATACTTTCCCAGAAGTGTTTCGAGGTTTTCCATCGCTGGAGTTTCGATGGGTTGATAACCGAATTTTTCAAATACCTGACGGATGGTAGCGAAGATGTAGTTTTGACGATACACTTCTTTTGGAGAATAATCGCGTGTACCTTTAGGTAGAGAGGGTTTCATTTCTTCGGTAGAATTAGTGAGCGCTAGTAAATTGCCGCAGAAATCTCACATCATTTTCGAAAAACATCCTGATGTCATTGATTTTGTATTTTCTCAGCGCTTGCCTTTCTATGCCCATACCAAAAGCGAACCCCGAATATTCTTCCGGGTCAATACCGCATAAAGAAAGTACATTGGGATCGACCATGCCACATCCCATGATCTCGAGCCATCCGGTACCTTTAGTCATCCGGTAATCATCGTCGTTATTCAGACCCCAATAGACATCAACCTCAGCGCTTGGCTCGGTAAAAGGAAAGTAAGATGGCCGGAGGCGGATCTTCACTGATTCTCCATAAAGTTCCCGGGCAAAATAGAATATGACTTGCTTCATGTCTGCAAATGACACTTCCTTATCAACGTATAAGCCCTCTACTTGATGGAACTGAGCATGAGCTCTTGCTGATATAGTCTCATTTCGATAGACCCTGCCGGGAGAAATAATCCGGATTGGTGGCTCTTTAGATTCCATCTCGTGTACCTGAACGGTGGATGTCTGAGATCTCAGCATTCGGGAAATGTCTGGTTTCAGATAGTAAGTATCCGTCATATCCCGGGCTGGATGGTCATCCGGTGTATTTAATGCGGTGAAATTGTGCCACTCATCCTCAATCTCACGATTCTCCACCACCGAAAAACCAATGCGTCGAAAAATCTCAATAATTTGATTCATCACCACCGATACCGGATGCCGCGATCCCAATGGCATGGGAAATCCCGGAGCCGTTAAATCGAGATCAGATCCTTCAGATGATTGCCGCTTTTTGAGTTGTTTTTGCAAAGTAGAAAACTTCGCTTCAGCTTGATTCTTTGCTTGATTTAATAATAGCCCAAAATCCTTTCTCTGATCTGTAGCGACATCCTTCATCTTGGCAAATAGGGGTTTGATCAAATTCTTGGCACCCAGGTATCTCAATCTGAACTGTTCCAATTCATCTAGAGTAGAAGGATTTTCAGAATCAATTTTTGCTATTAATCCTTCCACCTCTTCAAAGTGCTCCTGACCCATATCTAACCGGTGATTAATTATGAGCGACAAAGGTATAACTTTAACCCAAATAATGATTTCTGCCAGGCGTGTAGTCTTTTCTACAATTAGTCCTTTCGACTTGGTGTCTTTAGCCTCTAAAACCAACCCATTGTGTAACTTCGATGCTCAACGTTTGATCATATGATTTTGAAATAAAAAACTTTATCATGAATAATTACCATCTGAATCGTCGGAAATTCCTGAAAAATAGTACCAACTTATTTGCTTTAACAGCTTTTGCTCCACACGCCCTGGAGCACTTATTCACTGATAAAGTCTGGAAGGTGGGTCTAATCGGAAGCGGCTGGTATGGTAAAAGCGACTTATTTCGATTGATCCAGGTTGCTCAGGTGGATGTTGTAGCCATTTGTGATGTCGATAGTCAGATGCTTGACGAAGCAGCCACACTGGTGAGTAAGCGTCAAAAATCTGGCAAAGTTCCACTGAAATATTCAGATTACCGCATCATGCTCAAAGAACATGCATTTGATATCGTTTTAATAGGTTCGCCTGATCACTGGCATGCTCTCCAGGCAATCGAGGCCATTAAGGCGGGAGCCCATGTTTTTTTACAAAAACCGATTAGTGTGGATGTAGTTGAGGGCGAAGCTATATTGGCTGCAGCCCGAAAATACAATAAGGTTGTCCAGATTGGTACACAACGCCGGAGTACACCCCATCTTGTCAAAGCCAAATCGGAGATTATCGATAGTGGTATGCTTGGCAAGGTATCTTATGTAGATATGTGTTGTTATTATCATATGAGAGGCAACATCACCAGTGATCCACAGCC
>JABDMH010000144.1 GCA_013001595.1 Saprospiraceae bacterium | reverse complement strand
TGGGTGTCGGCAGGTCATTATTCTATGGTAAAGCCCTTTGCTCTACTTGTCATGCCGTTGGTGGTCAAGGATCAGATTTTGGCCCAGACCTATCCAATATTGGTGAGATCAGATCACGGCACGATCTGTTAGAGGCGCTTGTATATCCAAGCGCCAGTTTTGCTAGAGAATACGAGACGTACCATGTAAAAAGTGGCTCGACAAGATATGTTGGTATTATTAATGAACAGACTTCGTCTTCACTGGCTATTCATACTGGCCCTGGAAGTGAAGTAAGGTTATCTCCCTCGGAAATTGATGCCGTTGAGACGGGCACTGTTTCACTAATGCCATCAGGTCTCGAACAACAATTGACACCAAAGGAACTGAGTCATCTCATTACTTTTCTAGAAGCCTTGCCCTATCGGCTCGACAGATTAATTGAAATCAATGCAGGTGATTGATGATTCTGCTGAAATCGAATGTGAAAAAGAGCAGGGAGATGTTGGTGTTGTATGAATGCCTTCAGACAGAATCACACATGTACTTGTCTTCCTAAAACTCAGGATTCAATGACTTAAGACATATAGATGATTATTATGAAGAAATTATGTATGGTCCTTGCTTGTTTTATTATGGTTACATCTGCTGGTAGAGGGCAAGTGGCAGAAAGGACATTTACTCAGAATGAGGATGCACTTAAACCCTGGTCAGAGGACGCACGATATTGGCAGTACAAAGGGAGTCCCGTTATGTTGTTGGGTGGTAGTAAAACCGATCATATTTTCTTAGCGGAAGGACTCAAGGCACATCTAGATGATATTCAAGCAGCGGGTGGTAATTACGTACGTAATACAATGAGTCAGCGCGAGCCCATTGAATTAAAACCGTATCTCCTACGCTATGATGGTAAGTTCGACCTCGATAATTGGAATCTTGAATACTGGTCTCGCTTTGCGAATATGCTTAAATGGACAGCGGAGAGAGACATCTTTGTACAGATAGAAGTCTGGGATAGGTTTGATTTTTCTAAAGAGTTTTGGGAAATCAGTCCGTGGAATCCAGCGATGAACATCAACTATACCCATGCAGAGTCAGGTTTTGATAAGGACTATCCACTGCATCCCTCACGAGATAAGCAACCCTTTTTTCATAGCATCCCAGGAATGCCACAATTCCGAGGAAACCTCGATTTAATAAGGCATTATCAAGAGGCTTTTGTTGCCAAGATGCTTTCCTACAGTTTGGAATATGACCATGTATTGTACTGCATGAACAATGAAACCTCCACACCACCTGCTTGGGGTCAATATTGGATCGAATTTATTCTGGCGAAAGCTGCTGACGAAGGGAAGAAGGTCTTCGTGACAGACATGTTTGATGATGCGCATAAAGGTGAAGAGGCGGAGCATACACTCATCGTTTTTAAAGATCCTGATCACTATATGTTTGCGGATATCTCTCAAGTGAATAGCCGAAATTTTGGAGAAGACCACTGGAAAGAATTGTTGTGGTTGATTCAACAGGTGAACGAAAATGATCGCAGACCCAGCAATCACACCAAAATTTACGGCGGAGGATATAAATCATTTGGCACAGGTGGTCTAGAAGATGGTGTTGAGCGTTTCTGGAGAAATATCTTGGGGGGGTCGGCAAGTGCAAGATTTCATCGTCCAGATAGTGGCAATGGGTTTAACGATCGAACACGTGCGAGCATTAAGGCTGCGCGCTTGGTTGAGAGCAAGATCAAGTTCTGGGATATCGAACCGCATACAGAATTGCTGTCGGACCGGGATGCTAATGAAGCCTACCTGGCTGCCAGTCCCGGTGAATCATATCTAATATATTTTACCTATGGAGGAAATGTTGGTTTAGATCTCTCGGCGGCAAGGGGAGATTTCGAGGTGCTTTGGATTAGTGTAACAGAAGGAAGATGGCTCAGTGAGAAGCCAACCATCATCCAGGGAGGCGCAGTAGTCGAAATATCAGCACCTTTTAAAGGTGGCTGGGTTGCCATGATCACTAAGAAAGCAGTGTAATATTTCGGAGATTGTAGTTGTAGTAATTGGTCCCAAAAAGTATTAAAGTAAGTTTTACCAAAATTTTCATTGTATGCAGGTTCTTTGGCTGGTGTTATCCATCTTTTTGCAGCAGTCGGTATCGACAAACAACCTAGTACTGGATTTGCCATATGGATCTTTACCGATTATAGATCTACCAGCTAAGGGATTATGTGCACATCGCGGAGCCATGGCCACCCATCCGGAAAATACATTGGTCGCTTTTCAGGCGGCTATTGATCACGGAGCCCACATGATTGAATTTGATGTACATCTCACCAGCGATGGGGAGTTGGTTATCATCCATGATAATAGTGTAGATAGGACCACAGACGGTCAGGGTACTGTGGCAGAAATGTCCTTGGAGGAGTTACGTAGTCTCGATGCAGGAAGTTGGATAAGTAGCGAATTCAAAGGGGAGAAGGTTCCGACTTTGGCAGAAACATTGGCTATGATGCCCATCAACATTTGGCTGAACGTGCATGTGAAGAGTACAAGCGGAATCGGAGGGTTGGTGGCTAAAGAAATCATGCGGCAAGATCGCATGCATCAGGCATTTCTCGCTTGCAGCCGCGAAGTCGCATTGGAAGCCAAGGCAGTGAGTCCGGAAATTAAAATTTGCAATATGGATCGTCAGAGCTCAAATTGGGATTACGTACATCTTACTGAAGAGTATAAGGCCGATTTTATTCAATTAAAAGGAGAGATCACTGAGGACTATATGAATTTGACCAAGTATCTAGGCAATAGAAATATCCGCATCAATTATTTTGGTACGGATCAGCCGGACGAAATAGAAATGCTCTTTAATTATGGCGTAGAGTTTCCACTGGTTAATAACATCGTTGAAAGCATTAAGGTAAGTTCTAGTCTAGGCATACCACCCGCCGTGCCCATTTATCGCTGAAGATGAACTTCCGGCAATTATCATCCTGGTGGCGATACAATGGATTTTACCGCAGCAAATAGATGCTGCTGCTTTCTTATTCCTGGAAAATCTCAGGTTGAGAAGCAGGTTCTATAGCCTGCTGATTTGAGAAGACAAGATCAATTTGAAGCATTAGTATGGATTTTATCAAGAATAAAGTATACCCTATTTATCTCTGAAGAACCCAACCAGAGTATTGGCCACTCAGGGTGAAGCACCACTTTTGTGTATGTAAAGTAAATCGTGCGGAAGTATGCATTTGGAACGGTAGATGCATAGAAATCCATTGGATCGTAGAAGGTAAAGGAAAATCCTATATGAAAGTAGAAAGACAAGTAATGGTGCTGCTCATGTTGATCTTGATGGCATGCCAGAAAAGTGAAGATGTAGCCGTCTTGGAAGCTGGCTTGTTTGAGGGAGCATCGATTCAGGTAGATGGTCTGACACGCATCTACGACTATTATATTCCCAAACCTGGAGGTGCCTCCTCACTTCCCGTAGTCTTTCTCCTCCATGGTGGTGGATCCAGCTCGCAAGATTTGACCGGTGAAAGTGGCCTTAAAGCACCTTACAAAGTTTGGATGGAATTGGCAGACCTTGATCAATTTATGATCATCTACCCCAATGGTACTTTGGGATCACATGGTGGTCAAGGCTGGAATGATTGTAGGTCTGATGCAGCGAGCAACCCACAAGTAGATGATGTGCGATTCATTGAGTCGCTGATTATGGAACTGGCCCGCAGTTTTCCGATTGACAACGAGAGAATATATGCGACTGGGACCTCTAACGGTGGACACATGTCATTA
>JABDMH010000141.1 GCA_013001595.1 Saprospiraceae bacterium | reverse complement strand
GGATGGGATTGTCCATTTGCATATATATTAATAAGTATCGCTTCAATGCAATCAGCTACTGCCGTGGAACAGATACTTGGTCGGATTTTACGACAACCAGATGCACAAAATAGAAATTCAGAGTGGTTAAATCGCTCATATGCTTTTGTAGTTTCGAATAGTTTTGGTGATACAGCGGCTGCATTGCGTGACAGATTAGTAACTGGCGCAGGCTTTGAACGTAAAAATGTTGAAGATTTTGTTTTGGCAGCCAAACCCGACCAAAATAGACTGGACTTTAAGAGATCAAAGGTCACAGTCAGACCTGTAATTGTCGAGTTAAAGGAGAAACCTGATTTAAAGAAAATTGCTTCTGAAATTAAAAAGAAAGTAACTTGGGATAATAAAAAGAAAACATTAACAATAACTGAGCCACTTTCTGAAGAAGAGTCTAAGAATTTAGCAGAGGCCGTAGTGGATGTAAATACACAAAAGTTAATTGCCAAGGCTGCGCTCGAAAGTCGAACTACTGCCATAGAATATTTTGAAACACCTGCTGAAAAAGGTGTACTAGCGTGTATACCTCAAATTGCAATTAATATACAAGGTGAACTTCAATTATTTGATGACCCAGAATTGCTAGACTACCCATGGGAATTATCTAGTTACGATTCGACCCCAACAGAAGAAGAATTAAATAAGTTAAATGCGAGTTTGAAAGTTTCCGAAGGCGGTGAAATCGACATAGTGGATGGAAGGGTCGTGCCAGTTTTTATGAAGGACTTGCAAAGTGATCTTGGTCTGGCGTATAAGCCTGAACACTGGGATGAGACTAAGCTCGCAACTTGGATATGTAAAAATGTACCAGATCATTCAGCAACTCATAAGAGTAAACAAGCATTTGTTGCAGCATGGGAGCGTCATTTGATAAATACAGATTCGCTTGATTTAGCAAAATTGAATCAGCGTAAATTTTTATTAAGGGATTTAGTTGAGCAACGAATCAAAGATCTTAAGAAGGTCGCAATAAATACCGCTTATCAAGATACACTATTTGGTGAAGATTCAGATAAAAATCTTATCGTAACGGATGAATTCTCTTTTACATTCAGTCCCCATTTATACTCACCTAGTGCGTATTACGATCCCCAAACTAGTAAATATGGTATGTATGATTTTAGGCATCATTACTATGGCCAAATTGGTGATTTTGATTCGCGAGAAGAATTCGAGTGTGCTTGTGTTCTTGATAGACACGCAGAAAATGGAAAAATTAAATTTTGGATTAGAAATCCAGTACGCAAAGAAGAATCTTCATTTTTTTTACAGAAAGCAGATGGTCGTTTTTATCCTGATTTTGTATGTGTTTTGCCTGACGAAAGATTATTGGTTGTCGAATATAAGGGTGGTGACAAATGGTCGACAGAAAAAGCGGTTGCAGATAGAGATATTGGTAACCTATGGTCATCTCTATCTAACGGAAAGTGCTTATTTACGATGCTGAAAGACAAAGAGTGGGAAGTGATTGATGCTGTTTTATCTTAAAGAGTAGATCCATAGTAATAATAAAGAATAAGTAAGGAAACGATTCTAATGAAGCAAGTCATACACTTCCTCCTCGTCCCTGATAGCGGAGCATCCCGTCGACTACGTCGATTGATCGCTGAGCAAGCGGCTTGTTCTGATGTGTTAATCGGTACCTGGCAAGAGCTTCTTACACAAGCAGAAAATGCTTATTTGATACCTAAACAGGATAACTCATGGGATGAGATTTTCCAGAATGCTTTAAATAGTTTACCTGATGCATTTTGGGCAAAAAGTATTGAAGTGTCTCCCCAGGAAACGTCAGGAACGGTTCAAGAAGCTCTCACTTCGCTGTTGTCGGCTTCAGATATCAAAGATGGAGTTCCTGATGAGAAACTGCTTAAACTTGCACAAAGATCTCGCAAACATATTCATGATTTACTGGAGTTACATGCCACTATTGGACAATTGCCACCAGAACTAGCGGTTATAGACTCCTTGTTGAATACACCGGTTGATTACAGCATTCGGCAACTCCAGGTATATACGTGCCCAGAATCAATGCTACTGACCAAATGGCAAATGGCCTTGATTGACAAGTTAAATCATGATTCTGGAAAAACTCCCAATGTTCAGTTACAAGCCTTATTGGACTCACTCTTCGAGATAAAGCCGGTAACAACAAGCACAAGCCTGAACAAACTGCAAAAAGACCTGTTCCTACCAACTACTGATAAAGTTGCTTTGGATGAATCATTGCAATGGATTGGTGTGCGAGATCATTTGGAAGAGGCCGAAATTGCGGCGGGTATGGTGCAGCAGTTACTGCTCAAGGATAAAACGCTGCAGCCGTCTGATATTGGAATATTACTGCCGCAAAGTTTCGAGTATTCGCTAGCGCTAGAAAATACATTCAATAAAGCCGGATTAGTAACTTCTGGCCTGACTTTGGATCGTTGGCAGAAAGACCTGGGACGTGAGGCTGTTTTTCACTTTTTACATTGTCGAAAACGTCCTGCACCAGCCATGGCGCTTGCAGTCTGTTTGTCTTCACCACTGATGCCCTGGACACGGGAACAGGGCGGTAAACTCGCTCAAACCCTAATGGATGGCAACTATGCATTGAAACCGCCTGCTGGGGCCAGTAAAAACACCAGAAAAATGCTCGATCTTTTGCGTTCGGGTGATGAAAAACCTGATACTTTGATTTTCGCCTTAATGTCCTTTCTTGCTTTATTGGACGGTGGGGATGACTGGGGCCATGATTTTAGCGCCCATATTGATCAAGCTAAAATAACAGTGGAAAAACTTATTGGCATGCTCGAATCCATGTCGGATATCCACTGGACAAGTCTACGCCGGGTGGCTACGCCCAAGAACATCAGCACGAGTGCGACGCCTGACTTTAATCAGGAAGGGGTGACCATTTGGCGGGAAGGCTACGAACCCTGGCGAGAAGTGCGAACACTGTTCGTTTTAGGGTTTGCATCGGGTCATTACCCGCAAGCGCTTGGCGTGTCACCCGTTTTTGCCGCCGATGATCTGAACAATATTCGCCAGCATCTCAACCTGCCTATGGCAACTCCAGCCGATGAATTAAAGCTCAGAAGAGATTGTTTTAAACGTCAACTGGGGCTTGTAACAGATTCGGTCACCTTTTTAATTCCACGCCGGTCGTCCACAGGTGAATCCATATCACCCTCGGAGACGTTGGTGTTTATGCATCAATTGATCGATCAGCCAGAGAACACCGAAGCAGGTGATCTGATCCAAGAGCTGGATTCGGAGGTGGGCAGACAGCGTATTCGTGATCTTGCGATCACCGCTGAAACACAAGCTTCACCACCCAGAGAGATCGTTTCAGATGATCTGAATTTTGACCGCGACCTGTTAACGCTTCGTTTGGATGCCGAAGGTAATCCTAAACCGGAGTCTCCGAGTGGATTGGAAACACTCATGGTGTCCCGCCTGGCCTGGTTGCTGAGTCGTATTAAGGCCGAACCCTTGGGTTGGGAACCTGAAAGACCGGATGTTCTGATCCTCGGCACAGTGGCTCATGAGGTGTTTGAGAACCTCTTTAAAGCCGGTGAAGCAGTTCCTACTCAAAATGTCATAGACGCTCAGGTTGGCCCCATACTGGATGAAGCGATTAGCCAAAATGCACCATTCTTAAGAGCGGCACAATGGCAGGTAGAACGTCGGCATTTGCACACGTCTATTGCCAAGGCTGCACAAGCCTGGCGTACGATGTTGGAGTCACTCAATGCGGAAGTACTGGCAACCGAAGAATATTTGCATGGCAAGCTTAATGGGGTAGGAATCCATGGGCAAGTCGATGTGATCCTCACGCTATCAGACGGACGCATGCTGGTGATCGATTACAAACGTTCAAGTTCCAAAGGACGCCGAGAGAGAATGCAAAAGGGCTATGACAGTCAGGCGAGTTTGTATCGTACGATGTTGCAAAGCGGTGGCCCGAAGGATAAAGAGAACAAATCACTGATCGAGAACATCGCCAATGCCGAAAGTACCGGCATTGTGTATTACATGATGAATGACCAAACTGCCTTGAGTGAATCGTTGTTACTGGAGTCTGGCTCAATTCCTGGGTGGGATATCGTGAAAGGCGATGTAGCGAGTGGAGCGATAGCACTTATCGAACACTATCTGGCTGAGATCCAACAAGGTCAGGTTACGTTAAATCGTGCTGGTGATGCTGTATTCCTTGAAAATACAGCCAAGGTGAAACCCTATGCTTTAGAAAACAGTCCATTGATCAGTTTGTTTACTCGTTCCGATGACAGTAAAAGTACCAAGGAGCTAACATGAGTATTGCTCCTCTAAGGATCATTCCAGCCGGTGCCGGATCGGGAAAAACCCACACCATTCAAGAACAGTTAGGCGAATGGGTCATTAATGATCTGGTCGCACCAGAACGCATTGTTGCCGTGACTTTTACGGAGGCCGCTGCCGCCGAGTTAAGAGAGCGTATCAGAGCAAAACTTCTAGCGTTAGGACGTTTGGAAGATGCCATCAAACTTGATCAAGCTTATATCACCACAATTCACGGTTTTGGACTGCGATTACTCACCGAGTTTGCCTTTGATGCCGGTTTATCACCAAAGCCTCGTCTATTAAATGAAGATGAGGAGAATACTCTGATCAGTCTGGCTTTGGCGAAAACCGAAAAGGCTGATCTGATCACTTCCAGTCTAGATCGTTTTGGCTATCGCTTTGATTTTAATTCTAAGAAAAGTGCCGAAGAAATGTTTCGTGCTGATCTTCTGGATGTGGTGAAGCAACTTCGTGCCTCAGGCTGGAAAGTCGGAAGTGAGAAAACTAATACGCATTCGGAAGACTGGATCAGACACCATTATGGGCTGACCCCCGATGCCGATGATCTTAAGGACACTCTGTACAAAGCGGTAAAAGGTCTGCTTGGAGCCTATCCGGAAAGTATGGTTGCCAGTTATGGCACATCGAAAGCTGCCGCAGATGACTTGAAACGTGATTATCGAAATCTAAAAAATGTGGTTAATAATGGCGTGCTCGACAATAACTGGAAAGTATGGAATGAGCTACGCAAATTGCGTGTAAAGGTAACCAAGGCAAAAATTCCCGAAGACTATGCAGAGCTTGGTCAACGGGTTATAGAAGCCGCAGATGCCTTGCCACATCATCCCGGACCGCGAGACCATGCAATTGCCCACATTAATACCTTATTGGCTGCCGGTAAGGACGTGCTTGAATTGTACGCCGAAGCCAAGCGCGAAGCTGGGTTAGTGGATTTTAGTGACATGATCGCTATGGCTGGTGAATTGCTACGTACCCGACCTGATGTCATTGCAACACTAAAGGAGCGGATCGGCTGTCTGGTCGTGGATGAATTTCAAGATACCAATCCCTTACAGTTTTCATTTATATGGCAACTTAAAGAAGCCGGTCTTCCAACGGTGACAGTTGGAGACCTAAAACAGGCGATCATGGGCTTCCAGGGAGCTGATCCACGCCTTTTTGACGCATTAATTAATAACAATCCTGATGTC
>JABDMH010000108.1 GCA_013001595.1 Saprospiraceae bacterium | reverse complement strand
CACTTTTTACTTGTGCAAGTACATCCAGTAGTCCTGGCACCAGAAAAGCGTCTGTTCGCGGCAGGAACTTTTGTGCAATTTCCAGGCATTGATTCTCCATTAATTCCGACCTGCTCAATAATTGTATAGCACTCTGGCGAACATACATTTTGTAATCAGGTCTTAGATAATCCAGTAACAGATCAAATTCGGTCTCTTTTAATGCGTTCGCATGGCGCAAGTGAGCTCCTAAAGCCTTTATCCTGAGATTAGGTGCAGCAAATTCATCTTCGATGATTGCTGTCAATCTGTTGCTCATATCAATACCTCTGGTCTCGATCACCTCCAGTGCAGTGTTTTTCAACTCTTCGTTCTCGTCATCCAAAAAAGCGCCTAGTACAGTTATCCATGGGGATGGGAATTTATCCAGACTGGTCGTTCGCAATATTTGCAGGAGAAATCTTTTCTCTTCATATGATGTGGACGACGCCAAAAGCTGGTCCGTTATGATCTCTTGAATATCCTGATCATCAGAAAATGCATCTATGACCTGCAGCAAAGTCTGTTGTTCCTGGTCGGATCTCTTACCCTTGAGGCGTTTTCTCAGAAAAGCACCAACACTCTTTGACCAGTCTGGATGACCAATAGCTATCCATGCAGCGACCTGCAAATCGCTGGAATCTGCACTCATCAGGAAGGGCATAAGCTGATCTTCTTTTAGTGTACCGTCTTCCATCTGATCCAGTGAGATGAGTGCACCTTTGCGAACTTCAGGAATGGCACTAGACAGGGCTGCCAGCAACGGAGCAGGTACCTGTATTTGAATCAAGGCATAGATGATGGCATGTTCCACAAACCTATCCTGTGGATGCTCAAGCGCTGATAAGAGACTAGCTATCGATTCCTCCGACGAAATCTGTCCCAGCGCTGTAGCTGCCTGACGCCTGGCAGCTGGATGCTCGTCCATCAAAAGCCCTTCCAATGCAAGTCTCGACCCAACATCTCTTTTCAAACCGAGACAACGCGCAGCTGATATCCTGACTCGATGGTCATCGTCACGCAACTGCTCTCGTATCACTTGTAGCCCCACCGGATCCTCTATTTGGGCAAGTGCAAAAACCAGTTCGCAGCGCAAAGTGGGGTCTTGAGCATCACGGAGTGTTTTGATTATCACTTCAACAGTTCCTTGACCCCGTTCAATTAACTCAATACTTGCTTTTTTTCGCACCCGGAACCGGGCATCTGTGAGGTATCTCGCCAGCTCATCCAAAGATGATTTTTCAAAAAAGATTTCTGTTCCCCATGGATCAGTTATCGCCTTTGTGCCCACTTTTCTTACGCGATAGATACCTCCCGACACTTCTGGTTTTGCCACCCTCGATAGCGGGCATCCTTTGATAAACCATCCTCCTGTGATCACCACTAGAAGGCTGCCATCAGCTGCCTGCAGCACATCTGTTGGATGTATATCAGGTACCATGGCCTGCACAAAAGCCTCACCCTCGGTAGAAAAGCTGGATCCCTGCCTTTGCAGTTGATAGCGCATAATTCTCCCCGTGTTAAATTCAGCTGTGAATAGGTTACGTATATAATCAGATCCCCAACCCTCACCTTGATACTGCATCAAACCTGCAGGTGCAACGCGAGGCATTTTTGTCATTACCGGCATTAAAGGACCGGTTCGGGGCAACCGATCCTCAGTAATTGTTGGATTGGGTTTTGGATAGACGCCCCCTTCTATCCAATGCATCAGGGCATCGCGCTCTCCATCTTTGGGATCCTTGAAGTACGTCATCGTTCCGATGGTCTCTCCCTCTTCTGTAAAGATGATTTCGATCGAATTGTCAAATCCTCCGCCACTGAGCCATTCCAGCTCTGAGCCATCAGGACGACAACGCCAGATGCGTGCTCCCTTGCCGAGATGTCGTTGGCCTTCTTTGTCGAGAATATCGAATCCTCTGCGAGCATCTGCGAGATAGAAATATCCATCTGGACCCAGGAATGGACCACTCAGTATCGCTCCATTAGAATTGAGCGTCCAGCCACTTAAGATTACCTCTTGCTCTTCAGCGACTCCATCACCATCGTGATCAGTGAACTTAATGAGGTCTGGAGATACTGCCGAGTAGAAGCTACCGTGATAAAATACACCTCCCATGGGAAAAGGTAGGCTGTCGGCGAAAACTGTACTGCGGTCAAAGACATCATCTCCATCTGTGTCTTTCAGAAGGCGGATCTGGTAAGACGGATTTGCCAACATGGCATCGGTCTCCATAGTATTGGAGAGTGTGGATTCACAGACATAGAGGTTACCATCATCGTCGAATGTGGCAAACATTGGATAGGCATGCAAGTCTGGTGATATTACCGCACGCTCAATTGTGAATCCGTCAGGAACTTGGATACCGTCGAGGCTGCGTACGACGTCCTCTTGACATCCAGCGAAGAAGAAGATCATGAATACCAGGCCGAAGGCTCTCTCACGCATCATTATATTCTATTTCGATCCAATGGCTCTTTGCAATAGATTGTGGGTAATTCTTTGCACCCTTTCATCAGGACCATGGGGTCTACTCCAGTGTGACCACGGCAAAGTATGCCCGGGAGGATGGCTCAAACCTTGTGACCAGAAAATCGTCGAAGCATTGAATACAAAATTATCTCTCGGCCCGGGATAGATCGTGGCTACCCACTCCTGGGGCTGTTCACCTCCTACCCAAGCAGTACCACGTGCCACCACTTCCAAGCCATCGATCTTCGCCGGATCACCATGGTACTCCCATCCCACCAAGCCAGGAATCGCATCACCTTCTCTCATACCGGTTCCACTAAATATCCAGTGGTCAGGTTGTACTATGCTCCAGTCACCACCCCCGTTGACAGGTTCGACATTCCTCACACCCATCAACATACCTTCGTCCGGTCCTCTTTCTGGAAATGGTCCATGATCTTCTTCCCGGCCTTTAGCATAGTCGTTTTCGGCTCCATAAGGGCCACCTCGAGATATGATTCGGTTCGCCTGACCGGAAGATGAAGGCCTAAAGGGTGTGACCCAACAGACTGAATTTCCTGATAGAAATAGAATGTTGACACCTTCATCCCTTAGTTTCTCTACACTACGATACTGTCTAATGTCCCAATATTCGTCATGGCCTACACTGACGAAGGACTTGCATCGTAGGCCTCTATCGGGAGTAAGCATATCGCTATTGGTGCAGTATGTGACATCATATCCATGCTGCTCCAGAAAATATGCCAATGGAAATTCAAACAATAAATATTCTCCCGCACCGACTGATAAGGGATCATTGACGATCGCGTCGTACTGCGCCTCGCGTCCGTACGGTCTATCAAAACTCACATCAGCCCAAGGCCCCTGATTACCCTTGGGATGCGTATAAATAGAATAGTCGTTGGGCCAACGGTTATAGGCCTGCCAGGTATTTTCGGAACACTGAAACAATATATCTGCTGGTCTATCGTCGGTCACGATAAAAATGACATAGCTCTGCCAATAGGGTTCACCATCCTGAGGAACGGTTGTTAGCCTACCCAGATATACACCACTCATCCAGTCTGTCGGAATCTCGATGTGAATGCTGCTTTCCCACTTGCACTCATGAATGTTCTTATCTCCTGGCTCAGGTACCGGCTGGGCCGTTCCCTGGATGGGCCCCACAGTAGTCACCAATCTAGCGCCGCGTCCTTGGTAATATCCAGTGCGAAAAATCTCTAACATAAACGGACGTGCCGGAGTAGTAGAAACCATAATATCAAGATCCTCGCCAGCCCGCACACTTTGCTTCGAACAGTAGCCCTCAATCCAGGGGGATCGATATTGTTGATCATCTAAACGAACTCGCGTCAACTGCCAATCCAACGATCCTTCCTTTTGGTTTTCACGCTCTATCGCATTCGAATGTCCCTTGTCTCCAGTTTCACAAGAAAATGATGCAAAAGAAGATGCTCCCAATATTCCAACCTGTAAGGTTGTTTTAATTGCTTTTCTCCTGGAGTTTGAAAATTCCTGGTCTCGAGGTTTCATATTTTTCACTTAACGTTTCTGCAGGTTTACATGTCGTGGAAAAGAAAATCACCATTTCCCTTCTCAATATATGTCATTACACTTTTGAAAGTCACTACTATCCCCTACCCCGCTACAAACTCCGATACTCGTATTGCTGTAGTTCCTCTCCCCCGCTCTGCCAGAAAAGTCAGCATCATCGATGAACATCAATCTTCCACAGAAAACTCAAAGACAACCGTCTCTTCATATTTCTCCCCTGGTCGCAGAACCGTGCTCGGGAAATGCGGATAATTTGCACTGGCAGGAAAATGCTGGGTCTCCAGCGCTATACCATAATGATGACCATATTTTGCTCCACCTTTACCGATGTAGGCCCGATCTTTCCAGTTTGCAGAATAAAACTGCACACCTGGCTGGGTGGTAAATACTTTCATCATTCGTCCACTTTCAGGATGAAAAACCTCCGCAGCTTTGCTTAGGACATCTGGCTCCTTATTGATAACATAGTTGTGGTCAAAACCACTGCCCACCTTACCAATCCTCTCCCCAATCTTCGTAGGCTCACGTAAATCCAATGGGGTACCCTCTACCTGAAGGATCTGACCATTGGGCATGGCCGTGTCATCAGCATCCGTATAGTAATCAGCATGGATGGTGATCTGGTGGTTGTAAATATTCTCTTTGGCTCCACTTAAATTGAAGTAGGCATGATTGGTCATATTGACATGGGTGGGCGCATCGGTGGTTGCCATATATTTTATCCCCAATTCATTCCTATTGTTTAATGTGTACCGAACCCGTGCCTCTACATTTCCGGGGAAGCCACCGTCCCCATCTGGGCTTAAGAATAGTAGATCCACTCCCACCTGATCAGCATCTTTAAAAGACTGCGCCTGCCAAACCCGCTTATCGAAACTTTGGCTTCCGCCATGCATATGATGAAGTCCAGCATTTTTCTCTAGTTGGTACTTTTTTCCATCCAGCACAAAGCTTGCATTTTTGGTTCGGTTGGTGACCCGTCCCATAATTGAGCCGAATTTCGGGTGACCTTTTAAGTAAGATGCGAGATCATCGAAACCAAGGGTGATTTCATCCCGTGTGCCGTTGCGATCTGGCATCTTTATGGAAGTAATAACCCCTCCCAAGGACATGATCTGTACCTGTAGTTTCTGACTGTTTTCCAGCGTAAACAGATAAACATCCCGACCATCTTCAGTTTCCCCCCATTTCTCTTTTTCAACCTTTAAATCCTGTGCGTCCATTGAATGTATGATTCCAACATATAATCCCAGTAAAAATATTATGCTACACTTCATATCTGACTAATGACCTTCTGAATGGTATCTTCCAAATTGGAGATGAGTTATCGAAGAAAAATAATCGACCATGGATATTTATTTTAATTCAACAAATAGATCTTCGTAATGCTTGGCTGGTTTAAAAATACCTCCACTATCCCTCATAAATGCATCACCTGTGTGATACACGCCCTTGTCCGGCAAAATCCAAGGAGCTTCAGACATGGGATGGTAGGATTTCATCTGATCCCAGTCACGATAGTTTTGCCATCCATTGGTTTCCTGCATGCCCATATTCCATCCAGGAAAAGCAGGTAAACGAGCTGCAACGACTTTATTCCAGTCGACCAAAATTGGATTGACAGTTAGATCGGCACAGAAACAGGGAACATTCCGTTCATAGGCTGCGTGAGCGATCTTAATGGTCATACTCATGGTTTTTGCTACGGCCTTTACGGCAATGGCATTATACCCCTGCTCTATGCGGTCAATGGTTTCCTGGTCCGTATGTGCACTTTCGTCTGCTGCAACCAAGGGTCCCCTAGCGGCAATCTGGCGCACATCTTCTTGATTGCGCTCGCCAAAAGGTTCTTCCAGAAGAGCAATTTGATCAAGGGCCCCAATCTTCTCTGCATAATCCAAAAACTCCATCAATGAATCTTGGTGATCATAGCGACCATTCGCATCAAAATAATAGGGTAATTTCCCAGTTGGAGAATAAGGGGTTTCATAATGGCCAATGGTTTCATGAATGGCCTTCAAGAATGCCTTGTCTTTTTCCAACATGACTTTTTGTGAGCCAGGAGCTCCAATTTTTATTTTCATAATAAAAAAGCCCTGGTCTGCCAGCATCTTGATCTTGCTCATAGGGGTACCGTATCCAAGAGCTGGAATGGCAACGACCTTATCGTGCCTGGCAGATAAGCCCTTTTTGTATTGAGCGGGGACCATGTCATCAAAATTCTCTATACCGTTTGCTGCAGCATACATGAGCCAGGCCGCATTATCAACGGATACCAAAGCATTTAATCCAAAAGTGGTCCGTAAATCTTCATGCCCCGTTACTTTTCTTCCATACGCCATTACATCATCCAAAATATTTTCTACCATGACTATGGGAGAATTAAATTGTTGGCCTTTGATCATTTGGAGTGCATGTTCGGTGATGGCATACATCAGGGCATTGCCTCCACTTTCTGAGTGCTCGCGTGCCACCATGGAATCTGACCAAAGTGGGCTTTGTACGCCGATGCCTACCTTGGTAGTTCCATCGAGCGCTTTCATTTGAGAGAGTACCTGCCAAACCTGTGTTATGGCGCTGCCCTTAAATCCAAATGGCTGGGCAAGTGGTTCACGCTCAAAATTTGAGCTTACGCTGGCTATTCTAAATGGTTTCAACATCTTTTCGTCACTTTTATTTATAAATGGATTTACGGTCACTGCGACACCAGAAAGCGCTGCTTTGTGAATAAATGACCTTCTAGTTACTTTATTAGGCATTGGTAATTTTTACAGTATAGAAATGAGTGTGTTCAGCATCTAGCATCCTGCCATTTATTCATATTACATCATTCGGTATTGCGTTCAACGTGTACCATGCTTCACCGCTCCACAGCTTTTCACCGTCACTACTCTGAAAGGAGGGATCAAATAAGAAATAAATGACATAGCCTTTTTTCCGATTGTTTACTGATATGCTAAGTTGAGTCCGGTCCTTATTCAAACTAAGATCATTTACAACTAATCTTTGCTGATCTAATTTCGGACCACCATAAGCTGCAGTAGGTTGGTAATGCCATTGGCTCAGAGACAGTTTCAAATCAGTCGTTTGCAAATCTTCCGGAAGGGGTTTGGTGAACACAATATCAAACCCCTCGTGAGTTGCAATGATCGCCAGCATCTCAAATGGAATGTCTTCGTTATAAACCAATTTTTGCAGCCCGTACAGATTCCCCTTGTGAGACCAACCGCCACTCATGCCCACACCTCCTACATATAATGCATTATCGGGTCCTCGAACAATCCGATTTACCCCTGCTTCTAAGCCCTGGCAAAATCTAAAAACACAACCTTGGTATGCACCATCAATCAGCTCCAAGTGGGCTCTATTAATGCCTCCATGTGAAACTTCACCAAAGATCATCTGACCAGCATAAGGTCCTTCTTTCATTAGGAGTGGTTCACTAGGTGAATTTCCGATCTCATCTTGGGGCAACCACAATGAGGGTGGAGCAACTTCACGGTCATTGAATCGTTCGCCCTGCCGCTGTATGCAACCGTGAAAATCTCCTTCTTTGATATGAATCAACTTGCAAGCGGGCACCCATCTACCTTGGTTTTCAGTGGTAAACAAAGCACCATTTATCCCACGTCCAATTCCGTTGGGCTGTCGGAGTCCTTCGGCTATGATTTTAAAATCTCCATCTAGATCTACCTTAAAAGCTGTGCCGCGATCATGAAGTTGACGCTCAGTCGTCATTAGTCGCATAGCGATACCAAGGGTTCCATAGAAATAACCATCGACAAATTCTATATCATAGGCAAATTCATGAAAATCCGTGGTGACATCAAAGTCATTGTATATGTTTTTGTACTCGTCAATAATGTCATCGCCATCATGATCAATAAGTTGGGTCAACTCATGCTTTTGCATCACAAAAAGATCATCTCCCACAACCTCCATTCCCAGAGGTTCTGCCAGTCCAGAGGCAATTTGCTTAATTTCAACCTGCTGGGTATCACCAGTTTCAACACCAGTAAGCTGATAGACGGCTCCAATAGAATCCCAGGTGCCCACGTAGAGCTGTCCATCTGCACCAAAGTCCATTGAGCCTACTTGAGGTTTGAACCACTTGGGTCGAATGGTTTGCAATGTAAATGCTGGATGTACTCCTGTCAGCGCCTCACCAAAACCTGGGCTTTTTTTACTAGTCTCCACTACTTTCGGCCTTGGCTTCTTTTTGCCCTTACCTTCTTCCTTGGGCACAAAAGACAAGATGTCGGTGACCATACGTTCGATATCTGCCATAGCCACATGGGGGTGGGGTACCATGATCGCGGTGCCCCAATTTCCGGTACCTCCTTCTTTCACTTTTTTGCTCAGCTCCGCAATTGTCTTCTTGTCCGAATCATAAGTGCTGGATATCTCCTTGTAACTGGGGCCAACCATCTTGTAGTCCATGGCGTGACAAGTATTACAACCAGTTTTGGCAAGCCAATAGTGACTCGTTTTGGCAATAACTTCCCCATCTGGATACGGTGTTGCAGGCACACTATCAAGCTCAAATTCCATGGCAACTGGATTTTCCTCGATTACCATACTGTCAATCAATAAGGTTCCTTCAGTGAGACCATCTACTGAAAAAACACGACTGAATGTGAGCCCCTGTTGGGTTGCGCTAAAACTTGGTCGCTCGGAAATAACCACTTCGTCCATCCCTTGAATTCCATAACTTAGAGTCAATTGATGATCTCTCAACTTGTACCCTTCATAGGTGATTTTAATTGGTTGCTTAGTAGCATTATTTTGCAGATAAAAATCAGATGCCATATTCTCCAGGTATGAAATACCATAGGATTCCGGCTGTATCTGCTTAATACTGTTATAGTTTACACCGTTCCAAGTGACACCACCGCGCCACACTTTATATACAGCAGGAGGATCATTCAGCGAATACGCCACGTAATGATCTTGACCATAGCGAAGCGTGAGCATCCTCACTTGCTGATCAAGTACCGACCTCCTAAACTGAGTGAGTGGCAATCGACTGTCTTCCTCCGGAATGTCACATTGTCCAAGCAACATCATCACACCCATTGCAATCATTAAGACTGCTGCGCAACGACCTGATCGCCATGCAGTGCTTAGGGATCGATAAAAAATAACTTCCCTGTTTAAACTTGTTCTTTTGAATTTATACTGCGTTATAAAAAACTCACGTAGCCCCACTATGCTTATTTTTTATGCCTTGTCTAAATTCAAAATAACATCGTCTAAATCGGGAACTTATTATTGAACAATCCCTTAAGCCTCCCTCCATAATTTCTTTGCCAGTTCCAAGTCCTTCTTCATTTTACTAAGTACTTCATCTTGTGTCATACCATGCAGCTCATGCGCACCATGCTCTACCCCGCCCAAGTCGTATTCATAGTGGATCGTAACTGGTACATGAATTTGCTTCTGCTTTAGCAATTTGAAATAGCTTGGCCAATCAACCATGCCTTCGCCCAGGGGTACATTGACCACCTTCCATTGACCATCGATCTGCTTCCATAAATAGTCTTTGAGTACAATACTGGTGACCTGATCTTCGATCAAACGCAATCCATTCTGCCAAGAGGTGCCTCCTTCAACCATGGCATGCCTGACATCGTATTGGATGCCTAGCAGGTCGGGATCAATATCCTTCATCAGGTGGTATAGATCCCACATTTCTGCGCCTACACGCATCCCTGCATGATTCTGATAGGCACCCGAAATGCCCGTTGACTTATTGAATTCTGCCAGCCGAATCATGGCCTCATGATACGCTTCCAAGGATGCCGGAATGCTGCGATCCTCATGAAAACTCAAATAACCCATCCGATAATAGCGAATGCCTTCGGCGGCAGCCGTCTTGATCACTCTACGATGGACTTCTGTATCTGCATCTGTGATCCGGCTCACCATCATATCGGCCCGTATACCAGCGTCTTTGATGGCTGCTACTGCTCGCGGAAGCTCTTCTTCCACACGCTCCGGTTCCACATGTCCTTTTGGTCGTACGGTAAGATCTATACCATCGAATCCCATTTCGGCAGCAACTTCTGCCATTTGCTTATAGTCTAAAAACTGGAGATGCTTGGAGAAGATATTTACGTGAAGATCTTCTTGCCTGGATGTGACATCTATGCTTGCGCACAGTGCCGCATTTGGGCTTACAAGCATCGCTGTTGCTAGGCCTGCAGTGTTTTTTACAAATGCCCTGCGACCATTCCTTTTATAATTCATTTGAGATGTTATGATAACCGCCTTGAAAATAAGTCTTTTTTACCATCCATTGGATTTCAAGGCGGAACATGTAGTGAGTTGTAGACTTACACCTTGTTGACCACAGGCCACATCATGACCAAAGCTTAACTTATCATCATTTTTGAATATCCCGGTACACGGATCTTACACTTTTAATCAGATCTCTATTCGTTGCATAAATAATACCGCGATGATTCATAAAGGTAGATGCCGTCCTATTGAGGTCCATGGGATCGCCATGGATATCGGTAGCGAATAATTTTAACTCTCGATAAATGCAATTCGTTGCTGCGTAGTCCCAGATGCTTCCACCACTATTGTCCACCTTTGGATACTTAAAATAGCAGCCGCGCGAGTAGTTGAGTGCAGTCATCGCCTGCATGACCGCTCCTCCAACATAGTCTAGGGAGGTCGACTTAGGAAGTAGCCTCTGATCATACGACTCAAGCATGGCCTTAGTATCTTCAAATCTAGGGTCGTCCAAAAAGCTTCGATCTACAAAGTATTGTATTGAACTGCCATCATCTTCAATGGTGGCTAAATCAATCCCAGTTTCATTTATAAAAGCACCTTGTCCCGATATGGCATGCCATATCTTATTTGTGGGTGGATTATGAACGACCCCGATAACAGATTTTCCAGCTTTAGAAACCAAGGCAATAGAAACCGCATATCCATTTTTGCCTTCTGTAAAAGGCAATGTGCCATCGATGGGATCAATGCACCAGAAATAATCCTTCATGAATCGACTGTGGTCATCTGGTGACTCTTCGCTTAACAAAGCGAGGTCATAGGTTTCCATCGAGGGTCGCAAAGCATCGACGATAATTTCTTGACTTTTTAGATCCGCTTCGGTTACTACGGCACTTGCCAGACTACTGGCTTGTGCTTTTCTATTGACGGTCAGGTTTGTTGGGCTGTAGGTTTGCAAAACTTGACCAGCTTTTAGCGCAGCGTCAATCGCATATTGAGCAAGCAATGTCAAATCGTGATCAGAAAGATGCATTGTTTTATCAGTTACTTCATTTTAGCAATGATATACCCTTCTGCCGGTTAGATGTCACTCACAGGTTGGACAACACCTGACTAGCTAGTCGTTCACTATAGCTGTTAATTTTCCAATGGCCGGGGCTCCACCCCTTGAGGAATCGATGAAAATCTGTCCAGGCCACCGGAAAAAGTCTTCTCCACTCACTTTCTAAATCGTCAAAAGTAATGTGTTGAATGTCTGGATTCCGTATAAATGCTTGACGCAAAGCTTGGAAATACTGCTGTAGTAAGTAATTTTCATATTTCTCGCAGGCATCTTCATCAAGGCAACTCCCGATAAAATACACAACATCCTTGATACCTATTCCACCTCCAACATATTGAAAGTCCACGGCTGCTACACTTCGAAGATTTCCACTGAAACAAAAATTGGCCAACTTTGCGTCTCCATGGATGATGGTTTGATACGGACAATCCTTCAGCACTTGGTCAATTTTTTCAGCTGACGTTTTGAGCGACAGATCATTCAGCTGTTCCAGTTCTTCTGGACGAGTTTCTAAATGCCAATAAGACCCGGTGTGCCAAAGTCCCTCTGGTGCTTTTCCCAGAAAAGTCATGTGAAAACTGGCCAGCCACTGTAAGCATACAATCATGGCATCCAGGTTAATGTGTGTTGGCCTTCTAGCAAATCCAGCATCGTCCAAGTCTTCCAATAAGATCAGCGTTTCTTGATGATCTTGATAAACGGCGAGGCACCTGGGCATTCGACAATGATCATCACTTAGTTTTGACCAATCCCGATACCATGTTGCTTCGACTTCATAGGATCTCAGTTTTCTCTGATGTCCGAAGTTCGTATTCCATCCCCGTGGATGATTGCTTTGCCCCGGAGGTTCAATATGCTTGACAATGATTCGATCCACATTTGCACCCCTCAGTTCATATCGGTCGATTGATCCATACCCACCCCAGAGCGATTGTACGTTGCCCATCTTATTTGCGGATGAGGCTTGTAAAGATTCGATAATCAGCTGTTCGGTGTTCAGATTCTGGATGTTTTCAAAAAGCCTTGGAATGCACTTTTAAATCTACAGCGGATGACTCTCGCCCTCAGCGTGTCCTCTCATAGTGACTAAGAAGGCCACCAGGTCTCTAATCTGCACTTTATTGAGGATGGGCCCCATTGCTGGCATGCTAGACATAGCATCTATGCGCTCCTTGATGTCGGCTTTGGAAACAGTAATCTCTTGTTCGTCACTCCCCCTTACTACGATCTTTGCATCATTTTCCGAGACGGAAATGCCGCTGATGGTCTTGTCATCTTTTAAAATCAACGTGACTACTCCAAAACCTGCCGCGACCTCAGCACTTGGGTCTACTATCGATTGCAACAATTTCTCACGAGATAGCCGATCACCCACCCCATCAAGGGCCGGACCAGCTTCACCACCATATCCCCTTACTTTATGACATTTTAGGCATTGGGCATTCGCATTGCGAATAAAAATCCTTCGTCCTTTTGCAGCATCTCCGCCCTCCAGGCATTCCATATAATTGACCAGATCACCCTCAACATTCAATGAAGCTCTGTATGCGCTTACCAACGCATTCATGGAAGGATCATTTTGTGTCTCTGCCAACTGGATGAGGTCCAGATGAATGACTGGATCAACACTATTTTGTGACATTTTGCGCATCAACTTTTCAACCAGTGCTTTGGTGCTGGCTGCTGGTAAAGAAGCCAATGCCCTAATGGCTGCCTGTTGTTCTTCAGCTTCACCCGACGTTAGCACCCCTTCTAGCAAAGACACCAACTCCTTGGCCTCAGCATCGATTCGATCGACCAACTGAATGGCTGCCACCTTCACCTCTTTACTCGGATCTTGCAATGCCTCATTTAGCAGTGTGGTCATATCAGCAACATCCATATTTGCCAAAGTTTCCAATGCCATGCCACGCAGTACTGGCTTTGCATCGTTCTTAAATACTTCCTTCAATGCCCTTTCTGCCGTCTTGACCTGGAGTTTACTAAGTGCTATGATTGACTGCTCACGAACAATTGGATCCCCATCGAAAAGCATTTTTTCTAGGATTGGTACTGCAAGAGATATTACTGGTGTGGCATCTCTGATTACCTCCCCTCGATACCGTCCATCTACCCGATCAAAGACAGACGGCTTAGGCCACACACCGAGGGCAGCGATGGCCTCAGCTCGCATGTTTCCGGGAGCAGCCGTATTTTGCATATACTTTACCAGATTTTGTACTGCTTGCTCAGTACCCACAAGTTGATTGGCATTTATACATCGTCTGACCAGTGGTTCATTCGTATGTGGCGTTTGGTTCAGTAAATTGCCCAAAGATGGCAATGCGGCATCAATGGACAGATCATCATTGATGGCTCTTGCAGCTTCTGTAACAATATGTTCACTCTTATCCTCCAGAAAAGCATCTATTGAAGGATCTTTCATTCTTCTCAAAGCGATGACGGCTGCCATACGCACCGCATCACTCGCATCATGGGCAAGAGCTGAAACAGCGGATCGATCACCGATACGAGCCAGGGCCAGACTTCCAGCATGTCTAAGATATGCGTCCTCATCATTATTTGCTTTAAGCATTTCGATGATGGCTGGTACTGACCTACGTACTCCCATCCTACCTAGCGCTTGCGCGGCAAAAAATCTTACGCGAGGATAATTGTCCCTTAGCAGTTCAATGACCTGATCACCAGCATCCGTGTAATGAGCATCTCCTAAAACTTCGAGCACCTGAGCCCTAATCTCAGCGTCGTTGTCATCCAGCAATGGCACAAGATCAGATGCAAAGCCGACATCTTGCCGTAACAATTGACCCAAGCCCCAGATCGCATGGATACGCTTAATCTGTTTCTGATCTGGCTGTATGGCACCTCTCAAAGCATCGGCACCTACGTCACCTCGGTTGACCAACTCAAATTGAACCTTCTGCCTGACTCGCATATCTGCATGCGCTAATAGTTGGGTAAGGTCAGAAATAGACTTTTTGGAGAACCCCGATTCGAGAAGAAGGGCCGTCTCTAGTTGAATATCTCGAAGCGTAGGTATTTTTGCACGTAGGTTCCAAATTCTTCCATAACCTTTCTTTGCCCACCCATCGATCCAATCGGTAAAAAAGAGTTCACCATTTGTGCCAAAGTCCAGACCTGTTGCAAGCACACCTCCCAAGATTTTTCTTCCCTCCACAAACTCAAAGGATGCACCTTTTGGTTGCAAACTGAAGCTATGGATACCTGACCTTGCTGGGTTCCCATTAAACTCCACCACAAAAAAGCGATCCACCCATTCTTCACCGAGTCCAGTTCCAGGATTATAGGCCATACCAGTAGGTCCATCTATGTAGTTGTGTATACAGGGCGTGATGAATGCAGCCTGATCATCATGTCGGGGCTGATCCATACGCTCGTCCATCCAAACCTTGTATTCATTGTTGTCAGGATCTCTATACTTGCCAAATTGCCAATTGATGCGCCACCCACTATCAGAACCATCTACTAGATATACGAGCCGTTCACTCTCTCCTGGGTGGTCTCCGTCGTTATCCACAGAGATCAAGTTGCCATAAGCATCAAAAGTAAATTCATGTGTATTCCGCAGACCTGCCGCGAATACTTCAAATTCACTGCCATCAGGATTCGCACGACAGACGACGCCCTGGTTCGGATAATACCACCTTTTGCCATTTTGATCCACACCATTGAATCCAATGTCGCCAATAGCCCAATAAATGCGGCCATCAGGTCCCATTTTTACGCCTGACATGTTATGTCCTCCAAAACCAATGTGCACCTGAAAACCAGTCATAAGTGAAGTGCGGTCCTCCGCATATCCATCTCCATCTAGATCTCTGAGTCGCCAAAGGTCAGGTGCAACAGAAAGATAGACATCACTACCATCAGCCATCACTCCTCCAGCGATATCTGTAACCTCAGAACTAAAACCTGTGGCCACCAATTCAGCATAATCTGCATATCCATCTCCACTCTTGTCGGCAATTCTGTAAACTTCTTCAGATTCCACCAGGAGATCCTCCCACGTCTGAAAACCATCTTTGTTAAAATCCGGTGGTTTCTCGTACTGTCCGCTACTTTCTTTAGTGAGGGTCTGTTTCAGAAAATTTCGCCGATCCTCGACAGATGTAAACGACTGCGAAGCAACCTCCCATTCTGGATGATTTCGTATGTCAAATTCAGTAGATCTTCTCCTATTGGTCCTTGTCACCAGGGCATTTCCCCTGTCATCCATATCTAGCGCCACTGGGTCAGCCAGCAGCGTGTCGATCGCCCACAAGGATAGATGTAAAGTCGAATCGACTTCAGGAGAAACTTGGCCTCGAATTTTCTGTGCCGTTGCTTGGACACTTTGATCGTCCAGTTGGATGGGGTCATGACCAACTACCTTGCCGGAAGTCTGCTGACCACCACATGCAGTACAAATGACTACACCAATTGAGACTACCCATTTACATGTGTCCACTACCATCATTGTCAAAAGAATTATTTCAGCGCCGTCGAAATTATTAAACTTGTCTCAAAAGGTATTGTTTTCCCTTGCAAGATAAATATCTTGTCAGACGATCACCTGTCTCAATCAACAATTACGCTTGGAGAATGGAAAACACAAGATACCAAACCGAAGACCTTATTGACTTTGCTACAACCGTACTATGCTCCACCGGACTGGCCAAAGATCGCAGTACGATCATCGCTAAAGCGCTGCTTGAATCAGACCTCATGGGACATACCACCCATGGATTACATCTGCTCCTTGGATATACTGATGATCTCAGCTCAGGTCAAATGTCAAAGGAAGGCAACCCTATAGTACTGAATGACAGCGGATCAGCCATTGCCTGGCATGGCAATTTTTTGCCGGGCCCATACTTGATGCACCAGGCACTACAGTTGGGCTTTGATCGCATCCAAGATCATCCAACCTTTACCCTGACCATTCAGCAGGGGCATCACATAGCCTGTCTTGCTGCCTATCTTGAGAAAGCTACGCAGAGAGACTTAATGATCATTCTCAGCAGCTCTGATCCTCGAAACAAAACGGTTGCTCCTTTTGGCGGTTTGACTGGAACTCATAGTCCTAATCCCATTTCATATGGCATCCCCACCGAAGGCATGCCCATTCTATTTGACAGCAGTACATCCACAGTCGCCAACGGGGTAATTGTTCAGAAGCGTAGACAGGGAGAGGACTTAGATGGGGAATGGATGCTTGGTCCTGATGGAACAGCCACCGCGAGTACGGAAGCCTACTTTGCAGAAAATCCCGCAACAGTTTTACCAGTTGGTGGCATGGACCTTGGATTTAAGGGATTTGGCTGGGGCATACTCATTGAAGCATTGACCAATGGTTTAGGTGGATATGGCCGCAGAAACAATGTAAAGCGATGGATCTCTTCCATCAATCTTCAGCTCATTGATCCAGCACAATTTGGTGGAAAAGATGCCTTTAAAGGTGAAATGCAACATCTGGTAAATGCCTGTAAGGCTAGTGACACTCGACCCGGTTTCTCCGAGGTTCGTTTACCCGGTGAACGTGCATTAAAAAAGAAACAGGAACACCTTGCCAATGGCGTATGGCTACATCCTGGTGTGCTCACGGTCATGCAGCAGTGCGCAGAAAAATATAATGTAAAAATGCCTGTACCAATAAAATAAAGGTCTAGTAGGGATCGAATAGCACTTTTCTTCTCCTACATCACTTCCTTAAGCTTGGTTACTTATCTAAAAGAGATACCGTTGAGGCCAGCTGATTAAAAAATCAGCATAATCACTCCTCCACCCGGGTTTCAGCGACAATGCCTTGAAAGGACCGATAGAGGGCCAACCCTATACGAACATTTTGCCATTCAAAAGGAAAGGCCTTCTTTAGCTAAAACAAACGAAAGCGCATTTTATGAAGTATAGATAAACAGCTGATTATTTAACAGGGGTCCGGTTTCAAAATATCTTTTCTCGCCACTACTCTGAATTACGTTTCGCACACGCCACAGTGCGACATTTAGGAGCACTTTCCGCCATGGACCTTGCTTACTGGCTGGCTTTCTTTATTTGTGATGTTCTTCAATCTCCTCAATGCTTAGTTTTAAAAAACGTGCTGCATTATTATACAGAATATCTCGTTTCTTTTCTTCTGACAAAAATTCGGCTTTCAAAATTCTTTCTATCCCAATTCCTATCGCTTCAGGCAAACCATTTGGTCAGAGCCAAACAGATTCTTTTTCCCAACCCGTTATCAACTAATCCTTCCAAATATTTGTAAACAGTTTTTTCAGGAGCCAACCATACTATTGTAGAAAAATCAGCGTATACATTTGGATACCGATACATCAAGGTGGTTACATCTTCCAAATAATGCCAAGCAGCATTCTCTATGTAAATTCTTCAATTTGGAAAATTGATTAGGACTTCTTGTAAATAAAGTGGATTCCCTGAGACAAATTAAATCTATGGTCACCACCCCCAATTCCTTCGCAGTGTATGTGGACCGGAACATCAAATTCTTCAGCTAATGAAAAGTATGGTTCTAATTCTTCATTATTAGGAGCCACACCATCATATTGCACTCCTATTTCACCCATAACCTTATGATTCAATTCTGGCTAGATCATCTAGTAGTTAGATACAGAACCCATTAGTGATAGTGCTTGTTAATCATTCCACCAAAGGTGCGATCTGGTCAGGGGTCAAGATACCGCCCGGCAATTCCATTATCCGGATGTTGCGAAAATGGATTTCTGATCCTTCGGCCTCTAGACATATGTATCCCTTTTTCCTTTGGCTGGCACGTATACCATTGACAAACTTTCCATTGATGGCCAGCTTGATAGTGCCATCTACAGCGACAACGACGTATTTATTCCACTGACCTTTGCCGAGACACCTTTTTTCAAGGGACTTGCTTCTCGAACCTCTAGCATTATCAGGAATGGCGGTCATACCCATCGTAGGAAACAACTCCCCATGCACATATGCATCAGTACGGTCATGGATCACAGCCCATTCTAGTTCGAGCATTTGCACTTCCATAGCCTTAGTGAGTGGTTCATCAGGTGCAAATTGTGTCCCCTCACTCCAAATGAACATTCCGGAATTTCCTCCAGCCTCCATATGGCGCCACTCGATTTCAATAATAAAATTTTCATATTGTCTATCTGTACGCATCACTCCAATAGGTTTACCAGTGCAGATGATCATACTGTCTTCTACCCTCCAGGTTTCAGGAGAGGTATTCACATCAACCCAGCCGGTTAGGTCTACACCGTTGAAGAGGGGTTGAAATGCTAAAGGTTGTGCTAGTGATGTCAATAAAGACGAAAAAAAGATCAGGACAACTATGCCAAATTTCATAGAAAAGATTTTAATGATCATGATGAAGATATGAAAAATGCAGGCGCCCATGTGGGCTGTAACACTCACAGTAAGCGTATCAATTGGTTTCTTTTGCGCCAGCTCTTCATCATCAATATCCTTACATAGCTAAGGTTATGTGCGTTATTGCTTCTTTGATCTGCCACAAAATAATTCCAATTGATACTACTCATCAGAATGTGACAGCCCACTAGGAAACTGCCATCACGATTGTCTTCGAAAAAACTCACGGCTAGCGCCTCTTTTCAATCCTTCGCAAGTACCCTAGGAGAAGCTATAATAGTAACTTGCAACCTCTATGAAATGGTTCAATCTATACACAAGTGTATTTACTATTCTATTACTACTAATGGGCTGCAAGATGGCACAGCCGATTGTAATGGAAAAGTCTTCATCAGAAATCCCACAGGAATTTAGGGCGGCGTGGGTGGCTAGTGTTGCGAACATAAACTGGCCGAGCAGGCCAGGTTTACCTGTGGATTCCCAAAAAATGGAGGCCATCAAATTACTTGAGCTTCTCGAACAGCATAATTATAATGCGGTCGTATTGCAAGTCAGGCCTCAGTGCGATGCCTTATATGAAAGCAAACTAGAGCCATGGTCTTACTACCTTACCGGAATGCAGGGTGAGGGCCTACCC
>JABDMH010000096.1 GCA_013001595.1 Saprospiraceae bacterium | reverse complement strand
GGCTTTAGATGCCTATGGTCGCAAAATACTGGTCACTGAATTTACCTATCCTGCACAACGACTTTACGATAAGCTTGGTGCCTTTAAGGACCTGCAAAAGATTGATGGTATGCGCCTATACATACGATCGGATTTCGCCAAGCTGCTTCCTCCAAAGGGACCACGATTTGCAGAACTTGCTGGATTATGGAAAGGCTTGGATAAATTGGTCAACCTCTTCCTGGATCTGCGTTTCCTATTTGGCAGGCGCATTGGGGGAAGTAGCATCACTTATCACGAGGAAATTGATCAAGAAATCATGCAGTTTATGGCTACAACCAAAACAGCGGAGATATTCAGAAGGGGTCAAGCAGAATTAAATTGGATACTATCTCATCCCTGGATAAAGCAGCAGTCTGCCTCAGACGGAGAGAGTGAAAAGTATCACTTCTCCTCCATAGCCAAACGATTTCGTTTTGTTCCCTTAACCTTGTCAGATGATGCCGGAAATTGCGTAGCCTTTCTGATGTTTGCCATTCGTGATCGGCACCTTAAAATACCCTACTGCTATTTTGACGAATCGGGTGAAAAGGAAGTAAAGACCTGCATTGCACACCACCTCATCAAATGGAAGATTAGCACATGTACCTTCTTTCACCCACGTTTGGTACGCCTTTTCACAAACGACCATTACCCAGCGCTGCATACTAGAAAGATGCAGCGCCACTACATCATTTCCACAGTCTTCACTCAATTCGATGCGGACCAAGTCGTTTCGATTCAAGATGGTGATGCCGATTGTGCTTTTACCTAGTACTCTGTCCATTGAGATTATGTAGATAATTCTAAAATGATCTTGGCCTAAGACAAGGCATCAAAACGTAGGCAGGGCCGTAGTCCTGGCGAGGATTTGTAACGCAGTATTAGGCCAAGAGGGCTTAGAATAATTGCTAATATTTCAGTGGACAAATTACACTAGTAGACCATGCTTGATTTAATTACGGCACAATCATATGTGATCGTAACTTAATGCCTGGTCGATGCGGTGCAATGATATGCACCGCTACCGCTGACCTGTACGACCTAAAACCTAATTACCTTCAATTGGGTGAATCACGGGATTCGACTTCGCTAAAGCTACGCTGACCCTGACCTTAGATTTTTAGCTGCTCCATGTAAGGATCGCAGTAAAAGGATACTGCGCTCTCGGTGATGACCAACCAGCTTGTTTGGAATGAGAGCGCAGGTTCCCTTACCTGCGATCGCCGTGATTGCAATTTCGGCGCAATCATATGTGCCGCTACATTCGGTCTGCGACGACTAAAACCTGAACACCTTAATACTTCAATTGGGTTAATCACGGGATTCGACTTCGCTAAAGCTACGCTCACCCTGACCTTTGATTTTTGGCTGTTCCATGTAGGGATCGCAGTAAAAGGATGCTGCGCTCTCGGTGATGACCAACCAACTTGTTTGGAAGGAGAGCGCAGGTTCCCTTACCTGCGATCGCCTTGATTGCAATTACGACGCAATCATATGTGCCGCTACCCTTTGGGACTTAATTGATGCAAACCAATTACCATAACACCTTTACATCCGTAGAATTCGTTTTTCAATTACGGCGCAATGATATGCACCGCTACCGCTGACCTATACGACCTAAAACCTAATTACCTTCAATTGGGTGAATCACGGGATTCGACTTCGCTAAAGCTACGCTCACCCTGACATTAGATTTTTTAGCTGCTCCATGTAGGGATCGCAGCAAAAGGATGCTGCGCTCTCGGTGATGACCAACCAGCTTGTTTGGAAGGAGAGCGCAGGTTCCCTTACCTGCGATCGCCGTGATTGCAATTTCGGCGCAATCATATGCACCGCTACCGTTGGGACTTATTTTACACAAACCCAATTACCAAAACACCTACAACCTTAACACCCTAAAACCTCAATACCTCAACACCCTGGGCTGTCTGCATCCCGGGATTCGACTTCGCTAAAGCTACGCTCACCCTGACCTTTTTATTTTTAATTGTACCGGGATTCCAAGCTTGGCTTGATTACGGCGCAATATATGTGCCGCTGCATTCGAACAGCGACAACCTAAAACCTGAAACCTAACTACCTTTAGATTGTGTGAATCTTGGGATTCGACTTCGCTGAAGCTACGTTCACCCTGACATTTTGTTTTGTTTGTGCCGATTGAGGTGTTATCCTGGCCCGTGTACCATTTTTAAGTTAAAAAGCCGGCCTACTCCATCTCAGTAGACCGGCTCTTTCTTCATTTCCCTAATTAAAGGTGTCTTCTAATTCACATCCCACCATACTCTGGTGCTAAGGGCATCAGCACCTTGACGAGAAACGGCAGCATCCAGATTGGGTCTGTTTACCGTATACTCTGGATCCGGATAGGTCAATCTTCGGATAAATGGCTCACCATTCAAATCATTTCCTGGATAAGGATTTGGTTCAAGAACTGGAAATCCACTCCGACGCCAATTGGCCCAGGCTTCGGGACCGTTCAATAATGAGGCAATCCAATATTGTCCATTGATTTGCTCAATTTCGGTTCCATCAGCCACTAATGGATTGGCAGCAATATAGGCATCTATTTCTTCCGTGGAGATGTCTGTATCACCCGGCCAATCGCTAAACTGCTCCATATTGGCTCTGATTGCAGCCGCGTATTCAGCAGCGGCGTCGCCACTTGCCCAACCGCGCACAATGGCTTCCGTTTTGAGCAGGAGTGTCTGTGCGTAGGTGACGAGGAAACTGGGTGCTTCGGGGCCACCCAAACGGTTACGGTCCAATTGGCTGTAATCATACAGACTGGCTAGTCCTTCTGATTCTGCCTGAGGATTGATATCAGATACGTCAAAACCTTGCGGTATGCCCACCTGAGCATCAAAGCTTCGGTCAGCATTTGCTTCTACTTGATCACCTTCCTGCTTAGCACCAATGTAGCGTACGGCAATTCGAGTGAGTCGTGGATCATTACGGTCCTTCAAGTAGTTGACAAACTCCCTATCCATATAGTAGAATGGAGCCTGACCGCCATTGAGATTGGTACCGACTGGATTTCGATAGTTGGGATTATGGCGGACGACAGCATTATTGTCATTGGACTCCATCAATCCACCAGAAATAGCCTGACTGGCAAAAGTTTGTGCCTTACCAGCATCCACCTTTACCAGACGCATTGCCGCCCTTAACATAATAGATCTACCTAATCGCCTCCACATATCGACGTCACCACCGTAGAAGATATCCTGGTCAGCAATACGTTTATTTTCATCCAGGGCGCCTACTGCCGCGGAAAGCTCGTTCAAGACATTATCGTAAATGCTCTGCTGAGTATCATACACTGGAAAGGAAATTCCTTCCAAAAAACCTAGGCCAGCTTCAGTGTAAGGTACATCTCCATATGTATCCGTTGCCCATATCGCCGCCCAAGCTTTCCATATGCGCATCATATTCACGATGTTGCTCAATTCTGGATCCTCCTTGTTGCGCTCTATTCCATCCACCAATTCCTTGATGGTATTTGGATACACGCGATTCCAATTTTGTTGTGTCTGAGATCTGTTGTCCTGATTAAGGTTTGCACCTGTACCTACACCTGTAAATGGTGTAAACATCTGGCGAACAATCGTGGTCTCGTAGGTCAAATTGTTATAGGTCGGCGTACTAGCGATGATCGCATCATTCAATTGAAAGGATGGATCTACCGACGTCAACCGCACCGGATTGGTATTCAGCTCATCAAAACCCTCCTCGCACGATATCAGCACGAATAAGGCCATGAAGGCCACCATGATATATTTATTATTGATCTTCATTTTTTTCAAATTCTTGATTTACTATAAAAAATGGTTTTCCTAATTTAAAACTTGACATTCAAGTTAAAACCAAGGCTTCTGGTTACCGGAAGACCGGTAGCTTCCAGGCCTTCACTGCTGTCAGCGAGGATGCCGTTTTGATTTGGATGCAGGTGAGGTACCCACTTCTTCAAAACAGCTACGTTGTTAGCTACCAGACTTAGACGTGCACCACGGATCACTTTATTCTCGGGAATGAGTTTGGTAAAGTCATATCCCAGAGTAATCTGTCGCAGCTGCCAAGAACCTGCATTAAATACGGACTGCTCGGACATTCTAAAGCTACGAATCGTCTCATAGAAAGTCTGTACCGGTGTCTGCGTAGTATTGGGTTGCCCTTCATTGTTCACGCCTTCTCCTACAACAAATCCCTGCTCTCTACCCACCAAGGTTTCTTTGTCGAGGCCATGACGATAAGCATTGGTATGCGTGCCCGAGATCATCTTGTGACCCAATTTGAAGTCTATCAAGAAAGAAAAGGTAATGCCTTTGTAGTTCAACCCATTGGTGATACCACCCCACCACGTAGGCAGTGCTGATCCATAGTTAAGCTGCTCTGTAGAGCGCTCAGGTCGACCAGTATTGGTATTGAACACCTGATTTCCATTGGCATCGCGTCGATATCCCCAACCATACAGCTGTGCCATCGGCTTGCCAACTACCTGTCTCAGTTCTCCATGAAAATCCGCCGTTCCAACACGTATAAACTCATCATCCACGCTCTCCCCTAAGCTAAGTACTTCAGAAGTGTTGTGTGTGGCATTTACAGAGAAATCCCACGTCAAATTTTTCGTCTTAATCGGTGAGAAGCTGATCAAAGCCTCAACTCCCTGATTTTTACTTTCTCCTACATTGATTAGCTCACTACTATAACCAGAAGCATTAGATACCTGTCGGCTCAAGATCTGATCAGAAGATAGTTTGTCATAATATGACATTTCGAAACGCAGGTTATTGAACAGTACCAGCTCAAGGCCGATCTCCTTTTCGGTGACCCGCATGGGTCTAAGATCAGGATTGGGAATGGTGTTGGCATTAATGCTACCTACCGGTATGCCACCAAAAGACTGCGGACTAATCCTGTAGAACAAGTTGTCGGCGTAAGGTGCCACATCGGTATCGCTACCCACCTCCGCATAAGCCAATCGGATCTTTCCAAATGATAACCAAGAAGGCGCATTGGCCATGGCATCAGAGAACACAAAGCTACCGGTCACCGATGGATATAAGATACTTCTATTGGCAGGAGCCAGAGTAGAAAACCAATCGTTTCGCACCGTAGCATTTAAAAACAGATAGCGCTTATAATTGATTTCTGCCGAACCATACAATGAATTCACTTGACGCTCAGAAATCGTATAGTTTGGTGTGACTATACTGGCATTGCCAATGGAATAGAGATCCCTGGAAAAGAAAAGTTGACCTTGCTCAGTGTTAATGTCATTACGTCGATACATTTGGTTACCCCCAGCATTCACGTTAATACCAATATCACCAAATTCCTTATTGGCACCAATTAGGAAGTCAGCATTGACTTCGCGGAATCGGCGAATATCTTGCACATAGTATCCATTTTGAAACCCCGGAGGTGGCGAAGACTGTCGCTGAGATCCATGTGGTAGATTATACTCCACATCACGGGTATAATAATCTTGTCCTACACGACCTTGAATAAATAACCAGTCGGTGAGGTTATATCTGGCTGTTAAGTTTCCATAAACCCGATCCCTGACGTTATTCTCAAAGCGAGATAGAGAAAAATAGGGATTGGTCCGATTGGTAAAACGCGAATACTTTATTTCATCGCCATTTTCATCAAAGGCATTGTCCCGCAATACATCCATGGGCATAGAAGATGACAATGTGTAAATAACCACTGGACTGTAATCCTGCTCAGCAATATTAGGAGGATTGGTTCTTACTTCATGAGCATAATTGATGTTTGCAGAAACAGTTAGTCTGCCTGAAGTCTGAGTAAAACCAAAGTTTACATTCTGCCGTTCATATTCTGATCCGGGTAGGATGGCATCAGCGTTCAAATTGGAAAGCGATAAGCTCATACCGCCGTTTTCTCCACCGGTAGAGATTTTTATTGTGTTGTTCCACTGGAAGCCATTACGGTAATATTCTCGCACCTTATTTGGTTGTGCTTCATAAGGTACAGTGAGACCATCAAATAAAATGTGTGTCCCGCCCATTCTTTCACCAAAACTCCAAACTCCGGAGGTAGGTCCTGGTGAAGTGGGTCGAACCCCGCCTTCACCTTGTCCATACTCGTACTGGTAATCTGTAAAATCAAGTGGTGTATCGTGGGTGAAGTTCGAATTGAACTCCACTTGCAATCCAGTACCATCGGATCGATTCTTGGTGGTGATCATGATCACTCCATCTTTTGCTCTGGCACCATAAAGGGCAGAAGCCGCACCGCCTTTCAATACGGTCATGGACTCGATGTCATCGGGGTTGATGCTGCTGAGTCCATCCCCACTATCAGAACGTCTATTCGAACCCACACTATTACTTCCTCGCTGTACACCGAAGTTGCTGTTGTCAATGGGCACCCCATTGACCACCACGAGGGGAGAATTGTTACCTCCAAAAGATGAAACACCGCGAATACGGATTTTGCTACTTCCCTGAGGTCCTGAGCCCAAGCTGGTGATGTTCACCCCGGCTACTTTACCTTGAAGTACATCCATAAACTTTGTGGACCTGTTCTCGGTAAGTGCCTCAGGTTTAATTCGGGATACTGCATAGCCCAATGTCTTTTGATCTTTTTCGATACCCAAGGCTGTAACCACTACCTCACCCAATTGGGCAACGTTCTCAGCCAAGATTACATCAACGGTAGATCTGCCATCGATTTCGATTTCCATGGTATTGTAACCTGTGTAGGAAAATACCAAAGTTGTTGCATCATCAGGTGCAACGATGGAGTACCTGCCCTCAAAATCTGTGGCCGCTCCAATACTGGTGCCTTTGACCAGAATATTCACCCCGATCAGGGTCTCGCCATCTTGGGCAGTCACCGTTCCAGTAATGGTCTGCTCATCAGGCCGCGTATCGGCATCGGCCGATATTTGACTGACGAAGACCAACTGAAGCAGTGCCACTAGGCAAGCTCCTTGGGACAAAGTAATAAGTCTTTTAAGTAGCTTATTCTTCATAATGTTATTAATGTTTGATTATTGATTCAGTTAGTTATCTCCTAATTTAAGTACTTAGTCATGCATATACCAAACGATACAACATTGAGAAGTGCTGTTCTTTTTTGCAACTTCAAAATTTATAGCTGTTGTCTACGGTTACGCAAAACATCATTCTGTATTAACCATACTGATTCTGCGACGACAAAAGAGCATACATCGGTGATCTCTCCCAAAGACTTCCAATAGGGCCAACTACTTAGTAGAGACCCTGGAAAAAGGATAGTGTAAATCCCTTAAAATAACAAAGTAGACCCGTTGCAAACAATCAGGCCGTGGCAGTATCAGCGCCTAATATGGCAAAAAAGATTGTCTTTGTCCTACAATCCAATGAAGTTTTTAAGCGCTTGACAAACAGGACCCATGCAATTAAAAATAAAGAAGACCAGCCGCTAAAACATAGGCCAAGTACCACTCAAGATAATTCAGACCAAAATCTTACCTGCGCACATGAGATATCCACCAGAATGGCCCACGCCACTTCTTAATGTAATGGTAGGATCTGGGCACCGCCCCAAACTGACGCCGAGTACGTTCTAAGTTCTCACTCATCCCTCCAAGAAAGTCAAATTTATGGCACCTCAACACTGTGCTGGCATGTTTGATGGCACACCAAGTGAGTAGCACCCCTCCCCCGCTAGATCTCCATTGTTGACTTTCGCCGGAAAGTAATAAATATGCGGTGTCTTTGTCCCACAGTAGATAAAGTGCCGCATGTACTTCACCCTGTTGATCTTCTATGTAGAAGCTCTGTCCACAATCGTGCTGTGCGCATGCTGCAAAGAGGCGCTTCATGGTAGATGCTTGAATGGGCATGGTGGTCTGTTGCCTTTCAAATGGAGCTGCGAAAATGGAAATCAAAAGATCTGTTTCTAGATCATACTTCATGGCTAGCTGCTCAGAAGCTTTTTTAATCTTGTTATTTCGATAGTCAGTTGATATACCCTTCCAAATACCATCAAGATCGCCGATGTCCGGGAGTACAAATGAGTACCTCGTATTTTGATGATAGCCAGCCCAGTAGAAAGGCAACCAATTCTTCACTTGGTAATGCATGGTCTGGTCAAAGCCAATATATCTAGGAAGGGCATCAACCATCTTAGATAGGATCTTTTGCTGCTTGCGCTGGCTAAATGGCTTGATCATGTATGGGCCCATGAACTTAGTCAATGGAGGCATCGATACATAGGTGAATGGCCCCTTGCGTTTGCTGTAGATGGTGTAAATGGCCACGACTTGGGGGTCTTCTAAGTAAAGCATGACCTCCCATTCCCCTTGCCCACAGACAGCGTCAAGCCACCAATCCCGATAAAAAATTGGCAGATCATCTCCCATGTCCCTGCATAAGGATCTGTAGCAGTCCTTATCAAAAACTATCTTTTTCGACATATCATCATCCCATCCCTTACCGGTAAAATAAGGTTTTCGACCCTCGGATCATCCTGCACCATTGAGTTGAAGGCACAGATTGCCTTGGTATCTTCATCCTTTGCCAGGTCTGCGACCTTTCCGCTCCACAGCACATTATCTGCCAGGAGGTATCCACCACTCTTCATTTTGTCAATCGCCGCATGATAGAATGCTACATATTGCTGTTTTGCTGCATCAATAAATACAAGATCAAAGGTCTCTGTCATTTTTGGTATGATGTCCAAAGCATCACCAAAATGAACTTGGATCTTGCCAATCGGCTGTATGTCTGCAAATGCCTTTTTGATCAGATGTTGGTATTCTCGATTACCTTCTATCGTATGCAAAACTCCTCCTTCCGCCAATCCCTCGGCCAGGCATAGGGCAGAATATCCGGTAAAAGTGCCGATCTCAAGTATGGTCGATGGTCCTATCATTCGACTGATCATGCTCAACAGGCGTCCCTGGATGTGGCCGGAGATCATCTGAGGGGCCAATGTTTGCAAATGTGTACTTCGCTCCAGCTGAAGTAGTCGCTCATCCTGCGGTGTGGTGTGTGCCGCTATGTAGTCCATTATCTTCTGCTGTTTCCCCAACTTGGATCGATTTTCTGGCATTGAATATAGGTGGAATAAAGATAGCCGCCAATATCAGTAGTAGACCAGCATAGAACAAGCCACCAAGCTCTCGTCCCTCACTTAGCCAGAAATGGGCTAAGACGATTCCGTAGATGGGTTCCAAATTGAGTGCAATCATGCTCGTAAAAGCTGAAAGAAATCGCAGTGCACTTAGCGCCAGTACTTGACCTAAGACAGTACACCCAACCGCTAGTACCAGCAATGAAATCCAATCACTCCCTTTAGGGAGCCATGCTTCATCGGGTTGATGAGTAAGCAGCAACCACAATCCGATAAATAGACAACCCGCTGAAACTTCCACAAAACTGATGGTCAATGGGGAGGCTACCCAAACCCATTTCTTATTTAGGACACCAATTACTGCAAGCAGGAATGCGGATAAAAGCCCCCACCAGATGCCCCCCAGCATGTGGTCAGCGATCCCACCTACGACCATAGCCATTCCCGGCACTACCAGTAGTGACCATAATACTTGGTTCTTGTTGATAGCATTTCCAAAGAAAATCGGCTCAAGTAGAGCAGTAAAAAAAGAGGTAGTGGCCAGACAGACGAGGGCCACCGAAGCATTGGCAGACTTGATAGAAGCAAAAAAAGCCACCCAGTGTACCGACAGCAAAATTCCAACTAACACCAGTACCAGGATCACCTGAATGGATAATCCACGTATCACGGACCATCGAGTTGTTAACCAAAGAAAGAAGCCCATGATAAAGCCAGCAATAAGCAGTCTCCACAGCACCAATGGAGCTGCATTCAGTGAAATCAAATCTCCTAACACGGCACTTAGCCCGAACAGAAGTATGGCGATGTGAAGACGCACATGTGATCGCTGTATCGGGCTAAGCATATGAGTATTTTAGTACTTTTACAGTATTGGTTAGCATCAGAAATCCCTAAAGATAATCCTGTATATGGAAGTATTGATTGGTGAGAAAGCTCCTTTATTTACACTTAGAGACCAAGACAAAGAAAAGGTGGCACTCGACAGTTTTCGTGGCCGACAGGTTGTTTTGGTTTTCTTTCCCCTGGCATTCAGTTCGGTTTGCACCAAAGAGCTGTGTCATCTTCGTGATGAATTGGCTCAATATGAAGATTTGGATGCTCAGATTCTAGGTGTTTCCGTGGATAGCCTTTATGCCCTGCGGGCATTTCGTGAAACCCAAGGATACAACTTTCCGCTGCTGTCAGACTTCAACAAAGAAACCAGTCGAAGTTATGGAGCATTGCACGAAGACTTTGGCCTTGAAATGAAAGGTGTCTCAAAAAGATCCGTATTTGTAATTGACAAGGAAGGGATCATTCGACATGCGGAAATCCTGGACAACCCCGGAGAAATGCCTAATTTTGCTCAGGTTAAACAGACCCTACGACAATTGAGTTAAAACGCTAACAGCAATGTTGACAGAGCTTTCACACGAGACCGAAGAGTACGTCGAAACCGAAAAGGGTGTTGGTACTGGCAGCTTTTCAGCTCTGATTGTTCATAATGACGATGTCAACACCTTTGATTGGGTCATAGAATGCCTGATTGAAATCTTACAACATACTCAGGCTCAAGCGGAGCAGCTGTCACTGTTGATTCATTTTAAAGGTAAAGCAACAGTCAAGACCGACTCCTTTGAAGCCCTAAAGCCTAAGAAAGATGCCCTGATAGATCGGGGTCTTTCTGCTGTAATAGAGGAAATCGTAAGCTAGTACCCTTCGCATAATGGTTTTTCCACATCCATTGGCAGCTGGTAAGGAAGGATTGCTAGCCATCGGAGGAGACCTCTCCAGCACCAGACTCCTGATGGCCTATCACTTTGGGATTTTTCCCTGGTATCAAGAGGGCGAAGACATTTTGTGGTGGTCGCCGGATCCCAGATGTGTGCTGTATCCCAAAGATCTGATTATTCACAAAAGCATGCGTTCAGTCTTGCGAAAAAAGCCCTACCAGGTCACCTTTAACCGTGAGTTTGCGCAGGTGATCAAGCATTGTAAAGAGACGACCAGAGCCGGCCAACACGGTACTTGGATAACCAGTTACATGGTGGATGCATATATTAAACTGCATCACCTTGGATATGCACACTCAGTAGAGGTGTGGTCTGGCAAAGACTTGGTAGGAGGTCTCTACGGGATCTTGCTTGGTAACATGTTCTTTGGAGAGTCGATGTTCAGCTTGCTGCCTAATACCTCCAAATATGGATTCATTCACTTCGTGCAGCAACTTGAAAACAAAGGCTGTTGGCTCATAGATTGTCAGCAGGATACGCCTCACTTGAGGTCACTAGGTGCTAGCCTCATTTCCAGAGAGCAATTTCAGCAAGTGCTTAGAAAGAACCTCTTAGTGCTTTTGGAAGATTAGGCATCACAATTTGGACTGCTTACAATCTTTCAATGTGTGCATACCTTGGACAGGCCCTATTTATATCCTGGCATTGAGCCAATCCGTAACGATTTTCAAGACCTTATCTTTCTCCGGTTCATTAACCAGCTCGTGGTAAAGACCGGGAAATTCGCGAAACTGTTTATCAGAGCTGGTAGCCTCCCGGTAGAAAGCCTCGCTCGCCGCCGGGTCTGTTAGTTTATCATTGCTACCTTGCATCACCAGGAAGGGAGCCTGAAATCTGGCAAGCAATCCAGCCACTTGTTTTGTCGCTGTCAATACCACAGCACCAGTCTTGGCATAGATCCCACCCGAATATACTAATGGATCATTTACATAGTCCGCAACTACTTGAGGATCTCTAGATATGTGTTGCACATTGATCTTCATGGCTTTTAGTTTGGGAAATAGACGTCCCAACAGTGGCGCTATTTTCTGCAAGAAAGGGGAGATATCTTCACTGACTTTCAATGCAGGTGCCGAAAAGACAGCACCATCAATGTCCGGTTCATCCCTCACTAGATAGTGGAATACGACAAGGCCTCCCAGACTATGACTAAAGAAGAAGAACGGTAATCCTGTGTATGCAACTTGCAGGTGTTTATGCCACACTTTTAAATCATCAAGGTACTGGTCCCAATCATCGATGTACGCCCTTTCACCGCCAGACTTTCCGTGGCCTCTTTGATCATATGACGCCACCAAGAAACCATTTGCCCTGAGGTGTTGTGCTACATGTTCGTACCGCCCCATGTGTTCAGCGATGCCGTGCACGATCATGACTATTCCCTTAGGCTTGCCCCTCGCATCCCAGATATGAGAGCGTAGTGTGATGTCTCGCAATGCTAAATCAGTCGTCATTAAGTGGTTTTTCCGCTTCTATGCTTTGTGGATACTGGGGTGTTTTATCCAGACCAACTACATAGAAGTCAAATGGTCTTTTGCTTGTGCTAGTGCTCGATCCAATCCAGTAGCATCTTTACCTCCTGCAGTGGCAAAGAATGGTTGTCCTCCACCACCACCCTTTATCTCCTTAGCCAATGACTTAACTATGTTGCCGGCATGTAGTTGTCGCGACTTAGTGAGCGCTTCGCTGATGATGACCATCAATTGTGCTTTACCGCTACTTTGACTTCCAAATACAATAAAGGCATTGCCTACTTCTTTCTCCAATTGATAGCCCAACTGTTTGAGGGCTTTACTATCTGCCCCTTCGATTTTGGAAATTAGTACATTGATTCCATCCACTTCTTCAAATTTCTGCTTCAAACCATCTTTCATACCACCTACCTGCTCTTGTTGTGACTTTTCCAGCGCTTTTTGCAATTGCTTGCATTCTTGCTGCAGAGAAGATACCTGTGCAGCGGGGCTAGTCGGACTTTTCAACAATTTTTTGATGCTGCTTAGCTCTGCAAGTTGATCACTTATGTATTGCTCTGCTGCTTGCCCAGTAAGTGCCTCTATCCTGCGTACACCAGCAGCTATGGCACTTTCTCCGACCACCTTGAAAAACCCAATATTGCCGGTGGCAGCAACATGACATCCCCCACAGAGCTCTCGGGAAAAGTCTGGATCGAACGTGATCATCCGCACTTTTTCGCCATATTTTTCGCCAAAGAGCATCATAGCTCCAGCTTGCTCTGCCTCTACCAGTGGTATGCTCCGAGCCTCCTGCATATCTATATTGGCCCTAATCTTTTTATTGACAATCTGCTCGATGTTACTAAGTTCTTGGGGAGTAAGTTTCTGAAAATGTGAGAAATCGAACCGCAAGTGCTTGTCGCTTACTAGAGATCCTTTCTGACTCACATGTGAACCTAACACGCTACGCAGAGCAGCATGCAAGAGGTGGGTGGCCGAATGATTGTTCTCTATGGCAGCTCTTCTGTCAGCTGCCACTTGTGCCCGAACTTTGCCCTCTACTTGCTTGGGCAATTTATCGACAATATGAATGAACAGATCGTTTTCTTTGACTGTATCCAGTACTTCGATCACCTCATCATCGATTAATATATTACCGGTATCTCCGATTTGGCCTCCGCCTTCGGCATAGAAGGGAGAGCGGTCCAGAACGAGTTGGTATTGGTCCTTGTTCTTTATCCTGATCGTTCTGTATTTGACGATGTGTGCATCCTGGATCATTAGTTGATCATAGCCCACAAAATCGAACTCAGTTTTCGGCGTGATTTCCACCCAATCTCCTACTTCCTTCTGAGCATCCGCTTTTGACCTATTCCGCTGTTGTGAAAGTGCCTGCTCAAATCCTTGCTGGTCGATCTGCCAGCCCTTTTCTTGCGCTATCAATCGTGTCAAGTCGATCGGAAATCCGAATGTATCGTAAAGCTCGAAAGCCTGTGCACCATCAATTACATTGTTGGTAGGATTGAGTTGGTCTAATCTTTTTAATCCGGCCGCAAGGGTATGCAAAAACGATTTCTCCTCCTCTAAAACCACCTTCGATATGAAAGCTTCTTGCTGGCCAATTTCAGGAAAAATATCCCTAAAGGACTCGGCAACCAAGGGCACCAAGAGATGGAGTAAAGGTTGTTTTGTATTCAGGAAAGAATAGTAGTAGCGTACTGCTCTTCGTAGTATTCGCCTTATTACATAACCAGCACCAGTGTTGCTTGGGAGCACCCCATCAGCCACGGTAAAACAAACTGCCCGTACATGATCTGCTACCACCCGCATGGCCATGTCCGCCTTGGCATCTTGATCATAGGAGCCCGAATATGTGATACCCGTATGCTCTTCGAGAAATGCTAAGTACGGAGTGAAGAGGTCCGTATCATAGTTGGACTGTTTACCTTGTAAGGCCATACATAACCTTTCGAAGCCCATTCCGGTATCAATGTGTTTGGCTGGCAATGGGGACAAGGATCCATTAGCTTTGCGGTCGTATTGAATAAAAACGAGGTTCCAGATTTCTACCACCAGTGGATGGTCCTGATTGATCAAGTCTTTAGCAGGGGTCGCAACTCGGTCCTCCTGTGATCGCAAATCAATATGAATTTCCGAACAGGGACCGCAAGGACCCGTGTCACCCATTTCCCAAAAGTTATCTTTTTTGCCAAATGGAAGGATCCTGGCTTTACCGATCCACTTGCTCCACTCTTCTACTGCTTCTGCGTCTGCCGCTAATCCGTCGGCTTGATCTCCCTCAAATATGGTCACATAAAGTCTATCTTGATCTATGCCATATACGCTGGTTAGTAGCTCCCATGCCCATGCAATCGCCTCTATCTTGAAATAATCACCGAATGACCAATTACCCAACATCTCGAACATGGTGTGGTGGTAACTATCCACACCCACTTCTTCCAAATCGTTGTGCTTTCCGGAGACCCTTAGGCATTTCTGGGTATCCGCAATACGGCTATCCTTGGCCACTTTGTTTCCGAGGAAAAAGTCCTTGAATGGATTCATTCCAGCGTTGATAAACAACAAACTGGGATCTCCATGGTTAACAATGGGAGCTGATGATACAATCTTATGTTCCTTAGACTGGAAAAAGTCAAAAAACTGTTGTCTGATCTGCTTGGCTTTCATAAAAAGATCGATGACCGAAAATCGGCAGTGAGTGAACTAAATAAATGGAAAATAAGATTTGGATTCTATGGCATTCGTCATTACTTTTGCACCATCCCGTCACGAACTATCCAAAACTGGCATCAAAATTACTTATTTAGAGGGATAAAGCCTTATCTGAATGAAAAAGGAAAAGTTTGTTTACAATCCCAAAAGCCTAACTTTTGAGCAGTACAAAGCTCCAGTTTCTAAGAGGCTCTTTCAAATCTTGGGATTCTTCACTATTGTTTGTGTTTTTGCAGCTGGATTGACTTACGCCGTGTTGGAATTCTATCCATCCCCTAAGGAACAGATGCTCATGCGTGAAATTGATCAAATGAAGATCAAATATTCAAGCCTGAATGAACATCTGGACATGATGAATAAGGTGCTCGTAAATGTGCAAGATCGTGATGCCAGTGTACATCGCATGATTTTTGGTATGGATCCCATCAATGAAGATGTATGGAGTGCTGGGATCGGTGGTCACGATCCCTATTCTGAAATCACTCAATATCAGAATTCAGGAGACCTCTTATTGGGCACATTAGAGAAAGCCGATTTACTGGCAAGAAGATTGGCCCTGCAGTCTAGATCGCTGGATTCACTGGAATTTATGGCTGGAGAAAAAGAAAAGTATTTAAACTCCATTCCGTCGATCAAACCCATTCGGTCTGATCGCCTAAAAAGAAACATCAAGCACTTATCAGGTTTTGGCATGCGCTTGCACCCCATTCATAAGATTCCACGCATGCATGCAGGTCTCGATTTCACCTCACCTCCCGGCACTAAAGTGCGTGCTACCGGCGATGGTAAAATCATTAAGATTCGCAAGGAAAAGAGTGGCTATGGAAACAACATTACCGTAGAGCACGGATATGGCTATAAATCCTTTTATGCGCATTTGAAGGATATCCACGTGAAGCAGGGCCAAAGAATCAAAAAAGGTGAAGTGATTGGAACGGTAGGAAATACAGGTACTTCCACCGCTCCACATTTACATTACGAGATTCGCTATAAAGGAAGGCAGATCAATCCTATCCATTATTGCATGGATGGCCTTACCCCTGAAGAATATGAGGATATGGTCAAGATGGCATCTGAGGCCAATAAGTCCTTTGATTAGACTTGTGTATCGTCTTGTGAGTAAATGTGCAGTTTGGGGTAGTTATTTTGTGCCAGATCGAATCTCTATGCCGACCGAAGCGTCGGTAGAAACAAAACCGAGCATAGCCCTTTTGCTACGTAAGGTTTTTGGTTGTGAAGAGTTGGTGCAAAAGAACATGCCAAACTGTGTAGTTATTTGCCAGACGGTACACTAGATATCTCCGACTCCATTTTCCCTGAGGCAAGCTGACATTCTACCTAATTCACGTATGGGATGGGTTCCTGCATTTGAAGTTGCGAATTGCAGTCCTTTGCAATAGTTGTCACAACAGAATTTAATTACTTTGTTGGTTTGCAGGAAGCTCCTTTGATGCTTGGATCGATCTGAAATTCACCGCAAATTGGTCAGCTACTATCCCTATTATAAATGTTGTCAAAGTTCCCGTTTGACTGCATATGGCCGCTCCAGCGGAAATCTGTGATGTGATTTATTTTTACTACTTTGAAGCCAATCACTGAACCATGAATAGGAATACAGCTGAGCTCACTAAGCTTTATTATACCATTGGCGAAGTTGCCGAAATGTTTGATGTATCTAAATCGCTCATTAGATACTGGGAGTCCGAATTTAGTATTCTCAAACCACATAAAAATAGTAAGGGCGATCGCCGCTTTACCAAGCAAAACATCGAGCAATTGGATATCATTTACCATCTGGTAAAGGAGAAGGGTTTTACCCTCGAGGGAGCAAAGAAGGAAATTCGCAACAGCAAAAGCTCTTTAGTTCAAAAAAAGAAAGTCCTGGATAAGTTGGCAGGTATTAAGAAGGGCTTGGTACAGATCCGTGATGGGATGAAGTAAGGTAACTAAGGACTTCAGAATAATGCTGAGTTTCTTAGCTTGTACTCTGTCAAGCAGATGAAAACTGCTCAACATCCAACACCTCCGCACATAAGCCAATGTCTTTAGGATCATTGGTGGCGATCACAACCAGTCTATTTTTACGATGCCTTTCCAACTGTTTTTCAAACCACTGGCGACTCTTCTCATCTAGGAAACTAGTCGGTTCATCTAAGAGCAGTACTTCCGACGAAGACATGATGGCCAGTGCAAGTTTAATCCGTTGCATCATACCTGAGGACAATTGATTGAGATATCTGTCCTGTACCCCTTCCATTTCTGCTTGGATAAGTACTTGCTCTGCTGACAATTGCTGGGACCTCGACCTGCAGCGATTTTGAAATTCTATGGCCTCTCTCACAGTAAGCTCCTCAACCAGCGATACATACGGTGCCGCATATGAGATTGTGCAATTAAATTCATCGGGGAGTAGTTTGGCGCTACCTCTGGAATATGTGAGCTCTCCGGTGGTGGGGGTCATAAACCCCGAAATAATCTGCAGCAGGGTAGACTTTCCACTACCGTTACTTCCAGCAATTCCGTAAATGATATCAGATTCAAAGCGATACGATAGGTCCTTAAATATCCATGTCCTAAACCGCTTAGAAATTCCCGCTAGGCTAATGACCATTGGTCATCCATTGAGCTTTTTGAAACCCTTAATGATGCCCCTATCGGCCTCGGAGATGAATTCGAGAATTCTGTCCCTTTCCTTGGTGGCTCTAATATCAGTCTCTACTATCTTCAGTGCTTGACTGGTATTATATCCCTTCACAAACAGCACCCTGTAGATGTCCTGAATGTGATTGATTTGTTCAGAGGTAAAGCCCCTGCGGCGCAGACCGACTGAGTTGATACCTGCATAGGACAAAGGTTCTCTTGCAGCTTTCACGAAGGGAGGTATATCCTTCCTGACTAGAGATCCACCTCCGACAAAACTATGCTCACCAATCTTCACAAATTGGTGCACAGCAGTCAATCCTCCGAGGATGGCATATGCACCTATTTCAATATGGCCTGCAAGATTTACATTGTTCGCCAGTACACAGTTTTTACGTATCACACAATCGTGGGCGACGTGTACATAGGCCATCAGTAAGCAGTTGTCATGGATCTCCGTGCTGTAATTGGCCATTGTACCACGGTTTATGGTACAGTATTCCCGTATGGTCACATTGTCTCCAATCACCACGATACTATCTTCACCTCTAAACTTGAGATCCTGGGGAATACCTCCAATCACCGATCCTGGGAAGATCTTACAGTTATCGCCGATTCGTACCCCAGCTAAGATGGTGACATGCGGACCAATCCATGTATTGTCTCCAATAATGACATCTTCAGCAATGGTGACAAAAGGTTCAACGTGAACGTTTTCACCGATGCGGGCACCCGGGTGGATCAAAACATTTTCTTTAACGATCATAGTTTTGTACGGTTAATGATTTGTGCCGTCAATTCACCCTCCGCTACAATTTTGTTACCGACATAGGCTGTTCCCTGCATATGCACGATGCCTCTTCGAATGGGCGACAACAGTTCCATTTTAAGAATTAACGTATCTCCGGGTACAACCCGAAATTTGAACTTTGTGTTTTCAATTTTTAAGAAATAAGTATCCCACTCGGTAGGATCGTCCACGTTTGACAATGCCAATATTCCTCCCGTTTGAGCTAAAGCCTCAACAATCATAACTCCAGGAAAGACCGGATTATTGGGGAAATGCCCTTGAAATACATGCTCCTGGTAAGTAATGTTTTTTATACCTACCACATAGTCTTCCGAAAGTTCCACAATCTTATCTACCAACAAAAAAGGATACCGATGAGGTAACATCTTCTTAACTCCCTCCACATCCAGAATTGGCTCATTGTTGGGATCATATCGTGGCTTGCCCTTGAGTTTTCGCTGCAGTTTATATTGTTCCCGCAGTAGCCTGGCAAACGCTACATTGGCAGCATGGCCAGGTTTGGTTGCCATAATTTTACCTTTGATTGGACGACCAATCAAGGCCAAATCTCCAATCAGATCTAGCAACTTATGACGGGCAGGCTCGTTTCGATACCGCAAATCCGTGTTGTTCAGCACACCTTCCTTATCGACCTTCATCTTGGGCTTGCCTAATTTTTTCGCCAGCACATCGAGTTCGTCCTGTGTGATCAATCGATCCACGATCACGACGGCATTTTCCAGATCTCCACCTTTAATCAAATCCTGACCATAAAGATGCTCCAATTCCCTAAGGAAGACAAAAGTTCGTGCAGGTGCTATATCTTTGTCAAAGCTGTGAATATCAGATAACGAGGCATATTGCTTACCCAAAATCGGAGAATCGAAATCTATCATGGCCGTCACCTCAAATCCATCATGTGGCAACGCGACAATCTCAGTGCCGCTGACCTCATCTCGAAATGAAATCGGCTCCTCTACGATAAAATACTCACGTTCAAAGTCTTGTTGCTCAATACCGGCAGATTGTAAAATCTCAACAAATGGTTGAGCGCTGCCATCAATTATGGCCACCTCGGGTCCATCAATATCGATTAAAACATTGTCTATACAGAGGCCCGCTAAAGCAGCTAGCACATGTTCAACAGTGCTCACTTGAGCAGCCCCTTCCTTGATGGTAGTACCTCTATTTGTTGAAACCACTTTGCCAACATCGACTCCGAGCACAGGTTGATTAGGCAAGTCAACACGTCGGAATCTAATGCCATAACCCGGCTCAGCAGCATGAAAAGTCATTGTTACATGCTCCCCAGTGTGCAATCCAATACCGTCCAACTTACAAGATTGAACGATGGTTCGTTGATTGGAATTCACGGATTTCAATTCTGGCATTCGGCCACAATATACAGGTTTTACTGCTCCGAACGCAACTGGTCGAGCCTGTTTTCAAGTGCCTTAACCTGTTGTCGAGTTGCCTGCAAATCTCTTAATATGTTTCTAAAGTTTTTGAATGCCGCATAGGACCGTAAATAGCTGGTATAGTCCATGGCGGGTGAACCATATAACCTTTCACCTGGTTCGGTAGAATTTGTAACTCCACTTTGTGCCTGCACCTGGGTACCATCGGCAATTTTTAAGTGACCAACCACACCTGCCTGACCACCAATCAAGACATGATCTCCGATCTTCGAACTACCTGCAACTCCTGCCTGGGCGGCAATGGCTGTGTGAGCGCCAATTTCCACATTGTGAGCAATTTGAATTAAATTGTCCAACTTGGCGCCATACTTGATAATCGTCGAACCAATTGAAGCGCGATCTATGACGGCATTGGCCCCGATCTCAACTCGATCTTCAATAATCACATTACCCAATTGCTTCATCTTTTGATATCCCTCATCCGTTTTTACAAAACCAAAGCCATCACTTCCGATCACTGTATTGGCATGGATGACCACTTCGTTTCCTAGCTGAGAGGCGTACTCGAGCTTCACCCCACTGTGCAGTACACAATCAGATCCGACCCTACAGTCTGACCCCACAAAAACAAAAGGATGAACTTCACTCCGAGGACCAATAATTGCTCCTGGCATGACCACCACAAAGTCTCCGATCGTCGCTGTTTCATCGACCTTAGCACCTTCATGAATAATCGCATGTGGCGAAATGCCCGCTTTGCGCTCGTTTTTACTGTCAAACGCTTCGGCCAACTTTGCCATCGCTTCATAGACGTTGGCCACTCTGACCAAAGTTAATGTGATCTCATCGGTCGGTTTAAATTGCCGGTCTACCAGCAATATAGATGCCTGTGTCGTGTATGCAAAAGCTTCATATTTGGAATTTGCTAAGAACGAAATACTGCCAGGGGTCGCATCCTCAATTCTAGCAGGTCGATCCACCAAGACTTCCCCATTTCCTTCTACCTCTCCTCCCAGTAACTGAGCCAACGCCGCAGCAGTGATTTTCATACTTAATTTCATTTATGATCATTGGCGAAGCAACTATTCAGCACATTTAGGGTAAATATTATCTTCGCCCAAAGCACAAAAATAAAAAAGGCTTGGTCAATCAGATTATCATAGGCACAAGGGGCAGTAAGTTGGCCTTATGGCAGGCAAACGATCTGAAAAATAAATTGGTTGATCAAGGGGTAGATGCAGTCCTAAGGATCATCAAAACAAAGGGTGATCATCTGCAACATCTTACCTTCGATAAAATTGAGGGCAAGGGATTCTTCACCAGGGAATTAGAGGAAGCCCTCATCAGTGAGGAAGTGGATGTAGCAGTACATTCTATGAAGGATCTTCCCACAGATATGGATTCGACCTTGACGATTGGCGGAGTTTCAGAGCGAGCAGATCCTGCAGACTGGCTCATCATCCGTCCGGATGCAGTTGAACGGGCTCAGCTGCTATCGCTAAGAAAACAGGCAGTAGTAGGTACATCTTCCAATCGGCGTAAAGCCCAACTCATCGCCATCCGACCCGATCTGGAGGCGAGAGACATTCGAGGAAACGTTCCAACCAGGCTGAAAAAGATGTACGACGGCGAGGTTGATGCTGTGATTCTCGCAGCTGCAGGTCTCACAAGACTGGCCCTTGATCTAAGTGGATATAGAGTTGTGAAACTACACCCTCGGGAATTTGTGCCCGCTCCGGCCCAAGGTGTCATGGCATATCAGATCAAGCGTAATAGAGCGGATATCCACAAGTTGATTCGTCAGGTACATCAGCCTGCAACTGCCATCCTTACCAATGTCGAACGTACAATTTTAAGAGAATTGCAAGGGGGCTGCCATCTTCCCTTGGGTGTCTACTGTGAGGTTGATGACTTGGGTTACTACCATGTCTGGGCTGCATATGCACCTACCATTTCTGACGAACTTCAGCGTGTCAATGTCTCCTACAGCACTGTTGAAGGTCTTGCCGCTTCTGTTGTTAAAAAGCTCAAAAATATCTAGCACCATGTTTCTACTCTATGATGTATCGACCAACGGGCAACCAAAGAATTGGAAAGCAGACTTTACAGATACCTTCAGCTGGCCCAAATTAATTCATATTACATGGCTATTGTATGACAAGAAAGGAGAGCTCACCGAAGAAGCTGACTACATTATAAATCCGATAGGTATGGATGTAGCTCCTCAGGCATTGAAGAAAGCAGGTCTTTCGGAAGAAATGATCGAGCAAGGTGTTGCTGTAAAGGAAGCCTTAACTCATTTTGATAAAGCGCTCGATCAAGCGATGTATGTCTTCGCTTTCAACCTGCAATATAGTGAGAATGTAGTATTGGCTGAATTCTACCGGGCCAATATGACACATAAAATGAATCAGACGGATCGTTATTGCTTGATGCGGGAAAGCACCTATTTCTGCCGACTGAAAGGTCGTGGTGGAGGCTACAAATGGCCATCACTGACGGAACTTCACCAGAAAATTTTTAATGCCGGCTATGAAGGTGCAGGCAATGCCCAAAAAGACATAATGGCTGTCTCCCGATGTTTCAACAAGTTGCTCAGTATGGGAGAACTTGATGATTTGTTCTAGCTCATAGTGGATGATGAGCAAGAAACTTTTTATCTCCCGGAATCTTCATGAGAAAAGTCCCTTTTGGAAGCTCAAAGATAGGGTCGATATTTACGATCATTCTCTCCTACAGTTTCGGAGCATTCCTTTCGCAAAGATCCCGGAGAGTCAATGGTTATTTTTTTACAGCCAACAGGGTGTAGTTCATTTTTTCAGACAGCTTAGCGATCAGCAATTTACTGATCGTAAGCTGGCTGCATTTGGTCCCAAGACGGCAGATGTCCTTGCAGAACAAGTACCAACCATACACTTTATAGGAAACGGCAGTGCGAAAGCAACAGCTTCCGCACTGCAGCTCGTGACTAACCGACAAGCCATACTTTTTATTCGGGCCAGACAGTCGAGAAGGTCAGTACAGCGTTGTTTACCAAAAAATACGCACCCAGATTTGATCGTCTATGACAATCGACCCAAAGCCAAGTTTGATGTACCTAATTGTGATTTCTTGATATTCACCAGTCCTTTAAATGCAAAAACGTATTTTGATAAGTACCCTGAAGTGGAGGGTCAAATTATCTTTGCAATTGGAGATACGACTGCACAGACCATTCAGCAACTAACGAAAGCAAAGGTTTGGGTGCCGCCCAATCCCAGTGAAGAATCATTAGTGACTCTTGTGACAAAGCACCTTTAATAGTGACCAACAATGATCATTAGGCTCGACATTAGAAATTACGCCATCATCGATAGTGTATTCGTTGAATTTTCAAAAGGCCTAAACATTATCACGGGTGAGACCGGCTCAGGCAAATCCATACTGATGGGAGCACTTGGTCTCATCTTGGGAAACCGAGCCGATACTAAAGTACTTTCAGACAAATCCCGCAAATGCATCATCGAAGGCACATTCGATATAAAGGCCTACCAACTGCAGCCTTACTTCATTAAAGAAGACCTGGATTACCATGATCAGACCATCATAAGGCGTGAGATAAATACTTCTGGTAAATCAAGAGCTTTCATCAATGACTCTCCAGTTTCTTTAAAAACCTTACAAGTGCTGTCAGGGCAATTGGTTGATCTCCACGAGCAGTTTGAAAATCGCGGAATAAACGAAAGCCTACAGCAAATAAATATGCTAGATGCCTTGGCCAAGAATGAAAAGCTCAAGAAAGAATATGGACAAAAGCATCAAGCCTATCATGAGTTGATGAAGACAGTGGAGCACCTCAAAGATAGACATGCCGAGGCCATTAAGCAGAGAGACTATGTCCAATTTCAATTGAATGAGCTTTTGGAATACGACATTGACATCACCAGCGATTCCGGTCTAGAAAACAAACTGAACGAAGCAGAACATGCGCAAGACATCATCGCCGGTCTTGGCAACCTATCGGAGGGATTGGAAAATGATGAGCAGGCCGTGATTAGTCAGTTGGGAAGGCTCCAACAGACAATTGATGCCATCAGTAGCTTGCATGAAGAATCAAAATCTCTAGCTAAAAGACTGGAAGCAGCCACGTTAGAACTGGAAGACATCGCTCAAGAAGCTGCGCAGATGGCTGAGCGAATCGAATATAAGCCAGAAGAGACCATTAGGCTTAGAGAGCGCGTAGATGCCCTCAATCAATTAATGCACAAACACAGGGTGAATGAGATAGCTGATCTTATGCAGATCCAGGAAGCTTTTGATGAGCAGTTGCAGGCTTTTGATACTGTAGAAGAAGATATATCTGAGCATGAACAGGAATTGGCGAGTCGATTGAAGGAACTAAAAGCCATTGCCAAAAAATTGAGTAAAGCTAGGGCAGGAGCCATCCCAAATTTTGAAAAGGATGTCAACAAATTGCTCGTGCATCTGCGCATGGAGCATGCCAATTTCAAAATTGAACATGTTAAGGACACCTCATTGAACCCGCATGGACAAGATCGGATTTCCTACTTATTTGCTCCGAATAAAGGCAGTGCTCACGCACCGATCAAGCAAGTGGCCTCTGGGGGTGAAATCTCCAGGCTTTCACTGATCACAAAATCATTAGTGGCCGGATCGCTACAGATGCCGACCCTTATATTTGATGAAATAGACAGTGGTGTATCCGGAGATGTTGCGTTGAAGATGGGAGATATCCTGAAGGTATTGAGCAATGAACATCAAATTATCTCCATCACCCATTCCCCACAAGTTGCCGCCAAAGGTAGTAGGCACTTTAGGGTGAGCAAGGATGTAGTTAAAGACAAAACAATTGCTAGAGTGCAAGTACTCAATGAAGAAGAGCGAGTAGAAGAAATAGCGACTATGTTAAGTTCAAGCCCTCCCAGTGAAGCTGCTCGCACCAGTGCCAAAGAACTCATTCACAGCTAATATCAACCGTTGCTATGGAAATCCTCCCTTTCATCTGAATTTAGTTGGTTTAGAACACCTAATCTATTAGTGCCCGCCCTTCTCCGTATCCCCGTTTTGTTGATCCTCATTCAATTACAACTGTCGGTGGCTTCTTCATACCCACCTATGACAGATTTCATAAGTGGCAGTAATTCAGGTATCCAACATCAGAAGACAACTTCAAAACAACCAAGGTCAGGCTGAAGTGGAGCCAAGGCAATCGCCCTTCGGCTGCACTTCGTTCCGCTCAGGGTGATCATGAGATTATTTTTCACAAAGTCATCTCATTGACACAAAAAGAATGGCGGACCCTTCTATTTCGGGTTGTTTCACTACCTATGAAAGACCTCATAAGTTACATTTCTTCAGTTGGGTAACGGTAGTTGCCAAGATTCCCTTCTTGCAAGCCCGGAATTCTATCTGAATGGGGATCTCAAAAGACCCCACTTGGGGTCTAATATTTTTTGCCCCGGTTAAAACCCGGGATTAGTTTAAGGATCCTCCCTCGGATTGGCGGGATTTTTGAATAAAATCATGACAATCCCTCATGCAGATTTCTATCGATTATCTGTCACCTCCCTCTATCCATCTTTGGCACAAGATGTGTGAACTTAGGTTGACTGGAGGTTCTATCGGTACAAATTCAAATTAGTACACACGAACCTAGGTTAGGCTGAGCCTAGTGTAACGTAGCCGAAGCCCCACTATGTATGACCTACTCTTCGATTTCACTCCGTTTCACTACCTACGACAGAATTTTCTAATACTCCGCTTACAGGTTGTATTGATGTCCGGACACCCTCATGAGAGCCCTCTTTGACAATCCCCCTGTCATCTCGCGCTCTTCATTTTTGGAAAAAATGTCTTCACTCACCTAGACGGAAACGACTTTGCACGGTTTCATGATCAGATCTGCCTATTCCAACAGTCTCTTGATATACCCCGGACGTTGCATTTTATTACCATTTGAAGGATAACTATCTTTGAGCCATCTATTGGGAACGAAACGAAGAGATAGAGTCTAAACGAAACTAAAAGGATAAGGGAAGCTTATGAAATTACTAGAAGGAAAGAAAGGGATCATCTTTGGCGCTCTGGACGAAAATTCTATTGCCTGGAAGGTAGCTGAAAAGTGTACTGACCATGGTGCTAAATATGTCTTAACCAATGCACCAGTGGCTTTACGGATGGGACAAATTCAACGCTTGGGAGAGCAAGTTGGTGCCGAAGTCATAGCTGCCGACGCTACCAATATTGATGATCTTACTGCACTCTTTACTCAAAGTACAGACATTTTAGGTGGGAAGATTGATTTCATCCTACATTCGATTGGCATGAGTATCAATGTCCGTAAAAACAAAGCATATGATGACCTCAACTATGACTGGATGCATAAATCCCTGGATATATCAGCCATATCCTTCCACAAAATCATGCAGACAGCCCTGAAGGAAGATGTACTTTCAGAATGGGGATCTGTGCTGGCACTAAGCTACATCGCCGCTCAACGGGTTTTTCCTGATTATAGCGAGATGGCTGAAGCAAAATCGCTTCTAGAATCCTTTGGTCGAAGTATGGGCTACCATTTGGGAACACGAATAAAAGTGCGGGTAAATACCATTTCCCAAAGTCCAACTCGGACTACAGCAGGCTCCGGAATCACCGGGTTTGACGACTTTTTCGATTATGCAGACCAGATGTCACCATTGGGTAATGCTTCTGCCGAGAACTGTGCAGATTTTTGCGTCGTTATGTTTTCAGACCTCACCCGGATGATCACCATGCAAAATCTATATCATGACGGTGGATTTTCCAGCATGGGCTTAAATCCTGCGGTCCTCGATAAGGGACAATAATCATGATTGGCCGTACCTTTTGTGCTCCCTCGTCGTTTATATTGCTGATTTGACCAGATCAATGAAGCGCTCATTTATTATTGCAGCAATTTTTCTTGGGGTTGCCATAGCCATTCCCCTACAGGCTCAATTTGATCGGATCGGGGGTGGAGGTGCGGAAAGCCATGCCTCCTTTGATGATGTGATTTTCACCAAGGACACCCTTAACGTGCGCTATTTCGAGTTCGATAAGCGCGATACAATGCTGGTATTTCAGGATACCTTCGTCCAATACTTTCACGAATTTGATCTAAGTCACATTCAAGATCGAGCCTATTTCCATCTGGGATTTCCAGGATCTCCTGCACGAAGGCTAATCGCAGTACCTGCTTCAGCTAGTGGCTTTCGACTGGGATTGCAGGCATATGATCCCTATCGGATAGACGATCATAACTTTCGGTACTATGCGATGAAAAAAGCCATTACAACCGCCTTCTATACCCAGGGTCAGACGCAACAAGATGGATTATTTCGATTGCGTTTTGCTCGAAATTTTAAAGATCGACTGCAATTTTCTCTTGATTACACCCGGATTAACAATCAAGGGAGTTATAGCCGGCAAAATGGTAGGGGAACCAATATTGGAGCTGGCTTCTGGTACCATAGTAAAGATCAGCGCTTTCAAATCTTCGTGCATCACTATAGCAACATCTTCGATCAAGAAAATAATGGAGGGATTATTACCGACACGCTCTTTAATGATGACTTATACGCGGAGCGACTGGGCATACCAACTGCTTTGGGGAGTGCGGTCACTAGAGATCAGCACAAAGTCTATCAGATCACCTCTACTTACAAATTGGTGGGCAAGGATACCACCAGAGCTGACAAAGGACTGTTAGCTGAATACACCCTTCGCTTTGACGATCATCGATTTCGCTATTCTGACGTGGCTCCCGACTCCAGCTACTACCAAAGTCTGTTCACAGACCAGCGGGGCATTCGACATTTCTTGCAAAATCGACAGATCAGCAACAATTTTAGCCTGGCTTTTCGCGGAAATAAACCCGGTCAGCAATTTAAAGTAGGCATCAAAAGTCTAATCAATAGGATTAATCAAGAGCCGAATACCTTCAACTTGGCTGAGTGGCGTGCACATGGTACACTTAATTGGAACCTGGCAAAATTCATCAAGTTAAACAGTACTGCTGAATTAAACCTGAATAAGGACTATACCGGATATTTAGCAAGCGGAACACTATTTGTTGATCTAAAAAAAGCTGGCATACTCTCGGGTTCCATCACACTAAATAGTAAACCCCCTTCACTCATCGAAAGATCTGCTTGGCTCAGTCAAGTACAGGTTTGGAATACAGACTTCAAGAACACCTTATTTAATCACCTAAAAGTGGACTATCACCTGCCTAAACTTAGGCTAAAGCTTAGTGGGGGACAAGTACTTAGTACCAACCAGATCTATTGGAACGCTCAGGGTCTCCCCGTCCAGGAATCCACACTTACTACCTTAAACTACTTATCGGTCTACAAGATGTTTAAGCTTGGTAGTTTCCACAATGAAAACAGGGTAGTTCTACAGGCCACAGGAAATAAAGACGTGTTTCGAGTACCGGATTGGCATTCACAACACAGTTTATATTTTTCAGGTGCCATCTTTAAGCGCAAGATGAATTTTAAAACTGGTATAGATATTCGTATGCATGCAGCATTGGATGGACTGACCTACCAGCCACACATCGGTCAATTTACATTGGACGAGCAGTTCGACATACCTTGGTATCCTTCAATAGACTACCATGCCTCATTTCAGGTTCGCTTTCTACGTGCTTTTGCTCTATTGCAGAATGTTCTGCAACCCTTAAGATCGGATATCTACTATCAAACCAGTCGCTATCCCCAACCTGATTTTCTCTTTCGCATTGGGTTGAGTTGGGTCTTCATCAACTAGTGTACCGTCTGGCAAATAACTACACAGTTTGGCAGGTTCTTTTGCACCGACTCTTCATCACCAAAATCCTTACTTAGCAAGGCTATGCTCGGTTTTGTTTCTTCCGACGCTTCGGTCGGCATAGAGATTCGACCTGGCACAAAATAACTACCCCAAACTGTACATTTACTAACAAGACGATACACTAGATTTTGACATGAGCCAGCATTCAGGTAGCTCCTTCCCGGCCGCTTCATTTCTTACAATAAACTTGCTAGCTGAATAATTCCATGAGTGGCTTCCCCAAACCATCGGGTGTGGTGTAGAAAGGTCTGCCCTCAATGATGTAATTGGTTTCTTCAGGTATGCCCAGGGCATGGTAAACACTTTGATGAATCTGATCAATATAAATCGGTTCAGTAGTAGCAGAAAAGGGCCGCTCATCTGCGGTCTCTCCGATGATATGACCACGTCGGATGCCACCTCCCCACATTAAGATGGAGCACCCATCTGTGAAATGGCGATGCATACCGTAGTTCTTCAGGTCTTCGACATAATCAGGTACGGTCACTTGATCCTTTACGGTTAAACCAGGTCGGCCTTCCATGAGCATGTCTCTGCTGAACTCACTGGCCAAAATGACGATCGTCCTATCCAACAGGCCACGCTCATCCAGGTCTACGATCAGCTGATGTATTGGGGCATCAATTTCCTTTTTCATCTTCTTCAATCGGATGTGTCCATTTTCATGGGTATCCCAACCCAAGAATGGCTCATACTCGGTGGTAACGCTAACAAAACGAGCTCCATTTTCAACCAGTCTACGGGCTAAGAGGCACCCTTGCCCAAAGCGACCTGTATTGTAGCGGTCAAAAGATTTGCTTGGTTCTGCATTGAGGTCAAAAGCGCTGGCATCGGGAGATTTTAGCAGTGCATATGCGCGTTCCATCGAGCGAACTAGAGATTCCTGCTGGTAATCGCTGCCATGTTCGCCCATAGGACTATTTTTTACCAGTTCTTGATACAGTTGTTGCCTACGTTCAAAGCGCTTAATGGTCATACCGTGCGGTGGACGGACACTCTCCAGTCCTCGTCTAGGATCAGGTATGATAAAAGGCCCATATTCCGTACCTAAGAATCCTGCGGAGTGAAAAGCTTTGAGCTCTTCTCCCTCACCTACTGTAAACCTTTGACCAATATCTATGAACGGCGGCATCACTGGATTTACTGGCCCCATCTCCTTGGCAATCCAAGCTCCGATATGAGGCACCTGCACGGACTGGGGTGGTTCATAGCAAGTGTGCCAGTGATATTGATGCCTGGTATGCAGGATGTGCCCTAAATCAGCAGCTCGATAGGATCGTAAGAGTGTACCGCGATCCATAATAGACCCAATCCCTTCAAGACCTTCGGAAAAATTAATGCCATCTATGGCGGTAGATACCGAAGGGAAGGTGCTGATTACACTCTTACTTTCCATCCCTTTTTCAAATGGTGTATATTTTTTTGGATCAAAAGTCTCGGTATGGCACATGCCACCGGCCATCCATAGCAAGATCACATGATCCGCCTTTCTATCAATCACCTCTTTCTCCTTACATCCAGACAACAGCGGAAAAGACAAGGTACTGCCCATTGCAGCTAGACTGGCTAGTTGCATTTTTTTCAAGAAGTTGCGTCGTTCTAATTGATGTTGCATGTTGATTCCGATTAGATGAATAGAAATTCTGGCAAAAGGAGTACTGACCAGATGACATCTGATACTTCCTCTACCGATGGTTGGGTAGACATCACATCAATCAACTGCATCTTTTCTTTCTCAGTTGGCAATCGACCCAATGCCGTCTGGTACAACTGATCAATCAACAGTTCGCGATCAGTACCATAATCCGACACCCACTCCTCAGCCCCTTCTGCAATAACTCTGGCAAAAAATTGGTCGTTAGATAAAAGCAGTGCCTGAAGAAGTGTAGGTGCATCGTCTCTTTGTGTCAATACATTTTCACGAGAAGGTCTACCCAGTCCCTTAAGAAATGGATCCAGTTTTACCAGGCCAGCCCGAGCTAGCCGATCATTGTCAGCCTCATCAAAAGTGAAATTGAGTAAGCGTCCCCAGTGACTCTTAGCATAATTTCCGGCCTTCCAAGCATCTTCCCAATCGCCATCGTCATAGCTGTAGTGGGTCCATTTTTCAGAAGTTAATGAATCTGTGACTAGCCAGGAGTCGTCGGAAAAGATCGTGTCAGAACGACCATCGGTATAGTCCAGCTTAAGGGCAAATAGAATGCCTGCGTGATTCGGAATCTCACCATCGTTCACCGCTTTGATGGCGATTATATTCTGTTTTTCAAGGACTTCTAAAACATCATAACGATCCACCTCATGCCAATCTACACCCGAACCCAACTGCTGCTGGTTGACATATAAATCATATTCGTGATCGACTGCGATGAGAATGTGAGCCGCACTTAATGCTGCAGGTTGAGGTATTGAAAAGCCATGCCTAAAATATCGAACACCCGGATATGGCAATACCGTCCGATCGAATTCCTCTTGTCGCATCCAAATCCATTTGGCAGTCATGTCTCTTCCGTGGGGATCAAAAGCAAGCGAATGATACATTGGCGTGCATATGGAGCTTACCGCATCAGCAAACTGCTCAGCTGTCATTTTCCTTGCCATCGGACCCTCAAATACAAACTGCGAAGATTTCAGGTATAAAGGATTGGGATACGACGCAGGCTCAAGTTGGTATGTTTTGGAAGTGACGATCTGCCTAATTAATAAGGTCAGATCAGATCCATTTTCTCTAAAATCTGCGGCGAGCCAATCAAGGAGCGCTTCGCTCCAAGGGCGATTATCCATTTCATCTACTGGAGCCACCAAGCCACGACCGAAAAACTTGGCCCAGTAACGATTTACTACGGTTCGATATAGGCGACCATTATCGGGTTGCACCAGCACATCCACTAAAGAAGCAAGTCGATCAGACAGGCTATCTCCCTCAATCAGGCCAAGTTCAGGAAAGATGAATGAAGGTTTGGCAGATTTGCCGGTAGGCTTGTCACAACGATAGAGTTCTAAGGTGCTATCTGCAAAGACTTGAGCGAAATCATATGCTTGCTGCAATGTGACATTGTTAACGAAACTGTTATGACAAGAGGCACATTTAAGGTTGAGTCCGAGCAATGTTTGTGAGATGTTTTGTGCAGCCTGCAATTCAATTCGTTGACTGGCATTCACCTCACCCCGCCATTGGATGCCTTGAATGAATCCTTCGGAAGCTTCTGTGGGATTGAGCAATTGACTAACCATGGCATCATAGGGCATGTTTTCTGTCAATGCTTCAAACAACCATCCTGAAATTTGCTTGCGGCCATTGGTTATAAATCCAGTCCCAGAATAATCGTTGCGCAAAAGATCGTTCCAAAAGGTCATCCAGTGCACCGCATAGTTTTGACGATCCATTAATAATGTGTCAATCAACTTTGTCCTTTTATTTGGATCCCTATTTGAGATGAAAGCCTCCACTACATCATCTGATGGTAGCAGACCGACTACATCTAGATGTACCCGCCGAATGAATCCACGGTCATCAATCAGTTGGGGCCAATCGATGTCATTTTCGTCGAAATATTTTGACACCCATTGATCTATCGGATGATCATCGTCTTGATCAGGTAGAGGAGGCTTAGCTAGTGCAAGGGGTGCTTCTCGAAATATCTTGAGTTGCCGATCAGTCCAAGTGGCACCTTGATTGATCCATAGTGCCAAGGTTTCGATTTCCGCATCTGTCAGTTTTCCATCTTCAGGTGGCATCACATCATCATGGCTTTCTGGCAACCGGACTCTACGCATGATCTCACTCGCTCCAGCATCACCTGGCACAATGATCGGACCATTGTCACCTCCTTCGAATACTCCGCTCTTTGCATCTAGGACCAAGGCTCCCTTGTGCTTCGAAGTACTGTGACAACCGAAGCATCGGTGAGCAAAGATGGCCCGCACATGAAGATTGAGTCGATCTTTTTCATCTGCAGACAACTCAGTATCCTCGAGGGTCTGTTTCCACCCAGCTAGCAAAACATCCGTTTCTAGTGCAGCATACCTGTGGTTGACTGGAGTTTCAGAATGATGGCGGCAACCCGAACAGGCAAGACTCACCACTAAGATCCATGCCGACAGCTGTGTAAAAGGTGATTTAGATTTAATTTTTGAACACATTTGCATTACTCTGAAATAGAAGTTAGCGCTAACAGTGATGACTGGCCACTGGATTAACAATACCCGATGAAAATAGTGAAATATCTTGCCGATTATCTATTCAGGACCTGAGTATATTGACCAAGTAAAACATCATTCCCTGTGGATTGGGATGTGCATTGATCTCCACAACATGACCTCGTCGGTTCTGATAAACTTCAAAATCAAGACCATTGTAGGTTCTTTCTCCCACCTTCTTATATCTCCGAGTGAGCCTTTCCAGCATTTCGTGGTATTCCTCCTTGAATGAAGTAGAATAGCTCAATATCCTATCGCAGGAATTAAAGGTTACAATTTCTGCCCAATGCCACTGCTCGTCGCTAATAAAGTTTTTGCAAAGCGCAAAAGTCCGATATTCACAATCGTCCCTATCGCCTATCACCGATATCACTTTGGCATTCTTGTCATACAGTTTTTCTATCTTTTTAATAAATGAGGCTTTGGCCAAATTCCTTAGTTGAGCTGCACTCAATAATTTACACTGAGCTGACAGCATGGATATATTAAATCCCAACAAGGAGACTACAAGTAAGGTTATATTACGACTGCTCATCACCATGATCAAATTTGCTTAGTGACTGTTGAAATACCAACTCTGCTTCGTTCGCTGCTTATTTTTCCCGCATACATCACCAAAGATACTCGATATAGCTGGGGCTATACTTGCGTTTTTTGACTCCTCTGTGACCAAAATTAGCTAGCGAGCCAACCCGAGCCTGCAATTCAAAAAGTCCCTCGACTAGATTCAAGATACAATGTAATTCATTAGGGTTGGTGAATAATTTTCCACCTCCATACGTTGAGTTATCTCCTCTGCGCGTGCCTTATAAATATCATTAGATAGCAACTCGAGCACTTTCGTCTCTATTTTTGACATGGTGAAGTGCTGAATCGAAACACCTCGGGGACCGGCTCCTGCTTGCACAACAATATCGTCCCAAACAAACTGATCTATGATATGGGGTATTATCATTGAAGCACAGCCATACTTAAGACCCATATGGGTCGTACCTGAACCCCCATGATGTATCATTGCATAGATATATGGCAAAATCCAGTCATAAGGTATTTGATCGGTGATGTACAGCAGGTTTACGTCATGTTCTCGATTAATACTGATCCCACCTGATGCCCTATTTATGATGGTAGGTATTTGATATTCTTCTATGATTAAGCGGATGGCTTCTCCTTTACCTCCAGGATCTGGATTGGTCATACTTCCAAACGTGACAAACAATATACTGCCTTGATGGCGCCCGAGAAATTGCTTTAGTGCCGCATCTGGTTTCCATGTTGCAACTTAGGTCTTTCGTGATAGCCAAGCACCTTCACCTGTTGCGGCCAATGAGTGGGCCGTTGAAATAATGCAGGAGAAATGGCATAAACCATCTTACTGTTTTCCAGCTGCCATTTAACCTATTTTCTTCCGACATCTAGTTGCTGACGGACACCTTTTGTGGTTGACAAAATATTTTGCACAAAAGCGAAATTGGCCAATGTGTAAGTCCAGCGATTAAACACCCTACCCCATGACCATTTGACACCGATATGGGGATGATTATCCACGGCATGAATTAAGTATGGCACAGGACTGAGTATGATGCTCTTCCCCTTGAGGACAGATCCCCAGACTAAGGGGCCGGTAGACTTTCCATTATATACAACTCGATCCGGCATCAGCTGATCCAGGTATTGAATCTGCGAATCTACCATATCACGATTGATGATCAATGACTTCCGATATAGTGCTACGTAGGCCTGAACTTTATGAAGAAGTGATCCACGACCACCCATCACAAGCTTTCCTTCCCTACTTTCTAGTAGGTCAATAAAATCCGATCCCAAGGACAAGAATTCGACCTCCACTTCTTCGACTAATGACTTAAATTGTTCTAGAAAAATACAGACCACTGAATGTCCTTTAGATTTCAGCAACCAAGCAAGCGCCAGGAAAGGTTCCATATCTCCTCTAGTACCCACTGAGATCAATACAACTTTCATCAAGATTGGATTATTTCTGTCGTAGGTAGATGTCCATCCACTGCACATACGCAGCACCCAAATCAGGCTTGTCGACTGCCTTGGGAAAACTTGGACCATGACCCGCACCAACCACCCCGATCAACTTGGTAGGTACACCGGCCGCGCTCAAAGTGGCCTGGAAACTTTGCGAGAGTGCAAATGGAACACTTTCATCTTTATCTCCATGCACGAGCAACATCGGTGCATCATCCGCCGTGACATGTGTCATGGGTGAAGCATGTCGAGCTCGGGCATGCTCTTCCGTCCCCTCAGTTTGAATCTCTTTAAATCTGGTCCCAAGAAAGTGAACTCCTATGCCACTTTGTAAATTAGATGGTGCTGCCCGGGCAATTACGCACTGAACTTTGGCACTTTGTCGATTGACTGGGCTATCGTCAAAAATCCACTCATCTCCGTCCAAGACTCCCAGTAAGGAGACCAGGTGTCCTCCCGATGATCCTCCAATGGCACCAATCCTGTTGGGATCAATATTGTACTTCTCTGCATGATATCTGATGAAACGCACGGCACGCTGTGCATCTTGAATTGCTGCAGGAAAGATGAATCTAGGCGCAGCTCGATGGTTTATCGTAAACAAAGTATATCCTGCAGCCAATAGCTTCTCACCTTCCAATTTCACATGATTTTGGCGGCTTAGCAAGGTCGCATCTAAACCCAACGGCCGTGTCCAGCCACTGCCTGCGATATGAATGATGCCATATCCATTAGGCTGATCGGGGTAGTAAACATCCATCAATAGTGCTAACCCTGAATACATACCGAAAACTACATTGCGGTCGACATGTGCGGCGCTTAGCTCGGGCTGAGTAAAAATCTGGTTCGTCATGGGGCACACCAGTAATATCATAAGGATGTACTGCCGTAAACATTTCAACGATGATCGCTTTCTTTTCAAAAATTCCGCAGCCAATTGCATTATACTTATATTAGAAATTTGTATGAAAAATTGTCTCAGTATGAAACAAGCCACTAAAATCCTAAGTTATACATTACTTATTTTAGGTATGTATTTCCCCTCAATTTACGGACAAACTGGTCAGTGGGTCGATCTCTTTGATGGCAAGACCTTAAATGGTTGGTCCATTCATAGTGGCACCGCAACCTATGCTGTTGCAGATGGGGCAATTGTTGGTACCACGGTTCCAAAGAGTCCCAATACCTTCCTCTGTTCTGATAAAACATATGGAGATTTCATCCTAGAATTTGAGGTTTTTCTCGTACACCCAGAGCTCAACTCCGGAGTGCAGTTTCGCAGCATTGTGCCAGAGAGTGAAACCATCTATTGGTTTAGAAATGGAGAAGGTGAACCTTCCAAAAAAGTCATACCCGCTGACCGGCTCTACGGGTATCAGGTTGAAATAGCTACTGAGGAACGTGGTACCTCTGGAGGCATTTATGATGAAGGTAGGCGCGGTTTCTTCATTGGTAATTCGACTTCCGAGGATACACCTGCCAGTCGTGCATTTAAAGATGGCCAATGGAATACATACAGAATACAATGTCAAGGTCAGTCTATCAAAACTTGGATAAATGACGTGCCATGCGCAGACTTTATGGATGCCATGACTTCAGAGGGTGTGATTGGATTGCAAGTACATGGTGTAGGTGAGAAAACCAACCCAATGCAAGTAAAGTGGAGGAACATTCGCATCAAAGAGCTTTAGTGTACTTAGTTTACAGACACTAAGGTGCGGTCCGGGGTTGATTGATCATTCCCAACCCGACATTTCATCTCTTGTGATGATGCGGGGATCATTATATAGCTGCCGGATTTGGTCTTCACTATTGTGGTCTTTTACCCATTCAGCCCACGGCATAAAGAAGGTCCATCTTGGTTGACGCGCTAACATTTCAGCGCTGGGCAATGCTCCGCATTCTCCAATAGCTATGGGCTTATCCCCCACAAAAGTCAAAATATAATCATACCAAGATTGATCATACCCATCCGCATATACATCGAAAGCGAATACATCCCAATAGTCTTCTCCCGGATTATATGCTTCCAAATCGCGACTCAGATCTTGCATATCCCAAACCCATATCAGATTATTTAGGTTGTGGTAGTCTTCAAGATAATGATGTGTGATGCGATAGAGTTTAGCAGACCCATTCGGTCCCGGTCTGCCACCCCACCAAAATGCAGCTTGATTCATCTCGTGCAGGGGACGAAAAAGCACTTCGACATGGTGATCAGCTAAATATCGCAGATATACCGCAATGGTATCTAGACGTTCTTTCCAGGCAAGATTAAGTGCAAGACCGTCTGTAGTTAGTTCTTTCCACTCTTCATCACTTAAAGGATGGTTTATTATTCCAGGGTCCCATAAACAAGGTTCACCCGTGTTTGGTGGGCAAGTATGCAGCATCAAATTGATCAATGCGCCATTCTTCCATTGAAGATGGGCTGCTTTGATCATTGTAGGACGGTCGTCGATATTCTCCTGTTGAAATAAGAAATCCCCACTCCACAGGGCGGGATACTTTCCAGTGATGCGCTTAATATATTTTGTCCATTGATCTGGATTACTGTTGGGTTCACGATTATGCTGCCCAGCTACAGTCATTTGCCCTGAAATACGACAGAGATATTCAAGTGATTGGTGATGCACTACCTCTTTTTGAAACTGCATTTCCTTGGAGAAAGGGGATTCCCTACAAGTGATCATGCATAGGGCTGTAACAATGAAGACAACTCTACTTATTATTTGAATTGTGATCAAAAATGTAGTTATTTTAGTAATACCAACCGCATCTAATTCAGTCAGCTACCAACTGCAGATCCGAAGCTTACTGCACAAAGAAATATTCCTTAGAAATAATTCTTAAATCTTAGGTTCCCAGCCCGGCTCGTATTCACGGCCCCAAAGTTTCATGGCTTCGCGGTCGTAGATTTTTCCACTCATGTCATCCACTTCAATCCCCTTGTCCAGTCGGTAGGCAATGTTGGAGTAATGTACCAAAGCCTGTGAAAACGCAGCATCTGAGATCGGTGCATTGAGTTTCTCTTTACCTCGAATGGTTTCAAAGAAATTCACCATATGGGCAGTGGACATGTCTCCGCCACCGCCAAGGGCAGTACCACTTTCCTGCGATGCAGATTCATTGGTCTTAACTACTTTGCCTTTGCGATCAAAGCGTTTGTACATGCTTCGATTGACGATCACCGATCCTTCACTGCCATAGATAATGGTACCACGGCCGTGACCATAAGTCTGGTATCCCACTCTACTTTTTCCGTCCCATTGAATGATCTTGTCCCCGGAGAACTCAAAAGTGGCCAGCATGGTGTCATACATCTCCCATCCATCATCCTTAAAATGGCGCTTTTCTGCTTCAACATGAACATGTATAGGATAGTCCACTTGAAGCGCCCACCTTGCTACATCTATTTCATGAGTACCATTGTTTCCTGATTCGGCCGTACCGTAAGCCCAGCCATACCAATGCCAATTATAATCCCACGTTTCCTGGGTATAATCTCGTCGTGGAGCAGGCCCTTGGAAGAGATCCCAATCCAAACCATCAGGTACCGGCATCTTCTTCTGATTGGGCACCTCACCCCTGCTGCTGGAATAGAAAGCCAAAGCCTTATATGGAGTACCAATGGCACCATTATGGATTTCATTGATCACCTCGATGGTATGACCTGAGGACCGCTGTTGGTTGCCCATCTGAACGACCTTGTTGTATTTCTTTTGGGCTTCCACGATGAGCTTATTCTCCATTAAGTTGTGGCTACAAGGCTTCTCGACATACACATGTTTGCCACCTTGCATGCCCATGATGGCTCCCGGAGTGTGCCAATGATCTGGGGTTGCATTGATAATAATGTCAACCTGCTTATCATCAATCACTTTGCGTACGTCGTTTTCCAATTTTGGACTATAGTCTATGTGCTCTGTAAATCTCTTGGCAGCACGCTCTCGCTGGCTCTTCATCACATCACAGAGGTAGGATAGCTCAACATTGTTTCCCTGATCACCTATTGGGGGCATGTAAGCCTGCAATCTCCGACCCAAACCGATGATGGCTACATGAAGTCGATCATTGGCGCCAATGACTTTGCGGTAGCTGCTTGCAGTCATGCTGTTTGCAGAAGATGTACCGATTGCTAATCCAGCAGCACCTGCTGTTGCTTTCTTGATAAAATTCCTTCTATTTGAACTCATGCTGATGTCAAAATTTGTGTTGTGATTAAACGATTTTTAATTGGTACACCAACATAGGTGCCGGAAGATGTCTTCACACCAAATTAGATGTGCGACCAATTTACTGAAAAATGAAACATACAGAGATGATATCGGGTACTATATTGCTCTAGGAGAGGGATTCATCGGCATATCTTTCACATGCTGGATGCTGGGTTATGGAATGCTAAATCTGCCTCTGATGGCTAATCCTTAGTACGCTCCCGGTCTCCACCTCTGACGAAAATATTATGCACTAATTCATTATATGTCCAGCCAATACCCCTGGCAGCGATGGCAGACAGACTGTCTTGATCTTTGCGATGGAAGCGAGATGCGCCAGTCATGTTGGGCTTCATGTTGACATCAAAAAGGTAGTAGTTTCCGCTTTCGTCCGCTCTGCAATCAATTTCTGATCGGGCTTTTACGTCAAGGATGCTTGCTGCTCTTTCACATTGTCTGACTATATGGTGAACCTCCTTTTTTTTCGAGCATACTCATCTAGAATCTGGCTATTATGCACAACAGCCACGGTTCCATTGTATGGTGCAATTCCATGGTGGTGATTGAATCGCATCACTAGAGCAAGGCTCCAATGTGCAGTCTTGACCACCTCTACACCACCGATTTCATATACTCCCCTTGGCATTTCAGTACTAGTGATCTCTTGGCCTGATAAAAAGCGCTCGAAGAAGTGAAAAAAATCGGACCACTACCCTTTTTTCTTGGCTTTTATCATCTTTAGATAACAGATAATGTTAAGCCAATGAAATTTCATGTTCTGATCCTCGCCCTTTGGGCCTCATTCACAGTTTCCTCTGCCCAAACATACCTGGATGTACAAGCACCGCTAGAAACGCGGGTTGAGGATCTCATAAATCATCTGACGCTCGAAGAGAAGGCAGCGCAAATGTTGATGAATGCACCAGCCATCGAACGCCTCCAAATTCCTCCCTACGATTGGTGGAACGAAGCATTGCATGGGGTGGGTCGGGCTGGGAAGGCGACGGTTTTTCCGCAAGCCATTGGGTTAGCTGCGACCTTTGATGAGCGCCTTGTCCATCGGATTGCAACCGCCATTTCTGATGAAGCGAGAGCTAAATACAATGCCGCCCAAAACGTCGGCAATTACAATCGGTATGCAGGGCTGACCTTTTGGACACCCAACGTAAATATCTTTAGAGATCCCCGATGGGGTAGAGGACAGGAAACCTATGGTGAAGACCCTTACCTAACGAGTCTACTGGGAAAGGCCTTTGTCAAAGGTTTGCAGGGCAACCATCCAAAATATATGAAGACTGCTGCCTGTGCCAAACATTATGCGGTACATAGCGGTCCCGAAAAATTGAGGCATTCATTTGACGCAGTAACTAATTTGAAAGATCTCCACGAAACTTACCTACCTGCTTTCAAAGCACTGGTAGAAGCTGGAGTGGAGTCAGTGATGTGTGCATATAATAGCACCAATGGGCAACCCTGCTGTGCCAACGATCAACTATTGAAAGACATACTCTTCGGTCAATGGCAATTTCAAGGTCATCTCCTTAGTGATTGCTGGGCACTGGTAGACTTTCATTCTGAAGAGGGGCACCAGACGGTCTCTAACCAAGTTGAGGCAGCGGCCCTTGCATTGGAAAGTGGCGTAAGCCTCAATTGCGGAAGCACCTATGAGGCATTGGCCGATGCGGTAAAGTCAGGTTTGGTATCAGAATCTTTGCTTGATGAAAAATTGGCTGTTTTATTAGGAACACGTTTCAAATTAGGGCTGTTCGATCCACCAACTATGAATCCCTACCATGACATATCGTTTGACGTTGTGAACGGCCAAGCCCACCGGAAATTGGCTTACGAAGCCGCGGTAAAGTCAGTTGTTCTACTCAAGAATAACGGTGTGCTGCCATTAAAAAAAGATCTACATCGGTACTATGTGGTCGGTCCCAATGCTGCTACGATCGATGCCTTGCTAGGTAATTACTTCGGTGTGAATGGAAATCTAGTCACTTTCTTAGAAGGAATCACCTCAAGGGTAGGGCCTGGTAGCCAGGTACAGTACAGTCCAGGCACCACACTAGATCGGCCCAATGTAAATCCCATCGACTGGTCTTCGGGTGAAGCGGCAGCATCCGATGTGACATTTGTTGTTATGGGACTCACCCGACATATTGAAGGAGAAGAAGGAGAATCAATTTCCTCCCCGTACTTTGGCGATCGTGAAGACTACGATATTCCATCAAACCAGCTAGATTATTTGCGCAAGATTAAGGGCAATCACGGCAAACCTGTGGTAGCCATCATTACCGGCGGGTGTCCGATGAACTTAAAAGATGTGCACGAAATCGCAGATGCGGTACTCATGACTTGGTATCCGGGCGAAGAGGGGGGGCACGCGGTGGCAGATATCATCTTTGGAGACCGTTGCCCATCGGGTAGACTACCCATTACTTTCCCTGAATCCCTTGATCAATTGCCTGACTACACAGACTACAGTATGAAAGGTCGCACCTATCGCTACATGACACAAAAACCAATGTATCCCTTTGGTTTCGGACTCAGTTACAGCTCTTTCACCTACACAGACATCCAGCTAGCTCAAGATCTCATCTCTTCAGATGAGCAGACCTCAGTGAGATGTACCATAACCAACAGTGGCACGGTCCCCGCCGATGAGGTAGTACAACTCTACATTACAGCTCTGGAAGCCAGTTCTACAGAGCCTCTTTTTAGCCTACAGGGCGTCCAGCGTATTAGGATTGAACCTCAAAGCAGCACCCAGGTTACTTTCCTCATTACGCCCGAAATGTTAGCGCTAGTAAACGATCAGGGAGAACACGTTTTGGAAAAGGGAGACTTTAAAGTATCCATTGCTGGAAGTGTTCCCACCGCACGAGCCGAAGAATTGGGTGCGACTAAACCTGCAAGTGTTATTTTGGCCCTTGAATAATATACCACAAGATCTGCAACCAAAGAACCAGGCTTGAATCAATTGAAGATGCCTCCTCGTGGTCTCGAATAATCGCCTTCAATTCTTCAATGATAGCTCTAGAAAATCGAATCCTATAAATTGCTTATTGACGATGCTTCCCAATTAATTGAGAAAGCGGTGGGAACATTAAGTTTCCCTTCATTGGACCATTGAAAAACAGATTTAAAGAAAGCCCTGCATTAAATTTATGAGGTCTGAAATCTTTATTTAACTGAAGACAGAAGGTCACTCATCTTTTTCAATTTCTCCTCCGTCAACTCGCCGTTCATTCTGTCTAACGGCCTAGGCAACACCTCCTCCGGAAACGGGAACACAATGGTTGAATTTTTCTCAGCAGCAATATTTGCCAGCGTTTGATACAACCTTAACTTAATAGCCGATGGAGATTGATCTATTAATTTACCTGCTTCCAGTAGTTGAGAGGCTGCTTGCTGTTCAGCGTCTGCTAAGATAATGCGCGCCCTACGTGATCGTTCAGCCTCTGCCTGATTGGCCATCATCCTGCGCATATTCTCTGGTAGCTGGATATCCTTTATCTTAACATCAATAATGACAATGCCCCACTCTTCCGTTTCCAATTCGACGATGTTACGAATGTTCTTACCAATTTCCTCGCGCTTGGAAAGAATGGTATCAAGCTCTACCTTCCCGCAAACATCGCGTAAGGCTGCCTGTGCCAGTTGGGTAATGGCAAATGTATAATCCTCTACTTCCAAGATGGCTCGTTCAGGATCATCAATTCGGAAGAATAAAACACCATCAATAGAGCACGGTACGTTGTCCTCCGTCATGACTTCCTGAGAGAGAATATTGATTGTGATCACCCTGACATCGACAAATTGGACACTTTCAACCAATGGTATGATCCAGCGAAAACCAGGATTCAGTATCGAGATGTATTTTCCAAAGCGGAATTTGATCCCTCTTTTATATTCAAAAACTACCCTAATACCGGATAGCATAAGTAGTGCGATTAGGATTCCAAGCAAAAGTGAGTATTCCATAATTTAAGAGTTTTAACTATTCCAGTGGACTGTAACATTCAGATGAGAAGTATCAATTGGAATTATTTTGTGGCAGATCAAAGAAGCCATAACGAGCATAGCCGTAGCTATGTAAGGATCTTGATGATGAAGAGCTGACGCAAAAGAAACCAATTGATATGCTTAATTTGAGTGCTACAGTCCACTACTAGTTAAGTACTATATTTCAACAAAGCAATGATCTTGATCATCAGATGTCTTAAAGTCCACCTTTCTTATCTCAGTAAGATTTGCAACAGGCAAAACCAAATAATCGCATAGAATTCACAAGAGACGGGGTCAAGGGGTTTACATATATGTTGCAAATCGGTTTACTCGAGAAAGATGCGGGAATTGTGTGATCTTCTCGCTCGGAGATGAGCTTGGTCTGGTGCATATTCATTCCACACCCTGATTGGTATGGTAACTTTGGCAAGAAATTCGCAAAAAAGAACTTCAAATTCTTGACAATATTTTGCTTGACATAGTACTAGCGTTTCATATATGCCTCATCAAAATTCAACATTGTCAGGGCGCACATGGCCAATGCCGATTTGACCTCACTGGATGGCCGATCTGCAAGTGTGCCGGACGCTAAAAACGAAGAGGTCTCTTCGGAGTTTTGCTTAAACCGACTCAAAGAGGATGAAAAATGTTTGGTAAGAATACCCAGTTCCTTTTCACTAGGAAATCGACTTGTGACTAGGCGAAATCCAAACTTTAACTGGTCTGTAACGTCCGCTCCCCCTTCATTTGACATCCGCTCAGCCAATGCCATCGATGCTTCGACATATTGGGGATCATTGAGTAGTACTAGTGCTTGCAAAGGTGTATTGGTCTGCTCTCGCTTGGCGGTACATAGCAGTCGATCTGGTGCATCGAAGGCAACCATGGATGGGTGTGGAGAGGTTCGACGGATATAGGTATACATACTTCGCCGGTACAGATCATTGCCCGTACCTACCTCATATGGCCCGGTGACTAAGCTTCCAAAATCCCAGATTCCATCAGGTTGATGAGGCTTTACACTCGGCCCACCCAGCTGATGGACCAATAGACCACTGACTGCCAGGGCATGATCTCTGATGGTTTCTGCCGGCCAACGGTAACTGGGTGCTCGCGCCAACAAACGGTTGTCGGGGTCTTTTTCTACATGCGTGGGGTCAGGCACTGACTGTTGGCGGTAGGTACGCGACATGACCAGTTTTTTCAGTAAGGCGCGGAGATCCCAGCCCGATTCTATGAAAGTGATTGCTAACCAATCGAGTAAGTCTGGATGACTAGGGAGTGCTCCCTGAACTCCAAAATCGTGAGGCGTACTTACCATCCCTGCTCCAAAGAGCATCTGCCAATACCGATTTACAGCCACTCTTGCAGTTAAGGGATTTGCAGCGTCCACCATCCACTTTGCCAAGCCAAGTCTATTCCTTGGCAATTCTTTTGAAAATTCTCCTAAAACACGTGGGGTGGTGGGAAACACCTGTTGCAACGGTTGATCATACTGCCCCCTGTCTAGCACGAAAGTAGGTCTAGGTTGGACTCGATCTTCAAGGACCATCATATCGGGTACCTCCTTGATCAACTCCACTTTCTGCCTGAGAAGCTCCCTACGCTCAGCATGCAAAGGAGATTTTTCAAGGTGATGCATTTGTACATGGTCAGCCCAATGCATATCCTCTTTAATCTGTTGACCAGATTCTTGCTCATACCATCGAGCCACTTCAAATGCTGAAATACATTGATCAAAAAAGTGTAGTTGATCAATGCTGCCTTTAAACACACCATTTTCGCCCGTGTGATAGCGGCCGCTTCTGAATACCATCAGTGGCCGTGTTGGCCATTCTGAACGTACTCGCCACCGCCTTTTGATGGTTCCATACAATTCATCGTGCCTGATCCATACATCCAATTTTCTACCATCTAAGTATAGAGCTACACCTGTCGCTTCTCCACTGCCATCATAAGTAAAGAATAAATGATGCCACTGATCTACTTTTACCTTCTCATTGGCCACTACCTCCAAGTAGTTATGCGGCAACATACTGACGAGCTTCAGTGCTGGCCGATTGAGAGAATCTATGTAGAAATCCCATCCACGCCAACCATTACCCATCGCCCCACTATTTCCGACTATGGTCTGATTCTCTCCTTGTTTCTCCGTTCGGATCCATGCACCCACACTGAGTGCTTCATACATTTCAATGTCTCCTACTTCTTTTAAAAAAACAATGTCCATCTCTTCTTCAGATCGTAATCCAGCTCCCACCTTCCCTTCGACAACTTTGAGATTACCACAAGCCAGTGATCGTCGGTCATTGTCCACCACCTGATTAATCGGAAGGTTATTCTGGATGCGATGAACTACACCATCTTTGATGGGATGGCTACTTATTTTTTCCAAGGCAACCGTACGTATAGGTTTTGTAAGCGCATCGGTTTGTGGTAAGGACTGAATATAGTCGGCTGTCAGAGATTTCTCCAGTTGACTCCTTTCCACCTTTACTTCCTCAAGTCGGCGATCGATGGAAGCTAGCATATGGTCTTGAAGAGAGTCCGGCAACAAAATGACAGGCCCAGAGGAGTGCTTAGTGCGTAGACTCGGATCGTCCACTGTGGACTCATTTACCAATCCCAACTCATCTAGTTGATTGAAAAAAGCCGACATTTCATAGTATTCCTGCTGACTAATCGGATCAAACTTATGGTCATGGCAACTGGCGCATTCAAGTGTCAGTCCTAGAAAAGTAGTTGCCGTTGTATTGGTTCGATCCATTACATACTTTTGGCGAAACTCTTCGTTGGGAATCCCTCCCTCAGAACTCATGGGGTGCAAGCGATGAAAGGCGGTCGCCAGTTTTTGCTCAGGTGTTGCATCCGGTAAGAGATCCCCTGCCATTTGCCACAAGATGAATTGGTCATATGAAAGATTTCTGAGAAAAGCCTTGATGGCCCAATCGCGCCATGGCCAATAACGTCTTTCGGCATCTGTGTGCAAACCTTGGGTATCTCCATAACGTGCCACATCAAGCCAACCCACAGTAAGGTGTTCAGCATGAGCTGTGCTTTGCAAGAGTCGATCTACCACCCTCTCATAGGCTGTTGGACTTTGATCAGCTAGAAACTGTTCAGTATCCACAATGGATGGAGGTAAACCTGTAAGGTCCAAGGTGAGTCTACGTATGAGCTGCTCCTTACCAGCCTCGGATGAAGGTTGAAGACCGTTGGACTTTAGTTTTCTTAGAATGAACTGATCAACCTCATTGATTACCCAAGGATCTGCGATCGAAGGAACCTGCTTTTTTTCTGGTGGTATAAATGCCCAATGCTCCTTCCATTCCGCCCCTTGCTCGATCCATTTTCCAATAATTGCCTTTTCTTCCGCACTTAATACCAAGTGTGATTTTGGAGGAGGCATCATCCGTTCTGGGTCATCAGAAAGGATGCGTTGCCAGATCTTACTGCGATCTAAATCTCCGCGAACAATGGCTCGACCTCCACTCGCTAAGTTGGCAAAGGCATGCTGCTCTTGATCAAGCCGCAGATCGGCTTCTCGCGTATTATCATCTGGGCCATGACAAGCGTAGCACCGGTCCGAAAGAATGGGCCGAACATGAAAATTGAAGTCGATCCTATCCGGTAATGCATCAAAAGTTTGTACCAGCTCAGGGGGAACATTTGATCCACAACCCGAGAGCAACATCCCAATAAACATGGTATGAAACCATGCCACCTTTGCAAATCTGCATTGACCAATATTTTTACGTATCATATTAAAAGCACTCGATTTATAGTGTAGCAAGGAATTACACTATCCTCAAACCAAAATATGGAGGCTTTAGCACTCTGCATCGGTTAGATTTTATCGTTTCATATAGGTCTCGTCAAAATTCATGATGGCATTGGCCACCACGGTTAAGGCCGCAGTATTGGTCTGATCAAACGCATCATCATGTGGATAATCACCCACTTCCAATAGCTTCGTGGCTGCGTCTGGATCGGAGAGAAAACGTCTGGTTGATTCTTCATATTGATTGGTCAGAATGACGAGCTCAGCAGGAGTGGCACTCCGACCTGTGAGACGTCTAAAAGCATACTGTAACTGGTCCGCCAGTTGGAGTCCACCTTTTTGCTGCATGTGTATAGCAATCACGCGGGCAGCTTCCACCAGCTGCGGATCATTCATCAGGACCAGGGCCTGAAGTGGGGTATTGGTTCGTTCTCGTTTTACTACACACAATGCACGGTTAGGTGCATCGAAAGTGGTCATTGCAGGAGGTGGCGAGGTTCGACGAATGAAGGTATATAAGCTGCGTCGGTATAATTCTTGACCAGTATCTTGCTGATAGGTATTTAAGTATCCAGAAAATTCGTTCAAGTCCTTCCAGAGATCAGGTGGTTGATAGGGCTTAACACTTCTACCGCCTACCTTTGGATTGAGTAGATCGCTTGCAGCCAATGCGTTGTCGCGGATAATTTCCGCTGGCCATCGATAACTAGGTCCACTACTCAGAAATAAATTATTTGGATCAATTGATAACTGATGCTCTGAACGGTCTGCTGATTGACGATAGGAAGCAGACATCACCATCATCTTCAAGAGCTTACGCAAGTCCCATCCATCATCAATAAAGCTTACCGCCAGCCAATCAAGCAAACGAGGATGAGTAGGTAAAGCACCTTGGCTACCAAAATCATGTGTGGTTTCTACCAGACCACGTCCAAAGAGCATCTGCCAATATCTATTAACCGCAACCCTGGCCGTTAATGGATGATCGGGGTGAAAAAGCCATTGAGCCAGACCCAACCGATTCTTACCAAAGCCTTCAAATGAGGGGGGAATGGCATTAGGTACTTGAGCATCGACGACCTCACCTAAATCATCATATTGTCCCCTGTTCAGCACATGTGTTTTTCTTGGATGCTTCATTTCACTCAAAACCATGGACTCCAAAACTGTATCGATGGCACTTAATCGCTCAGTTCGCAAGCTTTGTAGAGATGCATGCATATCTTGATAGGAATGATCCAGACGGTTTTTGAAATGTAATAGTACATCAGACTCATTGCTAGGTAGCTGCAACTTAGCTCCCTGATCTATCTGATAAAGCTTCCTCACTTCTAGGGGTGACAACCATTGATGGTAAGTGCGGACCTGATCTATTGCCCCAACCAGCACACCATCATCTTTATGCGAAAAAAGATACTGACTACCCCTTCCCATCCGCATAGAGCGCTTGGGATCAGGCGTGTAGTTTCTATTCTTGGCTGGTTGAATATTCTTATACAGTCGATCGAAGTGTACATCTAAGTTCAGTTTACGACCGTCCAAATAAATCTGAACTCCTGAGGCGTGAGTAGAACCATCGTAGGTGAAAAAGAGCTGATGCCATACCAGCGGATCAATTCTTTCCTGTGCGACCAGCTGAATGTAATTGTGAGACAAGGAGTGAACGATACTGACTGCTGGTCTGCCTATGGTATCGATATAGAAAATCCACCCACGCCAACTATCATTCTTGGATCCAATATTGCCCATGATGGTCTGAAAAGTGCCTAATTCATCAACATTGATCCATGCTCCACCTGAAAATCCCTCATAGATTTCGAAGTGTTTGACTCCGGAAAAACGTAGCACTTCATAGTCAGTGTCGATCCGGATTGCATGACCGATCTTACCTTCGACAAGATCCGCATCCCCATATACGATGCTGCGCGGGTTGCGATCTAGCAAGCTGCCATTTCTTTTAGCATGGGGAGTGAGCTTATCGAGAGGGAAATAGCCATCGGGTTTTGGTAGTGGTATCCGATCAAGGTCCAGTGTTTCTAAATACATCTTGAGTGCATCTACATCTGGTTGATGCTCCTGCACGGATTGTTCCAACTCTTCAATTTTCGCATCTAAGGCGGACAACACCAGCTCTGTTTCTGGACCCGGCAGCAATACGGTAGGACCAAAATTTTGATCTGTGCCAAGCATACCCAATTCATGCACATTGTTAAAGAAGGCCGACATCTGGTAATACTCTTTCTGAGAGATCGGATCAAATTTATGATCATGACAGGCTGCACATTCGGCAGTGAGGCCCATAATGGCAGTCGCTGTTGTGTTGGTGCGGTCCGCTACATACTGCAGCCGAAACTCCTCGGGGACAATACCCGATTCCGTATTCGCAACGTGATTTCGATGAAAGCCGGTAGCCAGTTTTTGTTCGCGCGTAGCATTGGGGTACAAATCACCTGCCAGCTGCCAGGTAACGAATTGATCATATGACATGTTTTCATGAAACGCCTTAATGACCCAATCTCGCCAAGGCCACATGATACGCAAACCATCTGCATGGATACCATGCGTATCGGCATAGCGGGCTACATCCATCCATTCCAAAGCCAAACGTTCCGCATGAGCGATGTCACTCAAAAGACGGTCTACCACATGCTCATACGCTTCAGGGCTTTTGTCTGCTATAAAGGCATCGATTTCCTGCAATGTCGGTGGAAGTCCGGTCAGGTCCATCGTCACTCTGCGTAACAATCGTTCCTTTTCGACCATCGAAGACGGCTCCAAACCAAGTGAAGTCATTTCGGCCAAAATGAATTGATCTATCTCGTTAATTGGCCAAGACGAATCTGAATCTGGTGGTGTTACCTTTCGAGGAGGAATGAACGCCCAGTGATTTTTCCACTCCGCACCTTGTTCTATCCATCTCCCAATCATCGCTTTCTCTTTCAATGTCAGTGCGAGATGTGCTTCTGGTGGAGGCATCATCAACTCCGGATCTTCACTGATGATCCTTTTCCAAGCCACGCTATTCTTTAGGTCTTTGGTAACAATGGCTTGACCTCCATCTTCCAATCTACCAAAAGCCGATCTCTCCTGGTCAAGTCGTAGATTGGCTTCGCGAGTGTTGTCATCCGGTCCATGACAGGAATAACAACGATCAGAAAGGATGGGCTTGATGTGAAAGTTGAAGTCGATCTTTTCGGGTAATTCATTGTAAGCATCCATCAAGTCTACCGGCATCTCAGAGCGACAGGCCAAGAGCCCGAGACTGAGCAGCATTGCCATCAATGGCATTCTTTGTGGACCCATCAAAACATGCTCGAATTTCACACTACGCATTTACAAATGGGAAAACACATTAACTGTTCGCTACTCATTCCCTCACTATTGGAGTTCCGTATCATCTTCTTCGCAGGTTTTTGCTGGGATGTAAGCATTTATTTATGCTAAAATGTCTTTGACTATTTTACCGTGTACATCTGTAAGTCGATAACGCCTTCCCTGGAACTTATAGGTAAACTTTTCATGGTCGATGCCAAGCAGATGCATAATGGTAGCTTGAAAATCATGTATGTGTACAGGGTTTTCAACCACATTGTAGCTAAAATCATCTGTCTTTCCATAGGTAAATCCTTTCTTGATCCCAGCTCCAGCCATCCAAAGGCTAAAGCATTTGGGGTGGTGATCTCGACCGTAGTTGGTTTTAGAAAGTTGGCCCTGAGAATAGTTAGTCCTACCAAATTCACCACCCCAGATCACCAGTGTGTCATCTAGTAACCCGCGCTGCTTAAGGTCTGTAATTAGTGCCGCCGAAGGCTGATCCGTTTCCCGACATTGCCGTTTAATAAACTTTGGTAAATCACCATGCTGATCCCATCCACGATGATACAATTGAATGAATCTCACTCCTTTTTCGGCCAATCTACGGGCAAGGATACAATTTGCAGCATAGGTTCCAGGAATTCTAGCATCTGGGCCATACAGATCATATATATAATCAGGCTCTCCGCTGGTGTCGGTCATTTCAGGAACGGAGTGCTGCATGCGAAATGCCATCTCGTATTGGGCAATCCGAGCCTCGATTTCGGGATCCTTGATGGATTGAAATTGATTCTCTTGCAGTTGTCTAAGAAAATCAAGCTGCTCCCGTCTATGTGCTCGATCTATACCTGGAGGATTGGTGAGGTATAGTACAGGATCTTTCCCCGATCTAAATTGCACACCCTGATGCTGAGATGGTAAAAACCCATTTCCCCATAGACGAGCATAGAGCGGTTGACCACCTTTGCCTTTGGTATTGAGTACAATAAATGATGGTAAATTCTCATTAGTAGACCCCAATCCGTAATCTATCCAGGAACCCATTGAAGGCCTACCAGGAAACTGGGAACCTGTCTGGATGAAAGTAGCTGCCGGATCGTGATTGATGGCTTCGGTATGCATGGAATGTACAAAACATACATCGTTAACAATCTTTGACTGATGAGGTACGAGCTCACTCATCCAGGTGCCTGCTTTTCCATGTTTTTTAAAATCAAATAGTGTTCCTGCCAGCGGAAAAGAGGTTTGCCCAGCCGTCATGCCCGTAAGTCGTTGGCCCTGACGTACGGATGCCGGCAGCTCTTCTCCATACATCTTTTGTAAAAGGGGTTTATGATCAAAGAGATCCATCTGAGATGGGGCCCCACTTTGAAAAAGATAAATAACCCGTTTGGCCTTGGGAGCAAAGTGAGGCAGGTCTCGGGATGGTTCATTACTTTGCAGAGATTGACCTGCCAGTGGATCAAGTAATGCCGATAAGCTCAACGCACCCAAGCCAAGGGCAGATTTGGATAGAAACTCACGTCGACTTTGGAAAGAATGATAATTGTGACAATTCATAGCGATACACTGACTCTAAAATTAAGTGATTTCTGTCGAAATAGTAAGCCCATTTTCCAGGTGCAGTAGGCTGTATATAAGAATAATCCTAGTTAGTTCTGAGCCCACATTGTGAATAATCGTAGATCGCATAAACGACCGCATTGTTCACTCCTTCCCAGTTCACTGTTTACTACTTCTAGTAACGCTCAAACCATTCAAAGGTATCCTGTATAATCATATCTTTCTCCCGCTCTACATAATCTAAAAAAGCCAATGCAACCGGTGACAACCTCTTTGAGGTAAGCCAAATAAGGTTCCAATGGGTGATGATGGGTAGCCCTTTGGTTGGGATGATCTGCAACTCGCCATTTTTGAGACTGTCCCTGATCCCTATCAGCGGCATGATGGAACAACCAAGACCGGCAATGACTGCCTGTTTGAGGGCTTCATTTGACATCATCTCCATCTTCTTATAGGTAGGCAAGGCATTTTTCTCGATAAAATCCTCCATCGCAGCCCGGGTAGCTGAACCTTCTTCTCGATATATAAGTGGTACATCCTCCAAGAACTTCCACTTTGATCGCTTGCCTACCTTGAGCTTGGAGCTAGCAACAAGGAATAGTTTGTTTTGCATCAACTGTACCTTATTGATTTTCAGAAGATCAGGTATGACCGAAACGAGCGCAAAATCAACTTTATTCTCCTCTAAGCTCCTAAGTACTGATGCCTTATTGGTTACATTAATATTCAAATCCACGCCCCTGGCATCGGCCATGAAGCCAGACAAAAAATAAGGCAACACATATTTAGCCGTTGATACAATGGAAAACTTGAGTTTGCCCGAGAGCTCCCCCTGGTAGGCCATTGTCTTGTAAGTGATGGCCTCCACTTCATTCAATATCCTTTCTGCAGCAGTGGCGATCTCTTTTCCAAAGTCAGTTATATAAAGCTTCCGTCCTACGACTTCAGTCAAAGGAATAGAAAACTGATCTTGAAACTTCTTCAGTTGGATCGATACTGCTGGTTGACTCAAGTAAAGTTCCTGTGCAGCTTTGGTCACACTTTCACACTCCACGATCTTTTGAAAGATCTGCAATTGATGCAGTGTATAATTCATTAGCAAATATTATGCATTCGAACTCCAATATAAAGAACACAAATGAATGACAATCAAGCAAAAAGCTTTATGTCATAAGATGTGTTTATGTATATGATGAATAATATTAAATACCGTTAATGTATTTGATTGCTCATATTTGAAGAATAAATTAAAATTAACACATGAAAGCTAAGACAATTACTATCGGAAGCAACAGTCAAACAGCCACTGGGAGTCAATCTTCAACATTCAATAAGCTTAATGCCTGGAAGCCTTTATCCATACACTCGACTAAATTGGTAAGGTTCACGGCTGTGGCAGCTGTATTCTCTGCATTGATATATTTCTCAAGGACACAGGGCGATTTATTCTTAAGTGAAATAGTCATCTCGGGAATAATCGTGATTTGCCTTTTTCTCCTCAATGACTAGATATTTTCTAACACAAATTTTTTAACAACTAAATTAATTAATTATGAAAACTCAGATAGCCACTAAAGTAGATCAGAAAGTTCAATTGGTAGATGGTGTATTCACACCCTCCGAGGCCATGGATGTGATTGGCTCACTCATCGATCAAAAAATTAATTTTCACAAGTTCCAAAGACTAAAATCATTCGAAGGGAATGATAGTGCAGACAATGCAGTAGTTAACCGCAAAATATTGTCATTGGAGCATGAAAGAAATATGGCTAAAATGCATATTGCCAAAGCACGCAAAGCAGGGACCAATGTGAGAATTGATGGCATCCTTCATTTATCCCTAGACTACTAAGCTTCCAATCAATCTAGACAAATAATCGTTTGCCAATCAATACAATAACGAATCAGAAGGACCAACTAAATAATTTATCAACTATGCAAAAAGTTACAGTAGCAAAAGGAGATGGCATTGGACCCGAAATCATGAACTGCACCTTAGACATTCTAAATGCTGCAGGTGCTAAAATTGATTGGGAGGAGGTAGAGATCGGTGAAAAAGCCTACCCGGCCGGAAATTCAAGTGGCATACCAGAACTAGCTTGGGAAAGTATTCGAAAAAACAAAGTATTTCTCAAGGCTCCCATCACCACTCCCCAGGGTGGTGGATATAAAAGCCTGAATGTAACCTTGAGGAAGGCCCTCGGACTCTTTGCCAACATTAGACCTTGTAAAAGTTTTTATCCATACGTGAATACCAAACATCCGAAAATGGATGTGGTTATCATTAGAGAAAACGAGGAGGATCTTTATGCAGGTATTGAGCATCAGCAGACGCAAGAGGTTATCCAATGCTTGAAGTTAATTTCAAGACCTGGCTGTGAAAAAATAATCCGCTATGCCTTTGAATATGCAAAGCTTTACAATCGAAAAAAGGTGAGCTGCTTTGTCAAGGATAACATCATGAAGCATACGGATGGATTGTTTCATCAAGTATTTCTTGAGATCGCTGAGGAATATCCTGACATCGAAGCAGATAGCTGGATTATTGACATCGGTGCTGCGCGCTTAGCAGATAGTCCAGAAATGTTTGAAGTAGTAGTCACCTCTAATCTATATGGAGATGTATTGTCTGACATTGCCGCACAGATCTCGGGTTCTGTAGGTCTTGCTGGATCAGCAAACGTAGGTGAAAGTTGTGCTATGTTTGAAGCTATCCATGGTTCCGCCCCACCAATTGCAGGAAAAAATGTGGCAAATCCTTCGGGGCTTTTACGAGCTTCCATCATGATGCTAAATCATATTGGTCAGCAGGAGATTGCCCAAAAAATCAAGAATGCCTGGTCATGTGCCATCGAAGAAGGAATCCACACGGAAGACATATTTAAGGAAGGAATCAGCACAAAGCTGGTGAGTACAACCGAATTTGGAGAAGCCATTATCTCTCGTCTTGGTCTGTCACCAAAAAAATTGCCCTCAGTGCAATATCAGGTTGGGCTCAAAATTGATCTTCCCAAATACAAGCGTGTACCCTCTCCAGCCAAAGTATTAAAAGGTGTGGATGTATTTGTTGACTGGAAGGGCAGTGATCCAGACAGCCTTGCAGAAAAATTGCAGAAATTAAATTCTGATATCGCACTGTCAATGATCACCAACAGGGGAGTAAAAGTTTGGCCCAATGGTTTTGATGAAACATTTTGTACGGATCATTGGAGGTGTCGCTATGAAGTGAGTAATGGCAAGCCGGCAGAGAATGCAAGCATTCCAAATCTATTGCAGCAGGCACTTAAAGAAAATGTCGATGTGATCAAGACGGAGAACCTCTACGAATTTGACGGAACACGGGGCTATTCTCTTGGTCTAGGTCAATAATATTCTGTTCGTTTTTTTCTCTAAATATTGTTCTAATGACAAGTGTATATCTATTTGATAGTTAACATTCAAGGCATGGGAACGGAAGAGATACTAAACATCCACTAGTTTCGCAGTACTTCTATCCTTTAGGGATTTTTTAACCAGTTCCCATGCTTCCCTGTCCAAGGAATTTCGAACTAGTGGTCGAAAACCCAGATCTAAATAAATATCAATTGCGGTCAGACTAGAAGTTTGAGAAGTTAAATAGAACTTATCTGTATATCGCAATAATTGCTGCATGGTATATCTAATCAATACTTTTCCCAGTCCAAGCCCGCGATATCTCGGATGAATTACTACCCAGTGTAATCGTCCATACTGCATATCAAAAGGCTCCTCTGCCATCCAAGCCATTGCAGTACCGATATACTTCTGATCCATCGAGTGCAAGAAATAACATCGATTTTTCAAATCTATTTTCTCTTCCCCGAACGATTCATTAAAATGTGCGAGTGCTGCTCGATCTGAATCAAATGAATCCGTGGTCGCTTGTAATCCTGACCAATGATCTTCATCACCATTTTCATAATTGGAAATTGTCAATCCCACAGGAAGAGAATATGAAATGGCACTCCGGTCAATATCTTCTATCGTCATCACTAAGGGCAAAGACATGTTCAAAGATTAATTGCTAAGGTTTTTACATTAAACATAGTGATCTATGTGGGTATAAAGAGTGACACATGAGTTCCATCACCTTGCTCTATATTTAGTTCGGCACTAAGCTTCGTGGCAAAGGCCTGAATCAATCGAAAGCCAAGGGAAGTGGTTTTCTGTATCGAAAAAGAAGAAGGCAGGCCCACACCATTATCCTGTACATCTAGTTGTAATCCTTTTAATTCCTGTCGTAAAGAAATCGATAATATCCCACGGTCTAGATCTTCGAAAGCATACTTTAATGAATTGGTAACCAACTCATTTATAATCAGCCCCAAAGGTATGACATTGTCTACATCAAGTGTCACATCATCAATATCCATTTGCATAGAGATCTTGTCTGATTTGATGTTGTAAGACTTAAAGAGACCATCGCAAAGCTTTTCTATGTACTGCCTCGCTGAAACACCAATTAAATTATCCTCTTGATATAAGTCTTGATGTATGAGAGCCATTGAACGCACTCTATTTTGTCCCTCCTGAAGTGCTGCCACTGCCGTTTCATCTGACAAGCTGCGAGATTGCAATTTTAACAGTGAGCTGATCACCTGTAGGTTGTTCTTGACACGATGATGAATTTCCTTTAGTAGTGTTTCTCGTTCTTCTAGGGTTTGCGCTATGATCAAGTTTTGTGCTTTGATGCGTGTGAACAATCGATAGAGGATGATCGATGTCACTGCAAGTAGTAGGAAGAGTACACCAAAGGTCAAATTTCTACGTTTTGCCGTTCTCAATTGCAGTGCCGCCAGTTCCTTTTCACTGTTGAGCAATGAGATCTCCTGATCCTTAACTGCCTTTTCTTTCTCAAAAGCATACTCCAATTCAAGTGTTGTTAATGCCCTCGTATTTTCCTGATTGAATAAAGAATCCTTTATGGCGGTTGCCTCTTCAAAATATGTTAGTGCACGCTTTGGATTACTATTTTTGAACAATGAATACAAGTTGATCTTAGCGTCATATTCTATACTTAGTTCACCTGTCTGCTCACCCCTTTTTGCAGCTTCCAGTAACCATCGTTTGGCCTCCTGCGATTGACCTATCTTCTGGTAAGCCATACCAATAAAGACTTCTGCCATAGCTTTGGTATGCGGATCGCTTTCAGCTAGGGCGTGAGCCTTTTTATTGAGCTCAAGCCCACTGCGATAATCTCCTGCCACAATGGCCAACTCCCCAAGGTTATTGTAGGAGATTGCTTGACCACGTATATCCGCTATCTCCTTTTTCAAGTCTAGTGAGGACTGATGATAATGCCTGGCAGAATCCAACTGCACCTGTTCTTTATATAAGGTGCCGATGTTGTTTAAGGTAATGGCGATACTATGTTTATCCTCAAGTTTTTCTTTCAACTGAAGCGAATGCTTGTAATACCCTAGTGCGTCTACATATGATTTTTGATCTTGGGCAATCATGCCCAAATTATTGGATATGGAGGCCTGTCCTGCAATGTGTTCAATTTCTTCGAAACCATTCAATGCCAGCAGAAAAGACTCCATGGCCCGTTGATAATTTCCTTGCTTTTTATAGACCAATCCGAGATTATTAGAAATGCCTGCCCTGCCAAAGGTATCGTTCAAAGAATGAAAGATCAGCAGGGCCCGCTCGTAGTAGTTTACAGCCTCAGAGAGATTGCCTTCCATCTCTTCGGTCATTCCGAGATTATTAAGGAGTCCTCCTCCTTTATTAGAAAGTGTATCGACGCCCAATAATTGATAAGATGACTGCCAATAAAACCGAGCCGAGTCCACCTTTCCTAGGCGTCCAAAAGCTGTACCTGCAGTAGCATGAACTTTGGCCAATGAAACATCATCATGGATCAGGCGGGCGTAATATGCTGCCTCCTTCAGCACCTCAATGGCTTCTGCAGATTTATGATCACGATATAATTCACCCAATTGTATGAGTGCCTGTAAATGCATCGTATCTTCAATAACTTCGTCCAATACACCCAAGAGGCTGTCTGCCTGATGCTGATTGAATTGCGCCTTGATGGCAGTAATCCAGCACCCCAGCAAGACCATCAAAATGCAAAACTTTTTCACCATTGAAATTTGCAATGTTCCATCAAAATATGAACTGCGATATACCTAAAACTATGCAATACAATGCTATTTCCTAGCGAAATGTCAATGTAACCATAACCAAGAGTGGTGCAAACGTCAAGATTGACAGCCAATTTGAAAAGGTGAGATTAGTGCCTGATACGAAAAATATACGTTACAGGCGGGTGGTTCTTTTGGATTATCCTTACGCTACATCCAGATTGGCATCGCTATAACCTGCTCCGATTGCTTGCTATCGGGGTGCACCTTTTTAGCAGTACATATGGTTATGCTGCCAATCCACATCTATTTATGGACCAAAACCGAAAGATTTAGAATGGAAATTTCTTAGGCACCTTACGAAGTAGATTTTTTGACACCTCATAGATGGAAGCTTCTCTGGACCCATACTCTACATCCTTGTATCTCCACAAGGCACGGTCATCTGCATTTTGGAGTACAAAACTACCCTCAATTCGTCTGTCTGCCTGCAGACCCCCGTTGAAAAGACCAGATGCGGATTCCGCATAGACGGTCAGCTGATTCATCTGTCCAGAAATGACTGCATTTACCCCTAAAATTTCTGTCAACTCTTCCACACTGACCTCCTCTCCTGCCTTGACTTCTTTCTCCTTAGCTAATAGAATACGGTTGGTAACATTATAATCTTGAATTGCCGAAATTTCAAATCCTTGTTCAGCCAGTTCTCTAAGAAAGTAGCGATACAAATCTCGTTGGAGCCGAATTCCTTCTTGCTCCTCAACTGCGCGAAAATCCTCTAATTTAAGGCCAGGTTCCACTTCTTTATCGATGGTATGGACTCTAAAAGGCAGGATGGCAAATTTCCTGTCTGCATTGTTGCTCCAAGAAAATCCAGGTGCTTTACTCCAACTGGCGCAGCCGAGCAAAAGAGAAGACATCAAGAGAAATATGACAGATCTCATCGAAAGGATCAAAGCAGTTTACTTTAATGAGATGGAAAAAATAGGGAAAAGTTCAAACTATTCATGGAAAAAGTTCCCCGAGATCAGCTGAAACAGAATAAAAATGTATTCAAACAGACAGTCTAATGCTCACCTTTCTGGAAATTTGACAACAGCTTGCCCGTCTGTCGGTGTAGTCTCTTCCTAAAGAACGAAGTGCCCCCGATCAAGTAACCTTTCCATCCCATAGCTTGCCGTGCCCACCTCCTAAGATCGAACTCATCATGATGAGTAATGATCTTGCCTTCCTTCAAATGAAAGCTGGCTACAATATCGTTTCTTACCTTACGTCCTGTTGGACCGAAGGTATATCTAGCCTGCCACCTTGCTGAACCACGATCACCAGTTAGCTCAACATTGGAAAAAGTAATCTCTAAATCTCGAGATCTATGGCAGAGCATGCGCCACATATCTTTGACATCGTCCCCATTTAATGTGCCAAAAGCTGGGTCTGAAAAGACCACTTTCGAGTCATATTGGGAGATCATCGATTCTGGGTCAAGTTGCTGAAAAGCTAGATAAAAGGATGAGATTGGATCCGTCATGATATGTTCTACCCTAAGGTAAAAGTATGATTTCATCCATTTCTAACCAATCTTGTTCAGAATAACCCATTCCTTGAAATCAAAACGACCATCAACAATCGTCAGTCAGCGACAAAAAAGGTCCACGCCGGTCTATCGCAGACTGACGTGAACAAATAGGCATTTTACGAATGCTTACCTCTTCAATAATCTGAGGGTCTGCTGATGAGTCTGAGATTTTAACTCCAGCAGATAGATACCCGAGGGGAAATTAAAATCATCTATTGACAGGATCTGCTGTACAATAGGATTGATTTTTTGCTTTTGATAGACTAGACTACCAGTCATATTAAATATGGAGAGTTCAACAGGACTTTCAAAAGTGGGACCTAAGCCAACATGGAAGAGATCAGCGGTGGGATTAGGATAGACAATGGCATCCTCTTCGCTGTGCAAGGTGTTATTTGCCGATCCTTGCACGATGAGTTCTTCAGCACCTCTTTCCGCATCAACCTCAGCACTGGCATTTGGGCCACTTGAACTATTTTGCCTGTGATTTCGAGTAAAAGGAGCTAGGTCGTAGGACGTGCAATAGACGATATCGTCGATAGCCCCTGACCCTTTCAACCTTACCTCCATTTTGCTGACACCAGACACGTCAATGTCGATTGTCTGAACCGAATTGTCCCCAAGTGGTCCAAGTGGTATCGTCTTTAGCTTTTTACTACCTCCATACAATTCAATCTTGCTTCCTTCATTTTCGATATCGATAACTTTGAGCGACCGCAAGTGAATTGCCTCAGGAAAGTCAAAAATGAGTGTTCCACCCCCTGTATTATCATCTGGCATATCAAGGATGCCATCACCATCGCGATCCACCACATTTTCGGCGATGATGAGCACCTTTTCTTGAGCTGTACTGTTAGCACCTTCATTATCTTTTTTCCCACCCTTGCCTTTTCCTGGTCCCCCGAAGTCGGCATTTGGTGTTCCTAAATCTTCACTATGCTTAGGCGGATCTCCCGAAGGGAAAATAGTCGCAACTCCAGGTCCTTTTTTATTTGCTGCAGAAATCATCACCATACCCAATTGATCCCCGGGAATGGCACCAGCCACAAATCCATTAAAATCAATCATCTGGCATGGTTGATCTTTAATGGCAACAAAAGTTTCTCCCGAACCCGTACAACCATTTTCGAAAACCACCTGCACTGTAACTAACCCTTCAGGTCCACAGTACTTGATGGTAGGCGATTGCTCACCATTATTCCACTCATAACTAGCCACCTTGGCATTAGATTCGCAAATGATCTCAACACACTCCTGTCCGGGCTCAATCGTAACCGTATCGGGCATATAGATTTCACCTGTACTTCCATTCGATATCAGTGTGTAGTTGCCTAAATCATTTCCACTCCGATCGCCGATCAGAAGGAGAAACTGGCCAGTATGCGGAAATTGATCTTCAATATTCACTTTGATGGAGCCATGTTTTTCTTGCAGCATATTGCCTGCAGCATCGTAAAGGCGGAGATAGGGTTCTAGCTCTTTATCCACCTCCCGTAGATCAAAGGCGTAAGGCTCCCCTTCGATTCCATATATCTGATAAGATTTGAGTTGAGCAGGCACTTCCAAGGAATGCTCAAAGGCATTTTGTGTTTCACAAAGGATTTCTTCTGCACACAATTGACCTGTGACCAATTCGAAATGCATGCCATATGGTCCAAAATCATTACCATGTTTGTCTTCTACAATAACCAAGTAGGTTCGATCCTCCTGGGCGGACAGCTCCACACCAACCATCTTATCAGATCCGGTTTCATCTACGAGTAGATTTCCTGATTCATCATAAACCTCAAAGGACATTTCTATCGATCCATTCGGGGATCTCATTTGTAAAATCCCTTGGTCCCCCTCTTGCATATCCAATCTATAGGGGTATCTAGCCGCCAACGTAGATAGATAGCCTTGCTCTGATTGGCCACATGAAATACTTGGATAACCATCAAGGCGATTTAGCATCTGTAGAGAAAATCCAAACAAGTCAGCATCGTTTCCACCTTTATCCGTAATGTATAGGTGATAAGAACCGGTATATGGAAGGGAAAGCTGTGTCTGTGCCAATCGACCTGACCGCTTAGATTGCATCAGCATTTCTCCGTCATAACTGTAAAGAAAAAATTCGCATTCCAGATGCGAAGTCAGTGCCCTCATCTGAGCAAACATGAGGTCACCCTCCTCACCATTAAAATTAAACACATTAACTGCTGTTGTAGCACGAATTGAATCATCAAAATTTACAAAGTGAGGAAGCCACGTTCCATAGCCAGGTGTATTTAATTTTTGTAAGGAGATCCCGTAGCGGCCCACATCATTGCCATAAGTCAAGGGGGCATGTTTTACATGGTCAAAAGCTTGAATCAGATACGTACCAGCTTTCTCAAGTAAGATATCGCTGAAATTAGCCAATCCACCAATATCAAAATCTTCGGCAATAAGTGAATCCTCATCATTGAACAGGCGAAAATGCGCATCTACCTCTTCGATATCCCTCATTCGAATCCAAATGATGTCTCCGGCCTCAGCTGTAAACGTATAATTGTGAACTTCTCCAACCTCTACAATTTCGTTAATGAGATTGTCACCATATTGAATAGTAAATTGAGCTTGGGAAGTGTATGAGAAAACTATGGTGAGCAATAAAATGGTAATAGTCCGAATCATGTTTACGTAAGGTTTTCGGATACTACTTTGGCAAAAAGCAAGCCAACACAATTATATTGAAATATCACCTTTTTATCTGTTATAGGTCTTTGTAAAACAGCTAGTTATAAGGTTTATTGAACTATAACATAATCTTTCGTTGCTGATGAATCCTAATCTTTATCAGAAATCAGTTTGTTGTAACTTTTGTGTAATCCAATTTTGTCATCTGATGGCCTACGAAATATTTGATGCGGTAAATCTTCTCTAACAATTTCATTAGAAATCATTCGAAACATCCCAGTTCTCCAATAAATTCTGCTCCGGCTATAACTTCAAAATCAGCATTGAGCTGAATGCTGCCTCCTGCTTGAAAGGTTACTGTATTCCCAGCAGGTATCACCCCATTGGATTCAATGATTCCGGAAGCAGTATACGTACCAGGATTGATTGGATCATCATCGACCGTCAATGAGGTGCCATTGATACCATAGATGGTACCATTTAGACTCACTGCATAAATTTCTCCTGCCTCATCTTCTCCAAAGGCAGAAATGCTGAATACATTGGAGGGTTTAAATCTATTAGTGGACCAGCCAGCTCCATCCGGTAAAATGGTCCAGAAATTTTCTGACCCGTAGTCTGCTACCACATAAACACCCTGCAAGCATTCGTTATGGCCCCGGTATACAACACCACCGGTTATAGACCAACCACCGGTAGCTGCACTCCTGCCATATTCAAAAATCGGATAGTCATAGCTGCCTGCCGGACCACATCCCGAGGTATCATAGGTATTGGATCCTTCGTAACAGCGCCAGCCATAGTTTTCTCCTCCGATACTGCTGGCAGCTTGAAAATCTACCTCTTCTTTAGATCCCTGCCCGACGTCTCCTATCCAAAGATCGCCAGTCTGTCTATCAAAGTTAAATCTCCATGGGTTTCTCAGTCCAATTGCCCAGATCTCATTGAGGGTAGTGGGATCGTCAATAAAAGGATTGTCGGAAGGGATGGCATAGTTGGTAGAATCCGTTTCTGAATCGATGTCTATCCGCAATATCTTACCAAGTAGTAGCTGCTGATTTTGTGCATTGTTGAGAGGGTCTCCCGTGCCTCCACCATCACCCATCGCTATATAGAGAAAACTGTCAACGGGACTAAACCTTAAACATCCACCATTGTGATTTGATGAGGTTTGATGAATATTGAGTATTAACCTTTTGCTTTCAACATCTGCAACATCTGGATTAGATGCGCTGCGTGTATATCGAGATATCTGGGTATCACCACTATTGTCGGTATAGTTGATGAAAAAATATCCATTGCTCAAGTAGTTGGGATGAAACGCCAAACCAAGGAGACCGCGTTCACCTCCTGATAAGACGAGAGAGTCGATATCCAAGAAAGGTGTTGACAGTGTTGTGCCGTTTTTTATCACCTTAATTACCCCACCACGCTCAACCACAAAAAGCCTACTCGAACCATCTCCCGCATGAACCAAATCCACCGGACTCGAAAACCCAGAATAGATAGGCGTTACTTCCAAGGTGGGGTGAACCACCTGGCCTGAGATACTAGACATCGATAATATACAAGAACCCAAAAATAAAAACAGTGCGTACCGCATACTTATTCTTTAATGCATGATTAAAAAATTAAGTGTGCTCTCTGTGGATATGGGAAGATCGAAACCTATGCAAACCACCAGGACATAGAGCCCTGGCATACTGATGAGGCTAAGGTGTCAAAATATCGTAAATCCCTCTTATAGATCTAAAAAGAAATAATTCTATTCTATGCTTTGCAGCTTCCATCTCCTTAAAATCGTTGTGTCAAAATACCACCTATTCTTTTCGAGTGATGCGGATTTTTTTGGTAACAGACTTTCCCTTTTTTGAAGTGGCCACTACCATATATGAACCTGGTTTCCATCCGTTGGTATCTAAAAGGAATTTAATGGTCTCCTTCTCCATCATTTTCTTGGGAGCAATGGGAACGACCAAGATCTCCCCCTTTCCACCGATTACTTTGACTGAATATTCATCCACAGCCCCGGATGTAAACGCAAATTTTCTTTCACTCTTTTTTGTGCGCGATCCATCCAATATCTCGAGCGATTGTGCAGACATGGAAGCCGTCAGTAACAAACCACATGTGATTACTAATAAATATTTCATAACATCCATTGGTCGATATAGTGACTAATTAATTTCCACATAACGTACTTTATCAAAATAATAGTTATCAACGGAAGCACCACACTGAGCAGTAATCCGCACACCTCCGTTTATCGTGACATCAGGTATAAATCTGTAAGAATACTTTTTCCAATTTTCTGTAAGAATTGGTGTTGCACTGAGGTGGCTGGTCCAAGGAGACACGTTCAACTCAATGCGCATGTTGATTGTACTGCCATTATCCGCACGACCATAAAAGGAAAGCTCATATTCTCGACCAGCCACAAAAGAATGTCCTTCCTGCATAAATTGTACGCGCCATCTATCGGAAGTTGCACTAGTTACTGCCACCAGACCAGAATGTGCCTCCTCGTAGGGATTGTTAGTGACAGCTGATGCAGTCGCAGCTGCGCCACCACCTGTATCTACATAGAGATTCCAATCGGTCGTTCCATTCTCAAATCCACCATTTGTTGTTTTATTTTCTGCACAATATCGCATATCCGCCACAAATTCACCAGAAGAAGAAACCTCAAAACCCGGCTGCAATTCTACGGACTCATTATAGAGAAATTTGACCAAATTTGTACTAGGCACCGTACCGGTAGACGTGATTTCATAGCCATTGTAAATGTCAGTCGGTATAGGGTTCATATTGACTACCATCTGATCACTTGTTACACATTCTGGGCAATCTGAGCAGAAGGGGTCTGTACATGGTAAGACCGTAACTTCTTCCGACAAGGTTCCCCCAGAATAGCTATAGCTAATGGTATGCGTTCCCGCACCTACCTTCTGTACATCAAAGTCAAAGGTTTCATCACCATTATCCGTGACACCAAGACCATTATATGTGCCATTCAACTCCATCCCTCCAGTTAGTCGTTGGTATACCCCTTCACTCTCACAAGGTGAAAAAGCCAATTCGAATTCGCTGGTAGTTTGATCTTCAGTGAACACCCTAATTTCGCTCATTCCATAACAACCACCACCATAATTATCTATGGCGGTAACTAATAAATATCTGGCGTTAACACCCTCCATGTCAGGACCGTGCACACCTTCATACATTCCTGAAGCATTGGCCTTTGGAATGGTGACTGTATCCAATGCAGTCCAACTGCTGCCATTGGTAGAATATTCAATAATTACATTCTTCAGCCCCGAAGTAATGTAGTCAGGATGATTCATATTCCAGAAAGTAATATCATGCAGAGAATAATTTTGTCCAAAATCGTAGCGAATCCAGTGCGATAATCCATGCGCACTATTGGGATTGGCCGAAGGACTACATGAAAGCCATCCATCAAAGGCATTGGTAGTATGCCTATCCGGATGAGATTGGGCAGAAAGGTCAGCCACCCAAAAAATTGCAAGCCAGATAAAAAACAAGGTGTAGCGTTGTTTCATGGTGCTTGAATAATTAAAGGTTGAGGAAGCCAATGGGAGGACTTGTGGAAAATGGGTCATAAAAATTTCCCAGATTAGGAAACAAAGTTGTCAGTTCAGAATTCGGCACACCAAACCATTTTGCCACCTCAGCAAAATACTCATCTGTAGATAAGGTAGGAATAAACCTTCCCAGGCCGACCTCCTGAGGACTATTTGCTGCCAGCGAGGGATAATCTCCATATATCTGACCACCGTTCATTAGGTTGGGACCTCCCATCACCATGGTATTACCCCCCCAGGCATGGTCCGATCCATTGCCGTTGGAATTTAGTGTTCTGCCAAATTCGGATATGAGCATGGTGAACACATTGTCTTCCATATTTACCCTGGAAGGACCCATAGCATCTTGAAAACTGCCCAAGGCATCACTCACCATTTTGAGCATGCCATGTTGATTATTCATGACCTCATCGTGATGATCCCATCCACCGGCAGTAATAAAAAATACCTGCCTATTAAATCCGAGGGTATTACGTACATCGATCGTACGAGCAATCATTTCCATCGACATCCCTATATTTGTATCCGGAAATTCATTGGGCTGAAATACTATTGAATTCTGAAGTGCAGCATCGAACTCGAGAAAACCATCCTTTGCATCACGTACTACATCCATATAGGTTTTCTTAAAAATATCCTCGTAATGGCTTCCCATCAAACTATCCAACGCCTCCTTGCGAGCCACCTCCACCAAGTACATGGGATCCGGATTGTAGCCATCGATACCAACAGCTCCATGGTATGGATCAATGGCATACTCAATGGTTGTATTTCCTGTCTGAAAAATATTGGATCCCGATAGGGACACATTCATCGAAATATTTTGATTGGCGTTACAATCTCCGATCATATCGGCTAGTTTACCTGCCCATCCTTTAGCTCCACGCTCATGCGGTATCCCAGTTTGCCATTGTTGAATTTGGTCTGAATGTGAGTATAATCCTAAGGGTAAGCCCTGCTTTAGATCATATTGAGCTTTAGTTATGTGGTTGGTGAGGGTACCAACATTACTTAGAAAGGCCAGTCTTCCATTTTGAAATAAACCTTTGACTCGATCCATCACGGGATGTACCGCCCATTGTTTACTCCCTTGGCTGTAGCCATTTAAGTGGCCCAGGTTAAGGCCAGTACCCACCTCCAAATTATTATCATCGTCGTATTGGGGAGCTTTATCAATAGCCAATCCTGCGGGTGCATTGGGATCGATAAATAGTCCCGATCTGGCTGCCACATATTCATTGTAGCCATTCGTATCATAGGGCATCAGCATATTGAATGAATCATTACCACCGGCCAGAAGGATGCAGACAATAGCTTTATAATCATTAAAATCATCTGCCACACTCGAATTTGAAATGGCAGAAGCATTAATGGCTCTCAGATTGAGTAGCGTGTTCATAAAAGTGAGGTAGCCCAACCCAGCACAACTGGCCTCACCGAGAAATTTTCGTCTATCTAATTTATTTGTAAGTGTTTTCTTCATTAGTATCATTTAATTATCGGAGTGTGCTGTATTCGGGAGCGACCAATGCCAAATACATGCCCATACGGACACGATTTTCTTGGTAATCATGCCACTCTATTCCCGGGCTAAAACCATTTAATGCCTTCCTAATTATTTTTCGAGTACGATCAGTCATATTTCCACTCAGCACATGCTTGTCAATCCAATTCAGATATGCCTCGGTATCCCTTGCCAGAACCATTAGTTGATCAATATTCCACCGTACTTCTCGCTGTTCTTCACTAAGCACATCACCTTCCCAGTTGTTCATGATCTCCCCCCAGCTAGCCACCCAGCGATATACATTGTTCATATAACCGATGCTGGTCCGGGAATCGTGAATTTTAAATTCGGGTGCTACTAATCCCTGATCGGCGATTGCACCATTTGGTGCATCATCCGGCAAAAAGAAATTAAAGACACTAGGAGAGGCCAAAATTGCTTGCTTGGCTTCTTCATAGAATTGCCAGCCAATATTCCAATACCAGTTGTTGGGGTTGGTTTTAGACACTGCACGAGAAAAATGAGTATAGCGAAACAATGGTTCAATTAACTTGGAATTTAAATCATCCGACTGTGCATCTTCACTTCTGGCTTCATCATCTAAGAGAATCGCTTTGACTACAGATTTCATATCTCCCCTGACTGTACCATAAGGACCGGTACCATTAAATGCTTGTGCCACACGAGACACATATCCAGAAGAGGGATTTGATTTTACCAATCTCTGTATGAGTCGATAACCAATAAAAGGCCCAACATTCGGATGCTCGAACAAACTTTCCACTGCGATGGCGATATCTGCCTCGCCGGGTTGGTTGGCTGGCACCACATATCCATTGAGTAGATTTTTAACTCCTGGTTCATGTTGATCTTCATCCCTCCAACTTGTGCCTGGATCATCGGCATCATACATCCGCATCGGCACGGTTACGTTCGCTTCCCACAGTCCATACCAGAAGGTAGCGGTATCACCGGGATCAGCTAGCTCTGGAAGGAGCTCTGCTATTCCTAAACCGGTAAAGACTTTGGCATATTCCGCAATGTCATCATTATCGTAAGTAGGAATATCATTTCCACCCGATTGCTTGTGCGTACCATCCAAGTTTAATTCATACAAACCAATGGTGAAAAGCTGCATTATCTCTCTGGCGAAATTCTCATCAGGATGCTGACCTGTAGTTGTGTCTGTCTTGGGATTGCTTAAATGACTTAAGTAATGTCCCATCGCTACGTGATATACTACATCTGTAAGTAGATCCTGATAATTACCAAAAGCTCCCTCTAATAATTTATCATAGTATGAAGCAAGTGCATCTCCATAGCCTGACAAATCTGAATTTCTGGAGACAACCAATATCTCTGAAAGTGCGCAAGCGACCCGGTGTCGCAATAAGTCATCATTGGTAGTATTGATCTGCCACCACGCGTAATTGAAATGTCTCCAATCTGGTCGACGATCATTATCTCCATGTAAATTATCAAGGTGGGTAAATATGGATTCCGTCTCTGGCAAAGTGTGCGTTATGCCCTTATTGAACTGATCATCAATCCAAGTGGCATAGCCCATATTCAAAACATCCTCCACATGGGTTGAATCAAATCCTAGACTTGCCTGACGTAGAAATCGAGATGCCTGAAAATAGTCATGTAGCATTCCCTGGCCGTTCACTGTATTTTCAGGATCTGCTGAAGCCGGCCAGACTGCATCTTGCCACGCGTCACTCGCTGTGACCGTCACATTATTGTCGTTTCCGGCACCCAAATAATTTTGAGCCCTAGTCGACAATACACAACCTATCAAAATAAGTGGTAGTACTAGTCTACTCATATCCTAGGGGGATTACAGGATAAACTAGATTTTAAAAAAACCGATGGTAAGGGTAACTCTTGCATCTAAAAACGATTTTAAGGTCGAAAATCTTAATTATAGCGCAAGAGTATGTTCGCGATATAAAACAACAACGTCGTTCTAAGACGTTTCTTGTATTGCTCCGAAAAAAAATGATACAATTATCATGCCTGCATAGAACCTTGTAATAAAATTACCCTACTCAACTTCTACCCATACATTCTAGAAGGGTAGTGTAGTTTGCATTTACTTCCTAGCGAAAGGCGCCCACTGCTGATATAAAGTATAGACATTTGCCATCGATCAAAGGATATTTTCCCGTACTTTAACCGAATCCATCAAGTAGATATTTCCATATGAAAACACTAAACATAGCCATACTTCTTATCATGTTCCTGCAATTGGGATGTCAATCTGGAACTGGTTCGGATCAGGTTGTTGAAGATGATAAGCCGGAAGAAAGAAAAACAATTGGCAGCATTGAACACCTGGATCCAGCGCTTCAAACCTTGGTTGCCAAAAATGCCATGATGGAAATAATGTCAGAGGGGTATGATTGGACAGAAGGTCCACTCTGGGTTGAGGAGCACCAAATGCTACTCTTTAGTGATATCCCTCCCAATACCATATTCAAGTGGACAGAAGAAGAAGGGGCCACCCTTTTTCTCAAACCGTCAGGATTCACAGGAGGTACGGATCGAGAGGGTGAGCCTGGTTCAAATGGATTGTTGCTCGATCCTCAGGGTCGGCTGGTGCTTTGCCAGCACGGAGATCGCCAGATGGCACGATATACGGGAAGCCTGACTAACCCTCAACCAGTATATGCATCCATCGTCTCTACCTATGATGGAAAAAGATTTAACAGTCCCAATGATGGCGCTTATAGCCCTAGTGGCATGCTGTACTTTACCGACCCTCCATACGGTCTTGAGGGCAATGTGAATGACCCGGCCAAAGAGATTCCTTTCCAAGGGGTGTATCGTGTAAAGGAGAATGGAGAAGCTGAGCTTCTGATCGATAGTTTAAGTAGGCCCAACGGAATTGCATTTTCTAAGGATGGACGTAAACTCTATGTGGCCAATTCCGATCCCAAACATGCAGTATGGATCGAATACCAGCTAGATGAAGCGGGTATACCTACAGATGGACGAATATTCTACGATGCTACTTCTTTGGTTGGTCAAGAAAAAGGCCTACCTGATGGACTTAAAGTACACAGCAATGGAATGATCCTGGCCACCGGTCCTGGCGGAGTTTGGATCTTCAGTCCCTCCGGACAAGTACTGGGAAAGCTCAAAACAGGTCAAGCCACATCCAATTGTGCACTTGATGACAAAGAAGAACACCTATACATCACTGCTGATATGTTTTTGGTACGGTTGAAATTGCAAAATTGAGGTGGGAGGAAAGGTGGTTGAGGTAGAAGGGGCGGCCAGATGGATTTGACTCATTTAACTAAGAGCATTCTTGTCCAGTTTTAGGGTGTTTAGAGCAGGGTGAAAGAGGTTGTAGCTTAACAAAAGGTTAAAAGCGTACTGATCAACCTCCGTGATCCCAGATTCTTCATCATCTGCAAACTTCTATCAATGAGATGACGTTACAAGCATCATAAAGGTAATGTTATGATAAAAAGATTGATGGTCCTTAGCATGATATTGGTTGGGACGACAGCCGTTTACTCTCAGGGTTTAGGGGGACTGCTCAATAAAGCCAAGAATGTTCTTGAAGGAGGAGGCCTGTCCAATGATGAGATTGGAATGGGTTTAAAGGAGGCCCTTAATGTGGGTACTGGAGAAGCTGTCGATTTTCTTTCCGACGAAGATGGATTTTATAAATCTGTCTATAAGATCACTTTGCCATCGGAGGCTCAACAAATTGTAAGTAAAGTCTCGAAACTTCCTGGTTTCGGTGATTTCGAAACTAAGTTAGTCGAGCGCATGAATCGAGCTGCTGAGCTAGCGGTATCCAAAGCCAAGCCCATTTTTGTATCGGCCATCAAGGGTTTGACTTTCAAGGATGTGACAGATATCCTGATGGGTGAAAAAGACGCTGCAACCAGATATTTACAACGAACAACTCAGGAGCAGCTATATGCTGAATTTCAGCCCATTATAGGATCTGCCCTGGATGAAGTGAATGCACGTTCTCTTTGGAAAGAAGCAGTGACTGCTTACAACCAGATACCCTTGGTCAAGAAGACGAATCCAAACCTGGACGATCACGTGACCAATAAGTCACTAGATGGCGTATTTGGACTAATTGAAAAAAAGGAAGAAGGTATTCGCACGGATGTGGATCAGCGGTCGTCAGACTTGCTTAAGAAAGTCTTCTCCAAGCAAGACAAGTAACCTACATCAATCAGCGGCACACTGGGTGAAAAAAGATCTTCTTCACCCTATACCAACGTGGGGATAATCGGCAAACCATCACCTGCAGTACCAATAAAGTATGCATTGGCGTTATTATTGATGAATTTATATACTCGACCGAACCATTACGTCTTTGATCTTGGAATTTGGTTGTAAATAAGAAGCACTTAAGACGAACTATGCTAAGATTTTATACACTGTTTTTATCTGTTTTTTGCACACAGCTCATAGCGCAGGAGCCAATGCGCGTAGAAAGATGTTCTGCCGTGAATCCTGATGCACCGGTATTCAACATCCATGTAGACGAAAACAATGATAAGTGGGTAAGTAATGGTGAAGGACTTTTCAAGGTGCATGCGGCAGATCTTTCCACACCCGTTGATATTGGTATGGGTGAGCAGAGTCTACTTTCCTACCCAGGAGGCAATGCTGATATCCGATGGATGAAGGGATCCCTCAATAAGGAAATCGACAATGTAATTCGAGATGGCAATCGGGTTACAGCGGCATTTTATAACGAGATTCAAGATCATTTATGGATTGGTACCAGCGAGTCTGGTGTTTTCATGTTTCGCACACAACCGAACCTTAAATGGATCAAAGAAATCAATAGACGAATGCCTAAGCTCCATTCCTCTAAGATCAACATGATCTTTATTGATGCGCAGGAAGATCGTCATTTCATTGGCACAGACCAGGGAGTTGCAGTCGGAAAAGGAGGTAGATGGGGCCTGGAAGAACGTTACTATCGATTTGAAGCAATTACCACCTTTGGCTCAGAGGTTTGGCTGCTTGCAGAAGATCAAATATGGGTTGTTGATGAAAAGGACCGTTGGCGTTCGATTAATGTTGATCAAGAGCAAATTGAGGGAGAAATCAAAGATATCGCTTTTGATAAGGATGGTCATTTATGGATCGCCTCCGAACTACTTACTGTATGGGATGTAGAAAATGACAAATACCGCATCTTCGATGGTGCGGACTACTTCACCAGTAATGATGTAAATACCATTGCTGTAGATAAGAAAGGTGCGGTTTGGGTAGGTACTCAGGATAAAGGACTTTATGTCATTGAGAAGGAATCTGCTATGACAGTAACCGCCTTGGCAGAAAACGAAGTATCCTGTGATCCTTCGGTCAATGATGGATCGCTCATTGTAAAAATCAAAGGAGGCCAGCCACCTTATACGTATGCTTGGCCGGAGGGTCTCGCCGGCGAAAACCCGAAGAATCTTGCGCCAGGAAGCTACATCGTAACTGTTACAGATGCTGCTGGCCAATCTAGCAGGGCTGAAGGGCTACTTAAAGACACGCGACTTAAGGTTGCAGTCGAGCAGAATGCAGCTGCTTCAAATGGTAAAAAAGGTGGCGCCAAAGCAACCATTGAGGGCGGAACACCCAAATACAGCTACCAGTGGGACAACGGTGAAATCGGACCTGTAGCCAAGAATTTAGAGGCCGGCACACATTTTATGACGGTGACGGACAGCAAAGGTTGTCAGGCAAGCGGTTCTGTTGAGATTGGCCAAGAAGTGGGTGAGCTGGCACTAACCTTGGAAAGGACCGGCATTAGCAAATGCGCAAATGATCAGCTAAATGCGGTCACTGCCAATATTCAGGGCGGTTTAGGGCCCTACGAACTCAAATGGAGTGACCCTTCTTTAACGGGCAGGGAAGTGCAAGGAGTCAAAGGTGGCGTCTATTTTCTCACAGTTACGGATAGCCGGGGTACAACCGCCGAGGCAAACATCAACATACCAACATTAAAACCATTGGTTGCCAAGGCAAGGTCGCAGCGTTCTGCTAGCATCGGCAAGGAAGATGGCCGAGCATCAGTCTCCATCGTCGGAGGAACAGAACCATATCAGATGCAGTGGGATAATGGGGAAACTAAGAAATCAGCAAGCAATTTGAGTTCCGGTTCGCATACCGTCACGGTGACAGATGATGGCGGCTGTGAAATTAGCGCAGAAGTGGTTATTGAACAAGAAGTCGGTAAACTGGCTGTCTATATCGAACAAACGGGCACCAGTGCATGTGCCGGCGATAAACGCAACCAATTGACTGCCAGCATACTTGGTGGCCAAGAACCTTACCAATTGGCTTGGAGTGATCCATCACTATCCAGTGAAGAAGTGAACGGTCTTTCTGGTGGGGTGTATTTTCTCACAGTCACGGATGCCCAGGGAAAAACTGCAGATGCCTCCATCAATATACCCACACTCAAGGAACTCACATTGGAAGCCATGGTCAATAGTGATGCAAGTACAAATACTTCTGATGGACGTGCAACGGTGAACGTCAAGGGAGGAACCGAACCCTATAGCTACAAATGGGATAATGGTGAAGAGGAAAGATCAGCTACTGGATTGAGTCCTGGTGTGCATACCGTATCGGTCACCGATGCAGCGGGATGCACTGCTCAAAGTACCATCGAAATCAAGGAAAACATTTCAGATTTACAATTACAACTGGCTACTGAAACAATGCCCAATTGCTTTGGTGATCAGACCGGTGTAGTTGCAGCCAATGTAACTGGTGGAAAAGGTCCCTACACTTACACTTGGAACGATCCAAGTCTTTCAGGTATCAGGCTTGAAGGCCTAAAGGGTGGATCGTTTTCGCTGACTGTCACCGACGTGGCAGGGAATGAAGCAACTGCTAGTGTAGCCATCGATGAACCTCAAGAAATCATTGCTGAAGTGGTAGAACAGCGCGGTGCCACCGATGAATCCACCAACGATGGTAAGGCACAAATTGAAGTGAGTGGCGGCAAGAAGCCCTATAGCATTGTCTGGGACAATGGCTACAAGGGAGAAAAAGTAGAGAACCTGTCCGTGGGACAACACAGTGTAACCATCACTGATGCCAATTCCTGCGAAATGGTCAAAACCTTCGAAACGAAGCAGCGGATTTTGCCTCAACTTTCGATGTCTAAATTAAGAGCAGGCCAGGTTGTGCAAATGCAAATGTTGCAATTTGATGCAGATAGTACAAACATTAAGGCCGCAGCTGAGCCAATCCTTAATGAGGTCTACGAATTCCTTAAGGATAACCCAGGCGTGGTCATTCGGGTGGAAGGTCACACCAACAATGTTCCACCGGATGATTATTGTGACCGCATTTCTACCGCACGGGCAAAGTCAGTTGCGGAATACGTGGTACAACAGGGGGTAGCCGGCGAGCGCGTCTATTATCGAGGCTACGGCAAACGACAACCCAAATATTCTAACCGTACTGCAGAAGGTAGGCGAAAAAATCAGCGGGTCGAAATAAACATCCTTTCCATAAACGAAGACGGATAAATCTGGAGAGGAAGTTACTTCGCTGCCAATTCAATTGGCGAGACAATCAGTGATGAAAAGGAGCGTTTTGTTAGTAAAATGCCAGATCACCATTCCATCAAGTATGGCATGAAAGATGTATTCAAGCATGTAAGGATAAACACTAAAATGAGGTAAAAAGGATCTTTGAATATTGTCATTAACAATGTTTCAACATTTTATTTGCAAAACATTGTTTGACAGGTATCATCTTTTTTGTGCTGGCCTGGTGATTCAACGCCTCCATTTATCAACATTGTGACAATTCTTACTTACCTTTAATGTAGTTTGTATTAAAACTATTTATGATGTTCAAGATCTATACCCTTAAGACGTTAACACTGGCTGTGGCTGCTTTATATTGTACTGCAACAGTTCAGTCACACACCTTATTTGATACTACTGGATTAGATTTTCAGGTGATCAATTGTGGCGACGCAATAGCTGATAACACGACAGGGGCAGAAAATGATCTTGACAACGCAGCCTATGCAGACTGTCTTCCTAGTGAGCAAGTAACGGCTTACGATGCAGGTGATCACTTGTATCGATTTGAATTGGATCAAGATACGGCAATCACCATTTTCTTGAGTAATCAAGATTCTGCAGACCTCGATCTATTTCTTCTTGCAAACGATACACTAGAAGGTATAGAATGTCCCGGTGAATGCCTGGCATCCTCTCTAGGTGCGGGCAATGGTCTAGTAGAAACGGCACTGGAAGCTGGGGTGTATTGGATTGTGGTAGATGGTGGCTTTGTTCCTGGAGTACCTGATATTGTAGAGGAGGGTAGCTATGTACTTTCTCTAGCTTGCGGAAAAGACTACGAGACCATCGCTTGCGGTGAATCTAAATCGGGATCAACGGTTGGACGCATGAGTAACTATTCTTCCGAAACTTATGAAGACTGTTATGATGGAAATGTAGATATTCCTGTTTTCGGAGGTGGCGATCGGCTCTACAGACTTGATCTTGATGCTGAAACAGATCTCAAGATTGTTCTGCAGTCAACCGAATTGGCTGACCTTGATATTTTTCTGCTTAGTAATCAAGTAGATGAAGAACTGGGAGATTGTCCTGATGCTTGCATCGCATCAACAAATGTGATCAGTGGCAAAACAATAGAGACAACACTTGCAGCAGGTACATACTGGATCATTGTCGATGGAATTGAAATATTGGCCATTCCCAATAATATATTGGTAGAAGGTGCCTATGTGCTATCTGTTGATTGTGGTAAGACTTTTTTTGAAGCAGAGAAAGATTCCTCTTATTCCAGAACCACGATTGGAGCTATTAATTCCTACGATACCGATGATTATGCCAACTGCATAGATACTGTCATAAAAGACTATGGGGCAGCAGATCATTTATATCGCTTAATTCTTGATGATTCATTTGAGCTGACCATCAACCTAACTTCACTTGGTGATGATCTAGATCTGTTTCTATTCGAAAATGATGCGGTCAATAATTGTCCAGGAAATTGTATTGCTATGAGTGACAATGCCGGCTCTGATGATCAGATAGAAATCGACTTGTACGCCGGCACTTATTGGATTTCGATTGATGGAGCTTTAACTTTTGCTGATCCAATCACCTTTGATGAGGGCCCTTACATCCTAAACATTATGGGTTTAGGACTGCCGATAGAATTGGCGCGCTTTGAGGGGTACTCCATGGAAAGTGAAGTACAGTTGGAATGGACCACACTATCAGAAGCGGGTAGTGAGCATTTTATTATTCAGCGTTCCAACGATGCCATCTCATGGATGGGTGTAGGTACTGTACCCGCCCAGGGATTTAGTGCAGAAGCGATCGATTATATGCACATCGATCGTCAGCCATCTATTGGAAACAATTTCTACCGCTTGAAAATGATGGATCTTGACGGTTCATTCGAATATTCAAGTGTTGTGAATATTCCTTTCCGAAGCAGTGGTGAGATTAGTGTCTATCCAAACATCAGCCAAAATCGGATCACCGTTGATTTCGGTGCTCAACAACCTGCCAGATTTCACATCATCGATACTTATGGAAAGGTTTGGCGTACCATTGTAAGCGAAGACATTAGAGCTGAGGTGGACATATCTTCACTCAATGCAGGCATGTACTTTCTGCACTTTGAGGACCAGGCCAAAGCTTTACCCATCGTAAAGCAGTAGTCGTTCTTTCAGCCATATCAGTTATTCGTGCCTTATATAGGAAGCTCAATCTCTACTGCGCTTTACTATCAGGTTATTTCTTTGGGTCAATCTTGAAAAGATATAAAATTCAGGAGGTTGTTCTCAAGGGGAAAACCGATTCTTAGAGGTACTGTGAAGGAGGACGATGCTCTCACAACAAGTCGCCTTCTTGGATTCGAAGTGTATGACCACGGCAGATTAATAGCGTCTAAAGCTAATCAAGTATCTAACGGATCAGAGTAAGTCATCCCCCCAAAATGGCGCTTTTGGAATACGCTAGAATACATACTTGAAATTGCCAATTCACCGGCTAATTGAGGGGGATTTCTTGGCCATTTTGACCCCTTCCAAAGGGTCTTAGATTCCGATTTTATAGTTAACATTTAGGAGAGACCACAGGCTCTGTATTAATTGCCATTGAAGCATCTGTCAATTACGTGCTGATAAGCGGCGGCTTCGTCAGTATCTCCAAAAATGTCAATGCTAATTTGATCGACCGTCACCTACTTAAAACTCCTGCTGGGATTATTAAGTGGTCGAGTATTCCACGCCATTATGTTCCAAATTTCATACGGATGTTGGTAAAATCCAAATGCAAAGGCCCTCTTTGAAGAGGGCAAGTCGGGAAAGACGATGCCTTCTCGACCAGCATGGTTAGAATCTGTAATGCCGACAGGCCAAGCCTCGTCAGAATGATTCTGATACCATGATGGGAGATGATTAGTTAAATGTCAAAATGAACAAGCGAAGCTTCGTACAGTACACAGTGCTGACAAGCGAAGCTTCGTCAGTAAAAGTTAGGCAGCCTTTCCTCGGCCTACATCCAACGAACTCTCAAGTCCGGTGATGTCATGTGGCCCGATCCACTCTAAAACATTGCCTTGTCGATCAACTTTGCAACTTAAATGAAAAGTCACGTCGCTGGTGGCATGCAATCTAAAAGTGGCGAACACCATCTCTTCCGTAGGATCATTTGGGTCTGGCTCATAAAGCCAGACATTCTGTTCCGGACAAAGGCCCAAGATTTCAGCAAGACCTTTAGCTGAACGCTCGAAAAAGATGCCATTGTTGGACTTTAGATCCCAGGCAATCGCGTCAATCAGTTCTTGGGTCTTACTGGTTTGATTTGAAAAGCTTGTATATACCATAACATCCATTCTTTACTAATGATGATGCTAAGGTAAAGCAACACCGTGCAATCTTATTGCACGGTTGTAGAAATGATGAGAACTAATGAATTTTCTACCAGATATTACTCTCTAAGGCTCCACACTTCATAGATGGGATCACCCTTACTGCTTAGTCCACTATGATGCCAATCACCTTCCTTTAGATCAAAGTCAAAAGGTAAGACAGCTCCAACCCTATTGTTATCCTTCGAGAAAAAATCTATGGTCTCCACATACTTGCCATCTGTAGATGTATAGGTCCCACCGCCACTTCCCGAAAACTTCTTGGTAGCTGTATCGTAGGCGATCCATTGAAACCGCGTTCCAGACATAATCTTCATCGTAATTCTAGAACCCCTTCGCATGGGTTGCATCTCTCCATCTCGCTTCCTTCCTGTAATCATCCAGGCACCACCCAAATCTCCGGGAGCGCCGTCATCTAGGACAGCCCAAGCTTGCGTACCTATAAATAGTCGCTGCCCGTCATAATCCACATCGACGATATCTTCATGTCCAACCATGGCCGTGTCCTTGGTATGGTATTCACGAACCAACTTAACAGATGCATCAGATGCCATAGACCATTTACCACCCTCGGTATATCCAAATTGATGATCCTTAGCATCAAAGTAAGCCATGGAAAAATGCCCATCAGTCACGATCATTATGGCTTTTTGACCGGCGATTTCTGCCGACCATGCGCTGGGAATAGGCACATCTTGAGCGTTCACGACCAATGCTGAAATCATCAATATGAATACCAAAAACTTACTTACATTTCTCAATGTTGAATCGATTTTAATGCGTAATATATTTCTCGATCGAAGATAACAGTAAAATCAAGATGCTGCCTGTACACCTGGTCTTACTTCGAATTTTCTTACTAGATGAATTCACTAGCCGAGCTTTTCTGCACATGTGAGTCAAAACATTTATTCGATCAGTATTTCTAGAGAGAGGAGTAGATAAAAGCCAACTACCAAAAAAGAAACATCGAATTGAAAGAATTAATTGCTACTGTTTGAGGTTTAACCACCTGATGGTATTTGAGTAGTAGATTTTATCGACCACGGACTGCGGTAGTTTTAAGCCTTGAAATGGCTCATCAATTAAATCGCTGGTCATGATGTCATCCGTAACCAGGTATTGCCAATCTCGTTTCCAAGCACGGTCCAACCTTTCCACCAAAGCCTCCTCCGAGTTGTCACCACTATCTCCAAGGTCGCTGCCATACAGTATCCTATCCTGGTATTTGATAAAGAATTGCCGTACTTTCTCACGATCATTTACAGTTTGGTGGAAAAGATGACCGATACGAGCAGCCATATCCACAGCCATATTTGGAAAACGATCTAATCGAAGTGCGATTTGCTCAACATCCCATTCTAAAGAGCCCAAGTGTACAGCAATGAATCGAAGATTCGGATGTTTGGCCAACATACGATCACGTGCATCAATTTGATCTTGATATGAGGGTAATTCAGGATGCAAATACATATGGTATTCAGGATGCTCTCTAAAATAATTTCTGTTATTATTGGCTTTCATAGAGTCCAAGGGCATCCAACAATCCCGTGGCTCTCCCAAATGGCCCATCAATGTCATGTTTCTTTTTCGGATAAAATCAAAGATCGGATCAAATTTCGGATCGTCGATCATCACCATTTCTCCCGCCGCATCTCGAAACACCATGCCGATGTTTTTCCAAACTTTTACAGCTACGGCGCCCTTTGCAAAACCCTCCGCTAACCAGGATAACACCTTCTCTTCCCATTGCGATTCGTCCCACCCTTCCATGGAAAAAGCGGTGCAAATAGAATATGTGCCAGGATTATGGTCTCGCTGAGATTCACAATAGTCAAATCTAGATCGTACCATGTCCCAGCTATTCTTACTATCAACCACGATATTGGTCAGCTGAAAATTATCTGCTTTGGCTTTATATGCAAAGGTGTTGCGGTCAGCACGTACGTGTACATGTACGTCATATTTCCGCACCTTACTATAATCTGCTACCTGATAGAATGCTTGGGCAGATATTTCAGCAGCAAACAAACTGACGACTGCAAAACAAAAGATGGAAATCATACACTTCATAATCACGACGTTTTAACTACAAACCAATTGTTCTAAGATAGACCATAATATGAAAAGGTATCTGACTACTGATTTGGCGTAAGATACTAAGAGTTGGGATTTGTTCCTTTTCACTACTTTAGAACTATGAAGGCACTACTGCTACTGCTGGTTTCCACACTATCTGCTTGCAGTCAATCGGTAATAAACAATGAGGTAAAATTAGCTCCCCCAGCTTGGCCAGACATCGCTCAGTTGTCAGACCAAAGTAGCATACCCAATATATTACAAGATCAATATGGTGACTCGATTGCTACCGTGGAGGAATGGAATGCTCACCGTCCGTACTTAAAACAAATGCTTCAACACTATCAGTATGGGAAAGTGCCAGAGAAAATTGACAGCTTCACGGTAGTGGAAACCCACAAGGAGGATGGCAAAAAATGGACACGCCTTCAATATTCGTTTACACTCTATAAGAGTGGTCAATCATTAACCTTCAGATTAGGTTTAATCAAACCACTGGCCAAGGGCAAATATCCCATCATCATCAAAAACGACAGATACACCTTCGACTTAGAAGAAATTGAACAAGAGAAACCACGAAACAATTATCAAAAACAAGATCGACTTTCTTTGGACCTTTGGGTAGCCGATGAAGCTACTCGACGGGGGTATATGTACGCCAAATTTAACCGCGAGGATATTTTTCTAGATCTTCAGGATGGACAAAGTGGTCGCATTGATAAATTATATCCCAACTTGAAATGTGGGGCGATCATGGTGTGGGCATGGACCTACCAATCCATTATAGACTGGCTGACTACCCTGCCATTTGTCGAAACTAATAGAATAGTCGCTACCGGACATTCTCGTGGAGGAAAAACTGCCCTATGTGCGGGCATCTATGATGATCGCATCGCGGTAACGGCACCCAATTCTTCTGGTCTTGGAGGTACTGCCAGCATGCGCTATTATGACCTGAATCACGAACCCCAAACCATAGATCACCATGCCGAAAGGTTTAAACATTGGTGGCCAAATCAATGGTACAAGTTGGCACCGCACCTAGCAAAATTGCCCTTTGATGCACATTTCGCTAGGGCATTGATTGCACCGCGTGCACTAATCAACACCCATGCTAGACATGATTATTGGGCAAATCCATATGGTACCCACCTTACCTTTCTAAAGAGCCAACCCATTTTTTCCCTTTATGAAAAACCCCATTTTAATGCAATGCATTGGAGAGATGGTGGACATGGTCAGCTGAAAGAAGATTGGCTGGCACTACTTGATTTCTGCGACTTTGTCTTCTTCGGATCCCAGATTTCTCGTCCATTGAACCACAACCCAGATCCGGATAGGTTGCAATTTGACGACCTTTCGGCACATGACATCACTAAACACAGGCGTACCAAATAGCATTGAATTACTCATAGGGTTGATAATTGCTCCTATCTAGCTGCCCTCAGCACAAAGGCATCGAAAGAACACAGAAAGGTCATAAATCTCATATTATGATAGAAGCTACTATAAAAATTGACTAACTTATGGCATGAAAGCCCCCAACAAGTGAAACCGATTTAGATTGTTGACGCACTTGAACTGCATAGATCATGAAAATCAAGAGAAAACCTAGAGTCGGTGGGCATTGGTCAGACACTGATCAAAAAAAACCACAAGAGTACGTCCAAAATTGGCAACCTGGGACCATTGTCGTTGTTGATGGGACGATCGACAAAGATGGTTCCCGACACTCACAGATCGGCATAGAACTGACCGAAGATGATGTACAAGCATTGATCAATAAGATGATCAATCATTATCAAGATCAGCTACAAGATATGCAGGATAAATACGACAATCTGTTGATTGAATGTGATCAACTCAAAGCTGGCTTTCATCTGCTTGAAGATATGATCGATCCCTATGTACATCCAGATCTATTTCACACCAAAGCGGCTTCTATGTCTGAGCTGTTGCATCGATTGTTTGAGCTGGCTCAATTTGGCACCTCTCCTCAGATCACAGATGAGGTCCTCCCAGAAATTCCCTGGCTCAACGATGAGGAAGAGTAAGGATTTGACATACCTATTGAAAAAGTTTGCTAATTTTTCACAGCAACAAAATCTACAACGATGCCAAAAATATTCGTTAGCAAAAGCGAGCACATTAATGCCACACCGGAAGCAATTTTTCCAAAACTCAACGATTTTCACGAATGGCCAAAATGGTCACCTTGGCTCATTCAAGATCCGGAGGCAACTGTAGATGTTGCTGAGGATGGAAAATCATATTCTTGGCAAGGAAAAAGGGTGGGTTCTGGAGAAATGTCAGTAATCTCCGAGACCAAAGATGAGTACCTAAATTGTGACCTAACTTTTCTAACCCCCTATAAGTCAACTGCCAAAACAAGTTTTAAACTCACACCAAGAGATGGTGGCACTGAGGTAACCTGGACCATGGATAGCAGTTTACCGTTCTTTATGTTTTGGATGAAGAAAAGCATGGAAGCATTTATTGGCTCCGATTACGATCGTGGTCTTGCCATGCTCAAAGAATTGTCAGAAGATGGGACTGTTCATTCTTCATTAGACTTCAAGGGAGAATCCGAATTTGCAGGTTGTGACTACATAGGAAAAACTACCCACTGTACTATTGACGAGGTGGGACTAAAAATGCAAGCAGATTTTGCAGCAGTTGGCAACTACAGCAAAGAAAATGAGGATAATATAGCTGGTATTCCCTTCTCCATCTATCATAAATGGGATATGGTAAAACGAAATGTAAGCTATACTGCTGCTACTCCAGTAAAGAAACTTCCCACCCCCTTACCTGCTGGAATGATAGTAGGTAAAATCCCGGCAACTCGTATTTATACCTTACGCCATATTGGCTCCTACAAACATCTTGGTAATGCTTGGACCACTCTTTATGGCATGGTACGAGCCAAAACCTTCAAAGTAAAAAAGGGCATTCATCCTTTTGAAATCTATCAAAACATGCCCGGTGAAGTACCAGATGAAGAACTGATCACCGATATTAATTTCGCCATCAAATAATCTAGTACTCTGTCATAGTTTATTTCACCCGTCACTTGAAGAACTGCGATGCAAAAACAATTTCGCTAGGAAATTTTCGTCAAGGGTAATTCCATGTTGATCAGCATATTTCCATATATCGCTTCCTAACTGGGAATTGATATGATTGAATCGCACATGATCATTTAGCACAAAAACTCCATTTCCATCTATCCAAGCTGCTGCCAACTTGCCATCTAGTTTGGGTAGGTGCCACCTGCAGTTGACGAAAGACGTACACTCTGTAGTTTTGAGTTTAAATACCTCTTGTTTCCCTGCATGAACCATCGGCTCAAATTTGCAGGATGAAAATGTAACCTCTCCTTCCAAGAGGTCTTCTACACCTAAGTGAAGTCGGTGCACCGTACTATGCTGTATAGAAACATCTGCCTTTATACCGGTTAAAACAATCGATAAATGATCAAGGTCGTCAATCCGTATCTTGGGATAAGGAGCAATTTGGTTGCTATCTCGAGTTGATACATTCGAGGGTCTGATCTCCAAAAAATCATTCGTTGTGGTGTGAATGTTTCTTAATATAATCTTTGCATTTGTAGAAGAATTAGTATCACTACCTGATGATCTTGGAATAAAATAGTGCTCGATATCAGAAATATGTAGGAAGGAGCACCCCTCTCCTCTCCCAACGATCTCTACATCCTCAATAAGAATCAATTGAGGAAAACTAAGTGCTTGAGCTACTTTCCTTTCCGCGAATTGCGCAGTATCTATAATTATGGCAGGCTCTACATTATCTGGCTTAACTTCATAATTGAAGGTAAAATTCTGAACCACCACCTTGCGAGGCAGCCCAATCTGATACCCATACGCATGGTCTCCTGATCTGCAAGAGAGAAGGCGAGTGGTTCCATCACGTACCACTTGTAAGGCACAATCTCTGACTATGATGTCGCCATCCCACTTAGCACCATAATCATGTCTAAAGTTGAGGAACGAATGACTTTGTACGACGGTGTTAGTGACCACAAGCTGACCTCCACCAGTTAGGTTGATGCCTTTATATCCTATGCGGCAATCTCGCATGGTCAAATTCCATAGGTGAAAATGTACATCAAATCTGTTAATACGGCACTGTTCTACCGTCACATCCTTGAGCATGTTTGTGCCCATCACACCCCAGTGTATCCAGTCTCCCTCAGATGTGACATTGACTAGCGTTAAGCCAAGTACTCGATTGGCACCGATCCCGTAGGTCCCATGCGGCACATCATGACCAGTGCCTTCACGATCCTTCTCTCGCGGGATTAGGCGAATGTTCTCCAACCGCACATTATAGACCTTTGCAAAGTAGTAGAATCCACTTTGTGCCAACATGGATACATCCTCTTTTCCGGATTGAAGTCCTACCCACTGATCTTTCATTATGGTGCGGCTCCTAGACACTAGAATTCCATTGTTCACATATCCTCTGGGATTGGCATCTGTGGGATAAGTTCCTGATAATTTGAAGGTCCCCCCTTGAATGGTAAGGAAAGAAGTGTCGAGTGGGTGGATGTCGATGTTTACTGAATCTTTGAATTCCCAGGCGATATCTCCGACGATTTTACCAGCCTCCTCTACATAAAGTAGTTCTTCTTTGGCACGACCACTGTGGGCGTTAAATCCTGCTCGAGCACCGATCAAATCCTTGGGATCCCATAAATGGATCAGGTGGTTTTTGTACTTGGCCAGAATTTCGAGGACGGTTACACCAGGTTTAATCGATCTGGCCAGCTGCAGCCGATCCTCTTCTTCCAATATTATGTCTTCCTGAATTGAACTTCGAACATGAAAAATCGGCTCTTTGGTATGATGAGATTCATCTATGAGAAAAACAGTCTCTCCCCAATTTACCGCCGTTTCGATGGGAATCTCACGACGATCACCCAGATTAAATATGCCATGATGGTTTTCAATGGGTAGCCCATGCTCATTGGCATATTCATGAGCGAGATTGATGGCTGCACCATCATCGTGTTTGCCATCACCTACAGCCCCAAAGATCCTGTATTGAACTGAATGTAGTCCATGCAGTACAGCAATCAATCCATCACCTCCAACATCCAAAACAAACGCATCCCTTAAACTTTCATCTGGCTGCTCCATAATTCTGAAGAGTGCTCCACCTCCATCTCCTGGCACCCTGTAACCTAATGTCATTACAACATCTCCGGCCTCGAGCAAAGCAGTCTTCAGTTCATTCGTTGAATCCAAGGTCCGAATAAATCGATTATTCACTTGTGCCTGCTGAGTTGCGGTTGCTGCAACCGGTAGTGAGAAAGCTGCTCCCAATCCTACCATCTGTATGGCATCTCTTCTTTTCATGCTGTATCTAATTACTAAATCTGATGGACAGAAATGGGGTTCTACTGACATTCATGGATGACCATGTGGCCTTTCATAAAGATGCCCTTTTCTAATCCATCGACTTCAGTTTATGTGTGAAAATAGATTTATAGCCACTCCCCCATATTTCTAACTAGCCACAATGTATAGTCCCAAGAATGTGAAAAGAAATGATGCTGGCATGTGGATTAAAAAAATTGACCGTATTCTACTCGTCGAATGTATTGGTTTTCTCTCAAATCATAGAAGTTTACGCAAGAAGGCTCACTGCCAAGCCATAATTTCAGCAATTTCATTGCTTTCGTAGTGGTCCATTTGCCATCTAGTCGCCATGAAAAAAGGTGAACCATTGTGATCTACCTTCAGCTTCAAAAGAATAGCTGGTTGCGTCAGTAAGGACCTCCATCATTTTAGCATGGTTTCCGATGCCTTGAATGGCCATCTTCCCCACCATAATCAGCGATTCCTTGGCTTCTTCAGCATTGGACGCGCTTCTGCTCGGAGGTTAATTATAAATTTTGATTGCAAAACATCACGATTTCCGGATGACCGCACAAATATTTGTTGATCTACAGCGACTTAACTTTAAAGGTAAAGTGTTTTTGAAGTAGATAGTTAATCGTTATAACCACCAAGGTTGACACCAACTTAGCAATAGTGGGATTTGAGTCAGTGATCATGATCAAGGAAATGAGCAAGAGATAATCGGTACCGAGGCCTTGAAGCACGACAAGGAAGTACTTGCCGAGCTGAGTACTGGTCTGATCCCTTCCTTGGTTTTGACGATCAAAGGCAAAATGTCTGTTTAGCCAGAATCCAGTCGGTACCGTGACCAGAAAGGCAATAATCAAACTGATAGTATATGATGCCAAATTGAGACCTAGAATGTGCATGACATTTTGTGGTAAAATACACTGATAAATCACGACAAACAAGAAGATATTTAATGCAGTGTTTGCCGCTCCCACTGCTAAATACGCATAGACTTCGTAAGGCAAAATTTTCTTGAACGCAGGGTAAAATAATCTCAGAAAATATTGAAGTAATGGCTTGATCATAATAAAATTCGAGATTTAGATATTAAGCTGTTATGAGTTGGTTGGCATGGGACAAGTACCACTCAGCAAGGTCGTTCATGGGCAATCCCCTAGCCGCAGCGTAATTCATATCTTCAAGTCTGCGACGTTCTTCCGGATGTTTGATGAGATGGGACACGGCATCGGCGAGGCTTTGGGCATCGTCGGTTTCGAAATAGGCACCGCCGTATCCTTCTTCTTCTGCGACTCGCTCGAGGTCATCGATTTTGGGAAGGATGCATGCACGGGCATAACTACCAGCCTGATGTAAAATGCCAGAACTACCAGTCGTGGTCGTGTAAGGAAATATGCTAAAAGTACTTTCCTTAAATATCTCTTCTACTTTCTCCTCGGGCACATATCCTGTGAACTTAAGGTTCTTCATGTGGCGAAACTGTTGCTTAACCCGATCTAGATATCCTTTGACGTTGGGGTTGTCGGTACCGGCAACTGTCGCGATAAATCGCTGATCAGGGTATTCCATTTCCAGGATCTTCACCGCCTCCAACATTACCTCTATTTTTTTATAGGTTCCAAATTTCCCAAAGGCCATTAGGTTGATCTCTTCAAGCGGTTCAGGCAGGTAGCTCCTCTCAGGTAATTCAAAATTACCGTGTGGTAAAAGAACTACATTTTTAGCCTGGTACTTTTTCTTAATGATATCGACATACTGAGATATCGTGAGGCCCACCAGGTCTGCTCTAAGGATAAATTTTGTCAACTGTTTGCCAATCCACATAAAAAGATCACGCTTCCACTTACGCTTAGCCATCCCAATGGTTTCCAGTTTAACTGTTTCAGTGATGTTATGCAGGATTACAATGGAGGGAATGCCCATCAGTCTACAAACCCAAGGTGTCAATAATCCCAGAGCTGCAGGCACCTTGCCTTCTCCAAAGGTCATGAACTGTAAATTAAAGATTACTACATCGGGTTTCAATTTTCTAAGTGCGCTCAGGACTTGTAAGACAATAAGGAAACCATTAAAAGTCCAGCAAGGAATCAAGTCGACATCCTCTGTACGGTATCTATTATATTGCCTATTATCATCCAAGTGATTGGTCAAAACGTAGATCTTTTCTACATCAGGCTTCCCGACAAAGCTTCTGATCAGGTGGTAACCATATTCATTCAATGTGACACGGCTTGGTGGATAAGGAGAGACAAATGCAATTTTCATATTATCACTATTAATGTTTATCTGAAACTTCGTTTATTTCACCTTCTAATCACCAAGCTCCCTGCCAATTTCATAACATCTTGATATTCAACTATTTAAATAGAATCAGAGTAACCCTGTATTCCGGAATTCGGAATAGAAGTGCGGAATATTCTAAAATTTGGAATTTCTAGAACGGCCGGTTTTGAGTGAATTTATCTAGTTGCAGTTTTCGCTAATCACTTTCATAGCGTCGATTCGCCAGTGATCTCCTTGGTAGAGTAAAACGACAGCCAGAGTGGCCTTGCTTGTGGTTATCTGCTGATCTGGATACTCATATGTAAAGACAACATTGCTGTCAATTGCGGTACATAGCAGGCCATCGCTGGACCAGTTCTCAATGTGTAGTTCATGGTATTTGTCGATCCTGGTAGCTCCTGCTGTGCGTACTTCATCAAAATGAGATGCAAGATGTCGAAACCAGCTTTCCGTGTAGTACTCCTTACCGGCAATAATATCGTTGGTCGCATACAGATGATTCAAGTGTGCCCAAAGGGCAATGTAATCTTTCTCCAATATTTCTAACTCCAGACTATCGGGTCGATAATTAGAATGAATGGTCACCTTGATTTCAGCGTCATGCGCTAAGACCAGATCATCAGCTCGAAGGAAGGCTGGTTTCTCCGAACTGCGTTCTATTGCTCTACCCTGGAAAAGAAGGTATCCTAGTATGAGCAGAAAGAAGAAGGTAAAAAATAAACGCATCACCACGGCTGCAATTGAATGGTAGATGAAAAGGTTTCATTGACCTTGGCAAAAAGGCTGTATACTGTGGATCCGGAAGACGAAACTTCAATCGTAGCATACCCGTTTTGTGACATAACCTCCATCTGGTTTGTATACTGTCCGTCATCATAAACAAATGCCACCATTGTCCCCTCCCCTACCATATTACCATATTGGTCCTGTAGTGGACCAGCCATTACCTTGTAGATATTTGCTTTCGGCCTGAATTCATAATGAAGTGGCACCGATGTACAGGATCCCGGCTGGATGTAATATGCTGACAGGGGTGTTTTGACCTTGGTCCTATATACCCCGACTCGAGATGTTAGGATGATCTCTTGCTCTTCAAAAAAATGCAAACTTCCCCCTGGATCGACAACATTGGACCATTCATCCAAGATGAACGCAATTCTTTGGTGAGAAAGGCTAGAATCCACATTGACCGTTTTAGGAGAGCGGTAGTCCTTTGCGGTGGTTACACCTACATCTCGATTATCCAAAAGAACTTCATAATAGAAGTGACTGTTGCCAGATTTTAGGCAGATCCGGCCTGGACCCTCCACAACACCTAAATCATCCTTCTGTGAAACATAGAATCCTGAATTGGTATAGATGACCTCAAGAGAAAGTGGTTGAATAAAAGTAAACAACACTGCTTCCCATTCTCGGCCAGAGGCTTGGAATGATATGTTTTCTAGTGGTATGGACAGCCGAGTAATTTCACTAGTAGGCAGAGGTCTTTCAGCAGCGTCGTTGCTGCAACTCGAAAGTATCATCATTAAATATAATGCCGGTAGCAACTTCAATAGATCCGGAAAAGTGTTCAATGCAAATAAATTTCGTCTGAGATGAAACAATGTGGCAAGATTGCAATCCCCATGTTTCGGATAGCAACTTCATCTAATTGCAGCGGACCAACCTCTCTCTGTTTGTGGTTAATATAAACACGCAATGGAAAAGTGGTCATTATCTGTGCTTTATGCTGAATCTTTTCAAAGGAAGACTCAAACTCAACTCGAAATCCACTGCGTATGGCCGTGGGATGGACATGCAGTCTCGCCTGCCAGATGGCACCAGCATCATCTTTTTCTGCAATTAGGACTCCAGGTATATTGATATCTGTCGTAAGTTCATTATGAAATTTGATTTTAATCAGCACTTCTTCTTCATCACTCATATCAATTATCGCATAGCCGGGAGTACCTCCATGTATGTATCCCCGTTCACTCACATCAGTTTCTGCATAGAGTTCAACTGCAGCGATTTGCAAAGAGTCCATAACCTCGGTATCTTCTAGGTCAATCTGAAAAAAGCTGCTTCCCTTCGGAGCTATATTATACTGAAAAGCTGTAGTGGGAAAATAATTTCTCACTTCTCCCTGGCGGTACCTTACCTTGACCTTCAGAGCCAAATTAATGGGAATATTATCGGCGTTAAGTAATTCACCCACCAAGAAATTTTGGCTTCCATGCCGGACAAAATTTGCCTGTTTAAAAGAAGCAAACGGTTTCTTGATTCGATCATCCTTTACGGTGGGAAAGCTACTGATGACCCTTTTTCCCTGTTTTTTAAATAGCGTGTAGGTATGGCTTCTCACTTGCTCCTCAGGAATCTGTGGAATACGCACCGGAGGAAGAATGAACCACTTGCCATTCTCATATATCAGTTGTGTGGTCTCCCTATTCTCAAGGTGACCAATTGACGTATTCCATCTGGTATAGACTTCAACCTTCGAAGAGTCCTTTTGCCGACTAACCTCAATCACAGAAATACTGTCCAGCTTGGCATAAGATGGAAGTAGCCCGCCATCATTTACAGATTTTTCAAGTAGATACTGATCTAATGTATAGGTGGGAGATGGCTTGAAAAAGCGGAAAGCTACATCGAATCGCTGGAAGTCCAAATGATTATAATAGTGTATCACCGTCGTTACTGGGTCTCGTTGTTCTTTGACCAACAAAAGTTCATAAACTTGCCAACACATAAAAAAGGAGGAAAATATAAGCGGCAGGAAGGCTGTGGTATAGATGACTCCCAATGGATAATATTGATCTACGGGAGGGACAGATGCAAAATAATCCTCGTCCTTGAAGCGCCTCAGGTAAACGATGGTGAGCAAAAAAGCAATACCTAAACTGGATAAGGGAAGTATTCCCCAGGCATATTTCAGAACCGGACTAATTTCAGTGGGTTTTAGTGGTTGGATGGTTGAGATATTTCCTTTCTCCCAGACAATGATCCCATTTTCCAATCTTCTGGTCCGATTCCAGCCAGTATAATATAGCAGGGGATCATAATACCTATCATTACTGAAAACATATTTTAGACTATACTTTTCCGAACGCGTCAGGAAATCATTAAGGGAAGCCAATCCTTCCATACCACTAAACTTCGCATTCTCCAATCTTTCGACAGGCCGAGAAGTAAGCTCGGGTAACCTTCTTGCCGAATGATAATTTCCATCTACGCTAGCAGCCAATGAGTTGGCACTTAACCAGGCCATCTGATCTCCAAACCCTAGGGTGAGATACCGCCATCTCATGTGATCATCTCGATTGAGAAAATTTTGTATCGGCAGGATGTCAACTTCCTTCGGTTGCAGTGGTCGAAAACTTCCCAAATGAAAAATAAATACCACGAAAATTAAATAAGAAAATCCTGACAGTCCGGATAAAACAAAATGACTACGGCTCCCAAAGTTCTTTTGCCAGAACTCTTTAACCGGTCCAGCCAAAAAAGAGTAAATGAATCTTGCCATGAATGGAATGGCGATGATGGAGGCCCAGAATCCAAACCGATCGAGAGTGAGAATATTAAACGCATTTTCCCCCAGCATCATCTTCGGGAGGGGAGTAGTCCCTCCGCTTCCCAATAATAAACACAGAAAAAATGAGACCGCCCACAAGAAAAAGCGCCTTTGTCTGATGAATGCATAAGTTATAGCGGGAATAAAGGCAAAGATTAATGTCAGGGGTATGATGTAGAATACAAGACCGGAAGAAAACTCTTCGAAGAAATTGTCTCGCGAACCATGAGGTATCGATACCTGAGTGATGGGATCGGTACTGCTCCAGTACCAATACGGAAATATCAGAACAATGGCGAGGAGAATCATTAACCCCACAAACAACAAGATCTCTCGGTATCTTGCAAAAGCAGCTTTAATGATGCTCCAGATAAATACTATATAATTACGATTATGGGAGTCCTTAGACAATCCATCGGTGAGCGCCATAAAAATAGTCGGGGCAATGAAGAAAACCATGCCAAATATCGCGGTCACATGATGAGAACAAAGGACAACCGAACCGAGACAAAGCGCCATGAGTAGATATATGGGCTTTCGCTTTACTATATATTGATAGAGAAATGGCAAGGCATTGAGCAGAAAGCCCAAGCCTGTTAGTGTAGGTACCTGCCCAAATACATGAAGAGTCTCAACCACTGAGGTAAGAACCACTGCCAGGATCGCCGCCACTCCGGCGGTGGTTTTTTCAAAGAATATTTTTGAAAATCGATAAATCCCAATTATAAAAATTTCTATGGCGAATACGGAATAGATACTAAAGGCGACTTTCAGCGGAAAGAGTTTGCCAAGCAAAGCAATCGATTGATGAACCAGTGGTGGATAACTAATGGTCAGAAAACCTGTGTACCATCGATACTCCCAAGGCTCAAACCAAAATCTTGCATAATGATCTGCAAAAAACATATGTACGAAGGCATCGTATGTTCTTGGTAATGTGAAATAAATGATGACACCATGAGTAATCAACACTAGGGAAATGGCGATTAGAAGCAGGCGCTTCCCGCTGATTTCATCCCATAAGCGATAGCCGTTCTTTATCTGATCAGCCCTCAATTTTCCCCGTTGAATTGTGAATAAGAAGCTCCTTTTGTTGGCATTTACTTCGTCAAGATACACTGATTTTGCTGGTCATTCTTCTTGTGACAGATCATCAGCGCATAAGAAATATTGAAAATAATTAGGTCTTTGACGCTTACCATCAGAATGAGCTTCTTACTGTAAATTGAACAATACATCTGCTGGCGTCGATCCGGAGTGTATTTGTATCAGGTACCGCACTACACAAGTCGTCTTCACCAATATTTACCCAAACACTGTTCCAAGTTCCCAGGTCGATCCAGGTAAACTCCGCAGCATACATATACACATTCTCTGCTTTCGCCCGGATTGCATAGTCAATCGATATAGATTCACAATTTACAAATGTGTCGTATTGCTGCTCGGTTTCAGTGTCTTCAAGTCCAAAATCACTCGGTAAAGAGATCAGACATTTTGCGGCAATGTTCACAAAGCATTCAGGAAGACCTCTGATAATTGTACCAACATGAAGGCTATGTAATGACTTTGTTCATTTACTTGATCATTTGTTTGCAGATTTAAACAATTTACTTACTAGAAGATTGCTGCGATGCTTCCGCTGATCTTGTTGAGTAAAGAAATACCATTTCTTGAATCAAGGAACGCATACCCAGTCTTAGTCTTCAGTTTATTTGAAAGACGATATTTGTAGAACAACTTAACCATTTGTGCAGGTATCTTAATGCTGTCTTTCAATTTTAGTCTGGAATCTGCTACATCCGTCCAATTCATAAGTGGAAACTCCAGTACACCATTCTGCAGGGTACTTTTGCCAAACTTCCACTGAAGTCGGAGAAATATCTCGATATCAAATAGCCAAGGCGTCATAAATGGCCGATTAAAAAGAAAGGGAACAAGATGGCGTTGAAATATCTTGGCGCCGCATTGTGTGTCCTGGAAGTTGGTCTTGAGAATGATCCGAATGAACTTTTTGACAATATTGCTGAAGAGGGACCTGCTGTCGCTTCTGTTTATATTGGCACCCAGGCGTTGTATACGGCTGCCAACAATGGCAGCAAAACGAGGATGCTTTTCCTTGTATCTGGCCATTTCCAGCCATTCATCCAACGAGGTGGCAAGGTCTGCATCCAAGAAACCGAGAAGGGTCACTGGAAAATGCTGGTGTACGTAAATCATGCCCTGTCGAACTGCTTCGGATTTCCCACTGTTCTTTCCCAGGGAGTAGACACTTATGTTGCCAGGATTTTCAATTTGAATTCCCTTTAGCATAGGTAGCGTATTGTCTTTGCTACCATCGTTGACAAAACAAAGTAATACTTCAGGGTGCTTTCGCGCAAAAGAAAGGAAATCTGTATACGGGAATCTTTTTTCTTCATTATAACAAGGTACGATGATGCCATACTCGTGTGTTTGAGTGGTTATCATTTGGCTGTTCTTGGTCATGTGATTTGTCTTCACGGTCTGATTAATCATAGTAAGTCCTTTAAAAGTTTTGGGCAAGTTATTTTGCCATGGTAAGCTATTTCAAGTAGAATGCCAAAACGTAAACTTCTCTTTTCCAGTCATTTGTGTTTTCCGCCAATAGTTCTTATTTCCAAATAATGGATTTTATTCTATCTTGCGGAATACTTTAGGGTTTTATGATGCGTTAATGGTTCTTCCTCTATGAATCTCCTGAGGAAAGGTGTTTTTAACAAAATTCTGCAATATGAGTAACTACCAAATCTTCATTGTCGAAGACGATCCTTGGTATGGTGAAATCTTGGCCTATCACCTGGGGCTGAATCCGGACTATCGTGTAAACCGCTACGAAACCGGAAAAGCATGTCTGTCTGCCATGCACTTAAAACCTGATCTGATAACCATTGATTATTCGTTGCCGGACATGAAAGGTGACGAACTATATCGGAAGGTCAGAAGTATAAATCCAGAGTTACCTGTCATCTTCATAAGCTCTCAAGAAGAAATCACGGTTGCAGTAGATTTGCTTAAAATGGGAGTCAGCGACTACCTGGTGAAAGATGAGGCTACCAAAGACCTACTTTGGAATAGTATTCTTCGCATCCGTGAAAACCAATCGCTAAAAGAGGAGGTGGAGCAACTCAAGCAGGAACTTGGAACTCGGTTTTCTTTTCAGAAGACCATGATAGGTCAGAGTGAAAAACTGAAACAAGTCTTTAGACTCATTGAAAAGGCTTCTAAAACTAAAATCAATGTTTCAATCACCGGTGAAACAGGGACCGGCAAGGAAGTCGCAGCCAAGGCCATTCACTATAATAGCGAACGCCGTAAGAAAAAGTTCGTGGCCGTTAACATGTCCGCTATTCCGAAAGAACTCATCGAAAGTGAATTATTTGGACATGAAAAAGGGGCATTCACCGGTGCACTAACAAGGAAGGCAGGGAAATTCGAGGAAGCCAATGGTGGAACGATCTTCCTTGATGAGATCGCAGAACTGGAATTTAGCCTTCAAAGTAAGATCCTTCGTGTATTGCAAGAAAGAGAGGTGGTGCGCGTTGGTGGTAATACAGCTATCAAACTAAATGTGCGGCTGATCGTAGCGACCCACAAGAATCTGGCCGAGGAAGTGCAAAACGGAAACTTTCGTGAAGACCTCTATTTCAGAATTATGGGATTGCCAATCACCTTACCTCCCCTGAGGGATCGAGGCAATGATATTCTCATTCTGGCCAAACATTTTGCCGACGCATTTGCCAAAGAAAATAGATTGGGCACCATAAAATTCACCAAAGGTGCGAAGGACAAGCTCCTGAAATATCATTACCCTGGTAATATTAGAGAACTCAAAGCCATTGTTGATCTGGCTGTTGTCATGTGTGATGAAAGTGCGATTAAAACCAACGACATCACCTTCTCGGCCATCCAAAGGAATGAGCTCTTCACCTTGGAAAACAAGACCCTTCGACAGTATAACTGCGATATCATCAAACATTACCTGACTAAAAACGACCGAGACGTGATTGCCACAGCAAGGGCCCTTGACATTGGCAAGAGCACAATTTATAAGATGATCCAAAACGGTGAACTAGATCAATAACCATATTCATTTCCAAAATATGGAACTTTTTCCGATATATAGATGCAAACCTAATCTGTTTCAAGTCATAACTATCTGTCAATCAATCTTTAAGGTGGTAAGGAAATACGGCATGAAAATAGTCCTTTATAAAACATCTTTGAATTAAAGCCTGTATCATAGTCACTAGCTAAAACAAAATCATCATGTACGGAATCGTAAACAAAGCCATCGAAGACCTCGTCAAGACAAACTATGGAGCTGCCATATGGGATGCGGTCAAGGAGCGTAGCGGTGTCGATATAGATTATTTCATTAGCAACGAACCCTATGACGACGACATAACCTATAAATTGGCCAATGCTGTTGGCGAAGAAATGGAGATGCCAGTAACACAGGTCCTGCAAGCATTTGGGGAGTGGTGGATCTTAAAAACTGGAAAGGAAAAATACGGTGGCCTGATGGAAGCAGGAGGTCATAATCTAAAGGAATTCCTGACGAACCTGCCTATCTTTCACAATAGGATTATGCTCATCTATCCCAAATTGACACCTCCAGAATTCAAGGTCAGCAACATCGCTGAAAGAAGTATTCATATTCATTATTTCTCCAAGCGGGAGGGCCTGCAAGAATTTGTACGGGGACTACTAAGTGGATTGGGTAAAATGTACGATACTCCGACCAAGATAGAACTGCTACAAAGTAGGGCGGAGGGAAGCAATCACGAAATCTTTAAAGTAAGCTGGTAATTTTGGAAAAAATGGTATCATTTGGAGAAGATCAGTTCAACCGGATCTTTCCGTTTCATATTCTAATAAGCAAGAATTTGATGATTCAAGCATACGGAAAGACCCTGGCAAAGTTATACCCTGATCTATGCGGAAAATCACTAGTCGATCATTTCCGTGTTGTTCGTCCTGACATCCCTGAACAATCCTTTCAATCCTTCAAATCTTTAACCAACCAAATGGTGGTTATCGAATGCAATAATAAACAACGAACAACTTTACGGGGGCAAATCGAGTATTTGAAAGACTCCAACGGTCTTATGTTCATCGGTTCCCCCTGGTTTGGATCGGTGGAACAAGTAATCGAGAACAACCTTAGTCTACATGATTTTGCCTATCACGATCCGATGATTGACCTGCTGCACGTATTAAAGACCCAAGAGATCACAACTGAAGATCTAAAGCACTTGCTCAAAACCGTCAACAAACAAAAAAATGACCTCAAAAAAGCTGCCAAGGAAATTGAAGATATCGCGCTATTTCCCACCCAGAATCCCGACCCACTCATTAGAATCGACCTCAATGGCAACCTGCTTAGACAAAATCCGGCAGCTGATTTGTTAACCCACTTTGATTATCAAGATGGCAGCTATACAGCCTCAGAATTCTGGAGATTAATCGCCCGTACATTTGATTCGCACAACGACAGAACCATCTTTGAAGCAGGTTCGTTCGGCGAGATTTATTCTTTCGTAATTAAACCAATTCAAGAAAGTGGTTACTTTAACATCTATGGAAGAAAAGTAACTGAACAAAAAAAGAATGAAGTTCAGTTGCAGATTTTATCATCGATCGCAGCTCAAAACACACATGGTGTCGTGATTGCCGACAGCGAAGGAAAAATAGAATGGGCCAATCCGAGTTTTGAGCGAATGACTGGCTATAAGCTAGAAGAAATAATCGGTCGAAAACCAGGAGAACTCCTTCAAGGACCAGATAGTGATCCTGAAACTATTCAATACCTGTCCAATCAAATCGCAAAAGGTGAACCTTTCATTTGCGAAATCTTAAACTATACTAAAGACAGAAAACCCTACTGGCTGCGGATACAGGGACAAGCTTTACGCGATGAAAAAGGAAATATTGGTAAGTATTTCGCCATAGAAGAAGACGTCACTCAAGAAAGAGAAGACAAGAAAAAAATTCAGGAATTTGAAGATCGCTTCCGAATGGCGCTTGAAAAAATTGGTGATTATGTGTGGGAGCGCAACTTTGTAACTGGTCATACACAATTTTCGAAAAAGGAAAATCACTTTATTGGGGTCAGTACGGAGGAATTAGAAAAGAATGAGATTCTTTGGAGGAACAGTGTTTTGGAAGAGGACCGCCATTTACTTGAAGAAAGCAATAAAAACTATAAGTCTGGCTTGGCAGACAATCATGTCCTTGAATATCGCTTACGACACCAGGATGGATCGGTAAAATGGGTATTGGACCGAGGAGTGGTCATTGAAAAGGATGTATCGGGAAATCCACTTCTGATCATTGGCACGCATACGGACATCACTAGGCAAAAAACGCTCGAACTGGAGTTGGGGTCAACAGCTAGTCGATTGACTTCTTTGATTGAAAACCTTTATTCCGGTGTACTTCTGGAGAACGAAAACCATACCATCGGCCTGCTCAACCAGCAATTTTGCGATATTTTCCATATCACCGCCAATCCCAAGGACTTGATTGGTACCGATTGCTCTCAGGCAGCCGAACAATCCAAACACTTATTTAAAGATCCAAACGGATTTGCGGACCGAATTACACAAATTTTAGTGAACAAAACCCTGGTGATCAATGAACATCTGGAAATGATCGATGGTAAACACTTGCACCGAGATTTTATTCCCATTTGGAATGGAGACTCGTATACAGGCCACCTCTGGCTTTATACCGATATCACCGAACAAATCAATGCAGATAAAAAGCTCGAAAAACAACGCACATTTTACGAACAAATATTAAACAATATGCCAGCAGATATCGCTGTTTTTGACAATCAACACCGCTATTTGTTTTTAAACCCACAAGCCATAAGCAATTCTGAACTTAGATCATGGATGATTGGAAAAAGAGATGAAGACTATATCGCATATAAAAATCTACCTGCTTCAATTGTCGAGCGAAGAAGAAAGATATTTAATACGGCGATAGAGAAGAAGCAATTGCATTCTTTTGAAGAAGAATTACTAAAGCCAGATGGCAGTAGCATATACATCCTACGTAACCTTTACCCTATTCTCAATGAAAATGGCGAAGTAGACCTGGTGGTAGGGTATGGCATAGATATTACCGCACTTAAGATCATACAAAATCAGATTAAAGAGAGTGAAAAGAGGTATCGGGATGTAATCGAAAATAGTCTCGCACTGATAACCACGCACGATCTGGATGGAAACTTTATCTCAGTAAACCCAATGGTTGGCAAAACTTATGGGTATACCGATGAAGAAATGATCGGTCATTCTATTGCCGATTTTTTACCTGAATCTGACCGCGAATTATTCGATCAAGAATACCTACCCACCATTATGCGTGAGAAAGAGCATAGTGGCATATTCAAGGTGCAGAGCAAGAATGGCAAAACCGTTTTTACACTATATAATAATTTCTTGAAAGAGGAACCAGGCATGGACCCCTATGTAATCGGTTTTGCGGTAGACATTTCAGACCGCATTCAAGCGGAAAAAGAGCTTAAAATTGCTAAAAAAGCTACGGATGAATTAGCTACCGCTAAGCATAATTTCCTGGCCAATATGAGCCATGAGATCAGGACACCCATGAATGCCATCATCGGTATGAGCAATCAACTGAATAAAACAGCCTTATCCAGCCAGCAAAAGATCTTCCTGAATAATATTCATACTGCGGCCGACAACCTCCTTGTGATCATCAATGACATCCTGGACTTATCTAAACTTGATGCCGGAAAACTAAGCATAGAACACATCGCTTTCGAACCTAGAAAATTAATTGAAGGTGCACTCCAAGCATTGATGTACAAAGCAGAAGAAAAAGACATCGAACTGACCAACTCCTATTGTGATCCCGGCCTTTCAGAGGTTTTGATTGGTGATCCACACCGGTTGAACCAGGTCTTATTGAACCTCATTAGTAATGCGGTGAAATTTACCGATAGGGGCAATGTGGATCTCATCTGCGAAGTAATTCTGGACTCAACTGATGTACAGCTGATCCGGGTCAAATTGATCGATACCGGGGTCGGCATGGATGAAGCCTTTCTAAAAACCCTATTTGATAAATTCAGTCAGGAAGATGTTTCCGTATCGAGGAGTTACGGCGGCACTGGCTTGGGCATGGCTATAACCCAGTCAATCCTGCACTTGATGGGAGGTACCATTCAGGTCAACAGCAAGAAAAATGAGGGTACCGTTGTCATCGTCGAAATTGAATTAAGAAAGGGAAATGCCGATCTACTATTGGTAAACGATACCCAGGAGATCAACACCGACGTACTCATCAACCGGAAAGTACTGGTCGTAGATGACAATGAAATGAACCGGTTTTTGGCTTCGACCATCTTAGAAAACCACCAGGTAGATGTCATGGAAGCGGAGAATGGAGAACAGGCGGTCATGATGGCCAGGCAATTGAATCCTGAAATAATCCTCATGGACCTGCAAATGCCGATCCTCAATGGTTGGGAAGCTACCCAGACCATCAGGGAGAGCGGCAATAATATTCCCATTATTGCGCTGACTGCAAATGCCATTAAAGGTGAAAATGAAAAGTGTTTTACAGTCGGAATGAATGATTACATTTCTAAGCCTTATAAAGAAAATGAACTTCTACAAAAGCTGGTGAAATGGCTCAGTAAGAAGCCCCTGTCAACCTCCAGCATGAGCAGGGATACAAAACCAATGGCAGCTGATGAAGACCTTTACAGTCTAGTGGGACTTGAAGAAATCAGTCGGGGAAATCACGCTTTCGTCAAAAAAATGATCAATTTGTTTTGTGATCAAACCCCTCTTATGGTAGCAGACTTAATCCAGGCTTATCACGCCGGAGACTTTAAAAAAATGGGTGCTGTCGCACACAAGATGAAGCCAAGTATCGATAACCTAAGGATAACTGCGATCAAGCAAGATATCAGGACCATTGAAAAGGCGGGTAAGGAAACTAAATCATTTGCTGGTCTGGAGGCTTCCATTTTCAAGGTCCAAAGAACCATCGAAGGTGCTGTGCAACAAATGAAGCAAGGAAACCTTAAGAAGAATTGAACGAATAAACATTATGGACACCATCAAGACTACCTAAATAAGGGTGCCGACTTACTGAAAGTCTTATTTTCACTTTTATCCACCAGGATATCAATCGGCCCTGGAGCGGCTTTTATGTGATCGAAGAATCATAGACTGCGCAATGCGCCAAACGTTTTTTCCGGCAGAAGACTTGAAACACTCAACCTTATTAAAGAAAATGGAGTCCGAAAATACTGATGGTCGCTCCAAGCAAGCGGTTGAATAGTAACACACACCGTGGGGAGACCCGGAAGTGCACTAGGGCAGTGTTGGGGTCGTTTGCAGTCATACCAATGAGGAAATTACACATCTACAGTCAAAGTTGAAGATAAAATCAACCTGCGACAAGATGAAAGTCACCGCTTAGCTGGACTCAATGGCTGGGGCATGGTAACTGAAATCTGGCAGCTTAACTATGCTGATCACCTTTCCGATGAAGCGTACATGGTATGCGTTAAAGATAACTTTGGCCAATAGATAAACTTTAGTTCGTCGACTTGCATCCAAGAATAGAACAGTCGTTTGTTCTTGCGCTTTGTCATCACTTACTTAAGTGAAGTGGCCGATCTTATTCACCGCTTTCCATGGCGTTAAGAGCACGAGTGGTGGAAAGTAGCACGCACTTTGCCGTTGGTGCAAGGGTAGCGTAATCAACTGCTTTTTGTATTGGTCCCTAGAATATTCTCCTGATATCCAATGGTAGACCCAGCCGTTTATATGGTCTTCACTAATTCCACATAATGGAATTCTGTCTCTAATTGAGATCAAATTGCTATTTATCTTTTACATAAAACACTAGTTAACAGCACTTTGTGCTTTGGCATGTTAATGGAAATAAGTCTAATAAATAAATAAACATGAATACTATAATGAACCAAAGAATTTTTGTGGTCGACGATGATCCCTACTGGACCGCCATTATTAGCCACTTCCTTACTGAGCTAGGTTGCGAAAACATCTTTTGCCTTTCTAGTGGCAAAGAATGTTTAGAGAGCCTGGACCTTAGACCGGTAATGGTCTTTCTAGATTACCAGATGGACGACATGAACGGCATTGAGGTATTGAAACGTATAAAAGCCCACTATCCTGGTACTAGGGTTGTCTTTTGCACGGCTTACGAGGACCTGTCCATAGCGGTTAATGCCCTTGAACAGGGTTCGTGCGATTACCTTCTCAAGAACAATGCGAACCTAAAGGAAATAAGTTCCATCATTTCTCCTGTGGCCGAAGGTCAGCCACTTACAATCAATAAATAAGTCAGCCATGCCATTTACACTCGCTCATCCTGCCATCGTCATTCCACTAAGGAAAACAGGAATAAAATTGTCGCTTACCGGGTTGATCATTGGAAGTATGGCGCCGGATCTAGAATTTTTACTCCAGATGCGAGAAGTTGAAAGTGTCGGTCATCATTGGTATGGTATCCTACTATTTGATGTGCCTATCGCCATTCTTTTGTCTTTTCTTTTTCATAATCTGCTTAGAAACAAGCTGTTAGTCAATTTGCCCAGGGCTTATCGAAAGCGATGCATTCATTTGCTGGATTTCAACTGGAATAAATATGCGATGAAAAACAAAGGGAGGTTACTTTTATCTTTCTTTATCGGTATCCTCTCTCACTTGGCCTGGGACGCTTTCACACACCATGACAGCTTGGTAGTTTCGCAGTTACCATTCCTTTCTGCTGACATCCATTTTATGCACTACACTCTACCGGTTTATTTCTCGCTGCAAATCTTATGCAGTCTATTGGGTATGGCAATGGTTCATCAACAGATTTTGAGTATGCCTATGATTTCAAACTGCCGAGAAACCCTAAGAACCGACCATCATTATTGGACTACCCTTATCCTCTTGTCCTTCATCACTATAACATTTCGCTTGGTCCTCTGGCCTGAATTTAACTCCTTCGGGGGCATTATAATCGCCATCATGGGCAGCATTCTTTATAGTTGGATTCTCGTATCAATCTTTTCTAAAAATAATTATTCATTTAAAGAAAACAAACTATGAACATCATTGGTCATTCACTTAGAATCATAGATCAGCGTGATAATTGCTTCCATCTTAAAACTGGTTTAAAACTAACGGCATCGGTTAGCTGCGACATCAGAAAAGCGATAAAAGCATGCGCCAACCAGGCGTGGGATTACATTTATCTAGATGCCAAAGAGGTCATAAGAATCGATCTCGGCGGTGTCAACGAAGTCATACACTCCTACTATACCCTGAAACAGATATCAAAGAAACTGGTCCTCGTCTACAGAATAGATTCTCCAGTTGAGCATTGGGTGAAAACAGCCGGACTTGACAAATTCATCGAAACCGCTATTGTACGATAGTGCCTCAAACCTTACCCACCATGTGCAATTACAAAATGATCATTTTTATTCTTTGTCTAACAGAGAGTGCTACGTTAGCGGGCCAGTCCGTTGCTGGACAAATTCCCTTAACTCTGGAAATAAGAGAAGGCTTCATCCAAAAGGCTCTCCAACTCCGCGAGGCTGGCAATTTTTCAGCTGCAATTGATCAGCTTGATAGCATTTTGTCGGCACAAGGAAATGATGCACCAACCTTATTGTTAAAAGGGGATCTTTTGGCACAGGACTACCAATTCGATGAGGCCGTAAATACTTACCAAGATTTACTAGCGCTAGATTATGAAAAAACCATCACCCAGATTAATCTGTCTTATGCCCTCTTCATGAATCATAAACCATCTCAGGCTTTACCCTATGCTAGGGGTGCATGGCAAAGGGATACCACCAACGCCGGTGCCATTGTCAACTATTTTAATGCCTTACTTTGGAATCTAGAAACCAGAAAAGCAGCGGCCTTCCTTAGTAACTATGGCGCGGGCCTCGAACCAGACCGGCTTTTGGTTATGCAAGCAAGGCTATATACTACCAGCGGAAACTACCAAGGAGGCCTTAAATACTACGATTCGTTGGCAAGCAATTATCCTAACAAGTATTACATTCGTGAATACATTGAGGTCCTATTGGCAAAGAAAGAAATCCGCCAGTCAGCTAATCTTTTAGAACACTCAAGACAATACTTTACGAGCAATGAATGCCATACGATTGAGCAAAAAATCCAGGCCGCTCGGATGCAAAATGTTGGCACTTCGTTTTCTTATTTTAAGGATGTGGCAAAAAACTTCCGCATCGAAAAAAGTGCCTGGTGGCTCCAAAGTCAAGATCGGGCCTATCGTTTCGGTGTCAGAACCGGATCATCGACCCTCTTCTCGAGTCAGCAGAGCAATTCCAGAACTTTATATGCAGGTCTGACCATTAGTGAAAAATGGAGCTCCGCCTGGAGCGGACAAACCGACATTAGTCTTCAAAGAATTTCCTCCCAAGAAAATCAAATATTCACCACCGTGACTGGCAAACAATCTTTGGAATTCCGGCCGAACGACCGTCGTACCTTTGGCCTGTCATTTAGCTCCGATATTTTAGATTTTACGTCTACACTATTGGGAAAAAACATTAGAAGTAACAATGTAGGCTATCTGACCCACATCATGCTCAATGGAAAAATTGGCATGTACTCCCAGGGCAGTTGGGGAACCATCAGTGACGGAAATGAGAAACTGCAATTTTTTGGATCTCTCTATCATCTATTCAGCAGCCAACCACTGCTCAAGGCAGGCATTAATTTCTCTGCCCTGCATTTTAGCGAAGACAAAATAATCAGCTATTTCTCCCCCAATCAGTTTCTGAGCACCGAACTTTTTGGGGATTATCGCACTGCCCAACTTGGATCTAGTCGGCTTTACCTAAATACCCAGGCAGCAGTCGGCATGCAAAGGATCGAAGGGCGTGAATGGGAGCCCACACTTCGCCTAGAGGCGGAATTGAATTTCCAAATAAATCGATTCGAATCCTCGCTGAAATACAGCACCAGTAATGTTGCATCTAGAGCTGGCACCGGTTACAAATACCAGAGGCTTACATACAAATTAATCTGGAAATGGTAGTGACGATCTTTCAGTAGACAGCGTACCAACCCATAGAAGACTTTGATCTAACGTATCACGAAAAATAGATACATGCTGAAATTTGGTCCAGCAATAAATACATTTGAGATGCATCATCATCCTAATAATTAAAGCGCAAGTTTTGCTAGTAAGTATTGCTCCTGTGCAGCCTCCAAGCTAACACTTTTTCAAAAGTGGCACCCTTCAGGCCAGCCACGAATTTCACTTCTTCACTTGTTTCCAGCTCTGGATACACCACTTGAGTCATACACTGACGACCATTGGCAAAAACCTCAATGATTGACCGGTCGATAAAAATGGTTAGTTCTAAGGATTCATTATCAGCCAAGGTCAGTGGCGCCCTTTGCTCGGAGACATTATTTAGAAAACCTTCCAATTCAGGTTGCCGCATACAATTAGGCGGCATGGTGGTCTTGCTGTCTCCACTCCTCGACGACCGACTAAAATCAATAATCAATTCGGCATTATTTCGATCATATTTGATTAACGTCTCCTCTCTACCATCGGGACTGCAAAACACCTTCACCGCTCCGGAAGCTGCAGACGCTGCAGGCAAGGTGACCTTAATTTCCAGTGCTTTACCAGAGATATCAAGCTTATACTCCTGGTCTGGCATGAGGGTCACTGTCTCGTGGTTGATGCCACCATAGCGCAATGCTCTAAATTCCTCAGGTGGATTAATCTGTACCATGCCGGCTTCATCTAGTGATAGCTCCCGGGGCATGCTCATGATGCCTGACCACCCAAAATCAGGTAGGTGTTCAGGTTTGCGTTCCAGCACCCATCCCCAGATCAAATTACGTCCTTTATCATCGACCATTTGCTCCGGAGCAAAAAACGTCCCTCCAGGCCAGTTCATCCGTCCGTGCTGCTCAATATGGTATTTCCCATTTGCAAATTCTCCCAAATAATATTGCGTGCCCAAGTTATGGCTGATGAATAGCAGCATATGCTTATCCCCGATCGCAAAAAAATCGGGACAGGACAAGTCTTCAAAATCATGACGTCGGCGATCGTCTTGATCGATAAAATTGCCGAGGTATTCCCATTCGTACATATCTTTCGAACGGAAGAATCCAGCCACATCTCCACCGGAAATCTGGTAATAATAATCGGTTTTTTTATCATACCATCCTTCCGGATCCCAAGCATCATATTTTCCATGCATGGGATCGCCTGCCGCTGGGGTTTTTGATACAGGATTGCCATCAAATTTTTTCCATCCCCTTAGGTCGGGATCAGTAGCATAGGCGACCAAATTGCTTTGCGAACCCCAACCATGATAAATGATGTGCGGCACGCTGTCCTTGGATAGAAATGCGCCGCCACTAAATATACCAATCTCCATATCCCCTTCTTTCACATCGAGCATGTCGGGATAAAGTTGCCAGTGCAATAAGTCGTTGCTGGCCGCATGACCCCAAAAATGTTCGCGCTGACCGCGCCGTAAAGACTGATAAATAAACCCCAAGTGAAACTTCCCATTCCAATAAATGGCTCCATTGGGATCAAACGGGTAAGCTTTTCCTTCCGGAGCCACGAAGTGGTAAGTAGGTCGATGCGGATCTGAAAACGTTAATTCCCGCAATTTGCGGCTGGCAATGATCTGATCTTCTACGTTAGGCCGATAGACAAATCGGCGTTTGCTGGTTTTATCCGAGGTTGGAAAATCTTTAGGAATTTTTTGGGTCACTGTACCGGAGGCTGCCCACTCGGCTCCCCTTTGTAAGCTGGTAATAAACCCCACACACTCCATGGAGTAATCTGCATGCCCCATAGGCGTATGAAATACCCTTCCCTTTCCGTATCCAATGGTCATCAGCATGGGTTCATGACGACCGGTACCCTTCCTGGCATCATCGGAAAAGGCCGTGGCCAGCACTTGCATATCTTCGGCTGGTCCACGCAACCGGTCATATAGTTCGTCTAAAATATGTAGCCACCTATCAGGCATACCTTGCGTAATGGGATGCGAAGTGTCCCTGATCATGATTTGATACTCGTGCTGGGGCCCGTGCGATCCGCCCCTACCAGGAGTTTCATCACGAATGAGTTTGCCATCCGTATCGAAGTAAACATATGGACCATCCTTTTCGGTGCGATCACCCCATCCACCTAAGCCGATCATCCGGTTGTAGGCCGACCAATTGGGAAAGGAATTATCTGCCGCGTGTACAATCACCAATCCACCCCCATCTTTCACATAATCCTCCAAGGCCTTTTTTGTTTTCTCAGGCCAAGGTGCAGCTCGCCATCCAAAATTGGAAACCACGACATCATATTTGGAGAAATCCGGTGTGAAATTGGGATCTGCTTTCGGTTCTTCAACTGACTCGGTTGCTTGCCACTGCCGTACCGGAAATTCTTGCAAATATTCTTCCCCTTTCCAGGCGTATTTCGTGCGTTGGATATCTACAATAAATAACTTTGAATCCTCTAAATACTGCTTCATCATCACCGAGGTCTTAGGCCACATAACATGATTGTTCTGCCCATCAATGATCAAAGCCTGCATAGGCTGTGCTAGCAGGCATAAGGAAAGACCAAAAGTCAAAACGAAGAATATAAGCTGGAATTTCTTTTGCATGAGTTGATTGATTTAAAAGGATCTGTCCAAAATATCAATTTATCCATCAATAATTACACATCATTTGTCCTGGCTTTGAAGGTGCCATTGCCTTTTTTTACAACGTAAGATTACACTACAGATTAAAAGTTATCTGCTTCACCATAATCTGCAGATCCCACCGCTCCGAGTAAACTTCTCGTCCTCCTGCCTCCTAATATCATCCAGTACAAATGAAAAAGCGCCTCAGCTGTCTGAAACGCTTTGATGTGACCGCGGGAGGACTCGAACCCCCAACCCTCAGAGCCGAAATCTGATATTCTATCCAGTTGAACTACGCGGCCAATTGGATGTCAAATATAAGATTTTGGGTCATCTTTTTGCCTTCTTATAAGGGGCTACTGTTCTATCTGCTCTTTCAATTGCTCGATGACCTGTTACTGTATATTGATCGTGACCAACTGCGCTTCTACCTTATCGTTAAGTTCCTGCACAGCATGGATAAGTAGAGGTATTAGTTCCTGGTAATTTACACTCTTCATGGCAAAAGTTTCCCTTTGATCCTCTCCTACTTGGGCTCCTTCCGTAACAAATTGAGGGAAATGTTGCTCAACCTGTTGGGCGAGGAGTCCATTTCGCATACCCTCAGGTAATTCCAGCTCCGGATATGCCTCCCTTCTGTAGAGTAGCTCACTGGTTCCAAAAGGGAAAGTTTTTCTAGTGATCCCGTCAGCGCTGTTATGTCTTCCTTTAACCTCACGTCAGAGGCAGTAGTTAATTCTCCTGTGATATTTACACTTCCCTGCACATCGAATTGAATGCCGGGAGGAGGAGGTGTTGGCATTGCCAATTTTTATCGGTCGGGCAAAACGATTCCAACTACCGTCAAAACCCCAACTAAAATAATCATCATCGTACCATAAAGCTTCATCACCTCTAACACGAAGGGCCAGATCAACTGGATTGCCCTCATTTAGATTAAGCGATCGCGGTACGGTTAATGAACCTCTAACGGCAAGTTGCATAGCGTTTGAGGGTATTTGCGGCCCTACTACTCCGCCCTTAAAAGACATGCCACTACTGTTTACAGTAATCGATGAATTGGTGTTCCCATCATTGAGAAACTTTATGATGGCATTCGTGCTCCCCGTGGTTCAGTTAATGACCAACTGGGGATTCTGTGTTTGGATGCCCATCCAATCACTCACATCCAACCGATAATCTGGATTGCTATTGCCAATGCCAACTCTTCCGTTGGACTGCTCGACAAAGATACGAGCCACATCATCCGTGGAAAGTCGGAGATCGCGACCGTTGGCATTAAGCTCAACGCGATTATTAAAGTCATCATCCACCAAGGACAAATTGGCTGTCCCAGGATTTGAAGCTCCACCATTAAAAACATGATAACCCCTTTGAGCTCCCACCACAAACCGGAAGAGCCGGACATCTCTTTGTTGTTGTGTCATGGTATTACCAGCTTGCAGCCAAAAACCATCGGTCGCCCATTGAGCATTTAGGGACGTGAAGATCAGTGGACTAAGTAGCAAGCAAATCAAATGTGTGAATTTCATTTTTCATGATTTTCCAGTTTAGAAGATTAAAAGTAAAGAGAAGTAAGAACCTCCTCTCACCCATCTGGGTGATATTTACCTCATACGTGCTCGTCCTTACACTCGATTTGTCATTTGCGATACTATGAGCTTGGCGCATCATGACTTTCCTTTGACCGTGGGAATTTTAGAAGATCTTCACCAATTGTAAGATCCAAGCTCATGGCATGCTAGGTCATTCTGGCATTTTTATATGTGACACCATACCTTACATTTCATAATGCACGCGTCTGAAAAGGTAGATCACACTCATTATCGATACGGTATGATTACTTTTGTGCTTTCATCAAAGCTTTCATCACATGTTCAGATTCTTATTGCTTACTGTAGTCAGCTTGGGCACCTTTTTGTCCTGTTCTTCGCAAGGTGCCAGTGAAACAGAACCCACCGTGCAGATCGAGCCTGGTGAATACAAGGCCGTCATCAATACGGCTGGTGTCGAAAAAGACATGCGTGCTTATGCAGTGACATCCAATGTTTCTTTCACCTTCGAAACAGATCAGACATTTATATACTCCGTACGTGCCATGGGCAAGGAGATCGACGATGTGGGCAAATGGGAAATTCGCGGAGATAGCCTTCACATCTTTGATCTGGGTAAAGGACCCAACTCAGCATTTAAGGTCACCAAAACAGAAGCCAATCAATACAACATTGATGGTCCCAATAGCTTTACCCTGGTACCCGCGGAAGAAGCGATGACTCCGACCCAAAACTGATGCGCCGACCCCGCAGAAATCGACGAACAGTAGCCATCAGAGATATGGTGCAAGAGCATAGACTATCCGTAGAGCAGTTGGTCTATCCCCTGTTTCTCGTAGATGGTAAAGGCATTAAAGAAGAGGTATCGTCTTTGCCAGGAAACCATCGCCATTCAATTGATGAAGCAATGAAGACGATGGCCGAATGCTTGGAGCTTGGCCTTAAGCGATTCATTCTTTTTCCCGCCATTCCAGAAAAGCTCAAAGATCAGAAAGCTACCCACAGCTACGCTGCAGAGAACTTCTACCTCAAAGCAGCACAAGAGTTCAAAGAACGCTTTCCCAAATGCACACTCATAAGTGATGTGGCCATGGACCCATACAGCTCTGATGGCCATGATGGTCTGGTGAAGGATGGGGAAATTCTCAATGACGAAACCCTACCCATACTTGCCAAAATGAGTCTTGCACAGGCCCAAGCCGGATTCGACATATTGGGACCCTCAGACATGATGGACGGGAGAGTCGGTGCCATACGCTCCGCCCTAGACCAAGCTGGATATACCAATATTGGGATCATGAGCTACACCGCAAAATATGCCAGTTCTTTCTACGGACCATTTCGCGATGCCCTTGACTCAGCTCCTAAAGCCGGTGACAAGAAAACCTATCAAATGAATCCAGCCAATCGCCGCGAGGCATTGTTAGAAGCTGAGCTGGATACTTTGGAGGGTGCCGACTTTCTTATGGTAAAACCGGCCATACACTACCTCGATGTCATTTGCGACATAAAGAGCCAGAGTCAGTTACCCGTGGCCGCCTATCATGTCAGTGGTGAGTGTGCCATGCTCATAGCTGCCTGCGAACGAGGATGGCTGGATTATCAAAAAGCAATGCCTGAAACACTTTTGTCGATACACAGAGCTGGTGCCGATGTGATCATCAGTTATTTTGCCAAAGATATGGCCATGCTGCTGAAGGGATAAATCTAGGGAGATGGACTAAAATTGCATCAATCCACCTATGCCCTTAATGGTGCCTAAACCGACAACAAGATTGCCTGGATTTCTCCACTAACTAAAGGAACCTTGTGGAAATTTAAACGACAAACTGAAGAGTGTCAGAATTGATTTTACAACGTAGCTTTCTGTGCAAGAAATATGCAAACGTGTCTTTGAACTAAGAAGAGAGGGCCCGATTGAGCCCTCTCTGAGAATTCTGCCAAATGTTCTACTAAGTGATTTTTACTGATTCATGACTACCAATCGGGTAATGGCTTTATAGGGTTCTTTCTTATACTTGTCATGTACACCTAAGTTGTACAAGTATTTGCCCAGGTCATGAATACTTTCTTTGATGACCACAGACTTTTTCCTGTTTCTCTTGTCAGAGTATTCGAGTACGAGATACTTGCTGGTGCCTTTCATATAGCAAGACTGAGGATATACCAATCTCTTTGGATCGTAGTTGCCAGCTGGCTTACC
>JABDMH010000092.1 GCA_013001595.1 Saprospiraceae bacterium | reverse complement strand
AAAATGCTGCAGCTTCTCCGAACTTGCCACCACTGCTCCTTGTGATCTTGGGCTCATATTGGTCGACCTCAATCAATGCCTTTCCAATGCCCTTGCTAAAATAGGCATCAAACGAATGGTCAAAGTCGGCGTAAAACAAAAGGGCTGATCGTAATTTCTCTGAACCTGTCGATTGAATAGCTGGATTCACTTGGGCGCTAAGGCAATTGAAGGAACCGAGGCATACCAAGATGGCAGTAGCAAAGCCTTTAAAGAATGGTTTCATGAGTAATATGCATTTGATCAGATGCTCAATCTAGTATGCGAGCAAAAATCTTTACAGAAAGCCCGGTTTCAATGTAGGTATAAAATGTTGCCGATGGGATGATATTTCTCATTTCTCTTATGGTCAAGATCATGCGGACCGTATACTGATACATAGTCTGGGTCTCTCAATATGGATATCTACAGACAAACTTGCCTGCTGAATTCATTTGAGGAAACCATGCTTTACGAAATGTGGATGAGAAAAATCATTGGATAAACGCTTCTACTATTTGGTTGATGAAAGAGGATTAGATTAGTCAAGTTTCGGTAGTAAATTTCCAATTTCATCAGGCAGTAGTCTTGTGATAATATTACGACTACCAATCTTCCCGGCTGAATAGCATCAACCAGAAAAATGCATTAATTTTTAAAACAATGTCCTGACTACATGCCCCTGCCTGCCGGGAGTTACTATCTCATAGACCTTTGTAAAAAGGTCTGATTGTGCCTAGTGCTTTTCGGCGAGCGTCATACAATTGCTTTGTAACGGCCACAGGCCATACTGTATGAGCGGCTCTGACCTCTATTGAAAAGACAATTGTTCAATAGACTTTTCCTCATATTAAAATTCAGAGATTTATGCGAGTTTATTGCATGTAGTGTAAAAGCAATTAGTATGACCGACGAAACGTACAGCACTGGTTTTGTTAAACGTAGGTCTACACTGAAGGCAGCGGCCTTCAGTGCCATACAAAGTTTACCCCGCTGGAGGCGAACACTTGAGGAGGCTATGAACCCGAAAATTCATTCAATTCTTATCTAAAAAATGCCTCTTAGGAGCTGGTCAAACAGGACTTTGTCTCATAATGATCTAGAAATCAATTTGATCGCTCAATAGATGTTATTTTTCTGCTCTTTTTTACTACCTAAAGTTCAATTAGATTACATTATCTAAATGGAACTACTGATGCCGATCATCAGGCATCGTACAGAATGTCATGTGTGGAGCAAATGATTTGGTCCGCTGGCCGCGGGGGATTCTTTACAAAATGATCAATCACACATTGACCGGCAGCGCATCGTGCCTGAATAATTCGATCTTTACGAAGTTTGATCCCGACATAAGGAAGCAAAGCATAATATTTTGTCCCTTTAGGGCCTAGAGTGTAAAATTGATTTAGCTATGGATAGTAGTACGATTAAAAACAGCATTTTTATGAAAGTACAAATTGCATTGTTGCTGCTTCTATGCATGGCTTGCCAAAGTGACCAGCGGGATGCTAAAAGGGTAGATTTTTTTAGACCACAGAAAGCGCAGTGGATTACCTACGGGCGTGACCTACCCAGTGAAGATTCATCGTTTTACCTCGATCATCCTGCACCACTTTTTCGCAAGACTTTTAACACCATAGATCCCCCTGTCGAGGCAAGACTAATGATTACCGCTGCAGGATATTATCTGGCTACAATAAATGGAGGGCAGGTAGGTGAACGTGTATTGGATCCCGCCTGGACGGATTATAGCAAAAGGATTTATTACTCCGAATACGATGTGACTGCTCTTTTAACAGCGGGTGACAATTGTGTGGGGGTCTCATTGGGGAATGGTTTTTACAATCCCTTACCCCTGCGAAAATGGGGACAGCGAAATTTGCGTGAAGATCTCACCGTAGGAAAGCCGACTTTTTTAGCCAAATTGATCCTCCGTTATGAAAACGGGAAAACTGAAGAAGTCATCAGTGATCACTCCTGGACCTACTCCTATAGCCCAATTGTGAAAAATAGCGTGTACCTCGGTGTCGTTTACGATGCCCGAAGAGAGATTCCAGACTGGAATAGGCCGACATTTGATGATGCCTCATGGAAACAGGCGGTCATAACGCAAGGTCCTACAGGTACACTCCAAAAATCCTTTTTTCCCCCAGTACAAATTACCGAGGAGATCACACCGGTAGATATTTATTCGCCTATGCAGGGAGTCTTCATGGTCGATATGGGTATGAATTTTACCGGAACCTCTGCCGTAAAAATTCAAGGAAATACTGGTGACAGCATTACGTTTCGCATGGGAGAAAGGATGTACGAAGATGGTACGCTCAATCCGATGACTAGCGTGATCGGTCAGATAAAACGAAAGGGGATGGGTGGACCTGGTGCACCCGATATTGCCTGGCAGACGAACACGTACATTGTAGGTCGCGATACCAGTACCTGGTTTAAGCCCGATTTTACCTACCATACCTATCGATACATGGAAATTAGGGGTATGCAGACCCAACCCCAGATATCAGATGTGAAGGGATTGTTTTTTCATAGCAACCTCCACCAGCCGAATCATTTTTCCTGTTCCTCGGATTTGTTAAATACCATCCAGGAGGCCACCGAAAGGACTTTTCGCGCCAACCTGATCAGTGTGCAGTCGGATTGTCCAGCTCGGGAGAAATTTGGATATGGGGGCGACATCAATGCGACCAGTGAGTCATTCATCTATAATTTTGACATGAAATCCTTTTATCGCAAGACCATCTACGATTGGTTGGATGCCATGAATGATACTGCGTTTGTAGATACGGCCCCATTTGTGGGCATTCAATATTGTGGCATTAGCTGGGAATCGGCTTTTTTACTCACCCAATACTACTTGTATCTCTATTATAACGACACCGAGATCGTCAAAGAACTTTATGAGGCAGACATTCAATGGATGGATAAAGTAGCTCGCCTGCATCCGGAGGGTCTGGTAGAGGAGGGGCTTAGTGATCATGAGTCATTAGAACCGGTACCTGTACAATTGACCGGCACTTGCCACTATTTACAATGTGCACGTATAATGAGCACCTTTGCCCACGTAATGGGAGATAAAGAAAATAAGAAGAAATACGCAGCGCTGGCGTCGGAGCTTCGGCATCTGGTCAAAGCAACATTCTGGGATCAATCCGTCGAAGGCGAAATCAATCGGCAGACCTTGTTTTCCACATTGCTTTACCATGACATTATCCCCGATGATGAGCTCAGCGCAGCCAAAGATTCCTTGCGAATGGCAATAAGTAATGGACCTACTGGACACTTCAACACCGGTATTTTTGGTACAAAGTACGCCTTAGAGACGGCCTCAAAATACATATCACCGCAGTTTGTATTCAACATTGTCAACAGTACGGAATATCCAGGCTGGGGACATATGATCGATCGAGGCGCTACCACCATTTGGGAAACATGGAAGGAGAGCGACGATGTCTACTCAAATTGCCATCCGATGTTTGGTACGGTGACGGAATGGTATTATCGGTGGCTGGGTGGAATTCGTCCTGATCCGGAAAATCCAGGATTTAAATCATTTTTTCTTACGCCTTTTGTACCCCAAGGCTTGGAGCATGCTGAATGTACCTATGATTCACCACACGGCACAATTACCTCAAACTGGAAAACCCAAGACCAGGGCCGCCAATATGAGATGTCTGTCCCCGAGGGAACGATGGCCAAAGTGACCTTGCAGAAAAGTCCGTCCGACGAAATAACAGTCCGTAAAAATGGAGTTGATTTAGATGCCGAGCAGATTAACAACCTACACTCCAGACAGTTTGACTTAACGGGAGGACGGTATTTAATTAACATCACCACAACTAAGGATTGAGGCATAATAGTAGTTGCTCACCCTTTCCTTTATTTTTAACAAGGTACTACCGCTCGAATGTCTATCTTACTTCTATGGAGCATAAACCCATTTGGCTAAAGATCCTCATCGTCTGCCTATTGTGTATCGCACTGGCTACGATAATCGCTTTGCTAATCGATTGACTATTAGGTACCATCAACTGCCCAATGATGGTATATAGATTAGAGGCTCTCGGCTGCGTCTACAGGCGTGTGATCATAATCACAGAACAATAGAAATGGCAGAAGTATTGTACTGGCTATGCAGTGCAGTTGGAGTGTCGTGTCTCAATAAGATCCAAATCACGAAACCTCGCAGGCAAATGCATCGTTTACATTACTAAATCTAGAAAATGAAAAAGAAGATGAAATTTAATGAACTGATCAATGGAGACAAGCCGGTATTGGTAGACTTCTCTGCGGAATGGTGTGGTCCATGCAAGGCGATGGCTCCCGTTCTCAAAGATGTGGCAAAGAAAATAGGGGCCAAGGCCAAAATTGTGAAGATTGACATCGATAAGAATCAAAGCTTAGCTGGCAAATTGAGGATCACTGGTGTTCCTACTTTTGTGCTGTATAAGAAGGGAGAGGTATTATGGAGGCAGTCAGGTATGATGTCGGGTCAGCAGCTTGTGAACATGCTAGAAGAAGCAACAAAGGCCCCCGATACGGTCTCGTAGTGGCCTAACCAAACCCAACACCCCGGGAATGACGGCGCCAATAACGACCTGTTGATCTATTGTGATCACAATCACGGTGCATGCCATTGGAGTGAATTACTTTTGCAAACAGATTGAAAAAAAGAATATAAATGAAGATCGAACAAATCTATACCGGTTGTCTTGCCCAAGGGGCATATCTCGTGGAAAGCGATGGAGAAGTGGCCATCATCGACCCGCTCAGGGAAGTAGAACCTTACATAGAGAAGGTGCAGAAGATGGGTGGCAAAATCAAGTATATTCTGGAGACACACTTCCATGCCGATTTTGTGAGTGGTCATTTGACCCTAGCCGAGAAAACAGGTGCACCTATTATATATGGGCCTACAGCCGAACCTTCCTTTGAGAGTCATGTAGCAAAACACGGGGAAATCTTGCCATTGGGAAAGGCGAGCATCAAAGTATTGCATACCCCCGGACATACGATGGAGTCTACCACCTATCTGTTGAGGGCCGAGTCAGGTAAGGACCACGCCATATTTAGTGGAGACACCCTCTTTTTAGGTGATGTGGGGAGGCCAGACTTAGCACAGAAGGCAGTACACATGACACAAGAAGAATTAGCTGGACTCCTGTACGATAGTCTTCGGGAACAGATCATGCCACTGGATAATGATGTCATCGTCTATCCTGCACACGGAGCTGGATCGGCATGTGGCAAAAATATGATGAAGGAGACCGTTGACACGTTAGGCAATCAGAAAAAGGTGAATTATGCGCTGCGGGCAGACATGACCAAAGAGGAATTTGTTAAAGAAGTCACCGAGGGACTGATGCCTCCGCCAGCATATTTTCCGGACAATGTCAAAATGAATAAGGAAGGTTATGCGAGCATTGACCAGGTGCTCAGTGATGGCCTCCGTCCGCTACCTCCCGATGCGTTTGAACTAACAGTCGAAGCGCAAGATGCATTGGTACTTGATGTACGTACTAGGGAAGAGTTTGCCAAGGGTTTTGTGCCGCGCTCAATTTTTATTGGCTTAGACGGTGACTTTGCACCGTGGGTTGGGGCAATGATAAAAGACACACTTACGCCCATTGTCTTAGTCACTGCCGAAGGACAAGAAGAGGAGGCAGTCACCCGATTGGCACGTGTAGGATTTGACCATACCATGGGCTACCTGGAAGGTGGAATAGCTGCCTGGAAGGCCGCTGGCAAGGAAATTGATCACGTGAATATCATATCGAGTGGAGAACTGGCATCTAAGCTGGCAGCATCCAAGAAGCCCAAGTTGTTTGATGTGAGGAAAGTGTCAGAATATGGCTCCGAGCACATCTTAGATGCGGAGAACATGCCCTTATCTACCATTAACGATCACCTGAGTAATTTGCCAGAGGATGATGACTTCTACCTGCATTGTGCCAGTGGCTATAGGTCAATGATCGCGTCTTCAGTGCTCAAATCTCGGGGGTACCACAACCTACATGATGTGGAAGGAGGATTTGATGCTGTCAAGGAAGAGGAAAAAATCCCGCTTTCTGAATACATTTGTCCCACCACGGTCTAGTATGCTGGTACAAGATGTCATCTTTCTTGGCAACTTGATCATAGTACGTTTTTTCAGATGTAGGAATTTAAGCATACAATAGTAGATATGGACACATTCATAGAATTAATCTCGCAACCTTGGCACTGGTCAGTGTCAGGTGCAATGATCGTGGTGGTCATGTTTCTCCTCCTTTGGTTTGGCGGCGAGTTTGGTGTATCATCCAATTTGCGCACCCTTTGTGCCATTGGTGGGGCGGGAAATAAAGTACCGTTCTTCGACTACGATTGGCGAGCACAACTCTGGAACCTGGCTTTTGTCGGTGGTGCCGTGATTGGAGGATTTATTGGGTCAACCTATTTGGCGAGCCCTGAACCAGTAGATATATCCATGCATACCGAAGCTTATCTTTCTACAGTGGGCATTCAGACACCCAACACCCTGTCCGAAGGTGCGGGTTTTGTGCCTGCTGAAATATTCGCCTTAGATCAGCTGGGTTCGATATCAAGTCTGATCATTTTAGTCTTGGGTGGCATGCTCATTGGATTTGGCACGCGTTGGGCAGGTGGCTGCACATCTGGACATGCCATCAGTGGGTTGGCCAATTTTCAATTGCCATCACTGATTGCCGTGATTGGTTTCTTTATTGGCGGCCTGGCGATGACCTGGTTTATTCTTCCCCATATCTTAACCCTCTAAATGCAGACTATGAAACTGATTAAATATTTAGTGGTAGGTATTTTATTTGGCATCGTCATGACCAAGTCTGAAGCGATATCCTGGTTTCGCATCCAGGAGATGTTTCGGTTCGATAGCTTCCATATGTATGGCATCATCGGAACAGCAGTTATTCTAGGTGCCCTGGTCACCTTTATCATCAAGCGCGTGCAACTCAGCAATCTCGGCGGATCACCGATTCAAATTAATGATAAAAATATGAGTGTGCCACGCTATTTGTATGGCGGCATCATATTTGGCCTGGGTTGGGCCATGACCGGCGCTTGCCCTGGGCCTCTATTTACGCTTTTGGGGCATGGTATTCCATCCATACTGGTGGTCATTCTCAGCGCCGTATTTGGTACCTATTTATACGGAGTATTACGTCAGCGATTGCCGCATTAATAGGCTGCATTTATTTAAGTTCATCGCCGGCTAGGCATTTTTCCACTACTTTAGTTCTTGGTGTCCTCACCAGATCAAGGTAGTACTATGTATTTATTGACAAATCCATTCCGTACTTGTTCCACTGCTTTTGAAGCTATGTATTTCCTCTGCTTTGCAAGCGGAAGGCAGCAAAAAGTAGAGAGGCTCTCTGGCAAGGTGGTGCTGTTACTATTCCTTAGTATGGGAGTTTCCTTCGCTACTTCGAGAGCCACTTCGTTGCCCGTAAATAGCAGGGACGATCCTTTGCGCAAAGATTTGCAAATTCGTACAGTGATCTACGGTACTACCAGTGGTGGGCAGCAAGTCATGGCCTACGCCTTGAGCAACGGAGTCGTTTCGATTGAACTACTAGAATACGGAGCCATAGTCAGCAGTGTGCGTATGCCGGATAGAATGGGAAATGTCGCAGACATCGTACTTGGCTATGACCACCTGCAGGATTGGGAAAATGATCCGTATTATTTTGGAGCCACAGTCGGTCGTGTGGCTAACCGAACCGGCAGTGCATCCTTTACCTTAAATGGTGATACCTACGAACTTGCACCAAATACACTTCCCGACTTTGGCAGAAATCATTTGCATGGCGGTGAAATACCTTTTAATAAAGTGGTATGGAACGGAACCCCCTTTTCAAATGAAGAAGAAGTAGGTGTGGCCATGGAGTACTTAAGCAAACATATGGAAGAAGGGTATCCAGGTAACCTCACCTGTAAGGTCATCTTTTCATTGAATATTAAAAATGAACTCAAAATTCAGTATGAAGCAAAGACAGATCAAACCACACTGGTCAATATGACGCATCATAGTTATTTTAATTTATATGGAGCCGGAAAAGGAACCATTCATGATCACCAGATAAGAATCAATGCGACACAATATACCGAGGCCGATGCAGATCTGATTCCAACCGGTAAGATTCTACCGGTAAAAGGCCAGCCCATCGATTTTATCACCATGACGACGGTCGGGCCTAAAATTCCTCTGATGCTACAAGAGAAATTTATAGGTTTCGATCACAACTATGTATTGCCTCACGAAAGCACAGCGAGTTTGGTGTTGGCAGCCCAGGCCCTCGATCCCAAATCAGGAAGAATGCTCACGGTGCACACCACCCAACCTTGTATGCACTTCTATACAAGCAACTTCTTAGAAGGAAAGGTCGGAAGGCACGGAGAGAAATATCAGCAGTACGGTGCCTTTTGCTTCGAACCGCAAGGTTATCCTGATGCGGCCAATAAACCTATCTTTCAGTCTATCGTTTTGCGACCGGAAGAGGAGTATGAGCAGACTTTGATTTATTCTTTTTCTATTCAACAATAAATGATCTTATGCTATTGGAAAAAATTGGCAAAGAAATGACGATACCTGAGGACAGTGCTTTAGATAAGCGTGATTATCTGGATTTTTTACAACGAGCTCATTCACTTCTAGCGCAATTTCCGCAATACCTCTCAGCAGAAGAAGGTGTGGATGTACTCGAGCTGGCTCACCTAATTCCAGCAGTCAAAGAGACCATGCTGGCCATCTACATTGGCATCAATGATGCGGTGTGCAATAAGGGCTTGGTCACTCCATTCTTACCTCGGCATTCACATAATAATGTCTTTGTTTTTGATCCCAATACTTTCGCAGGTGATACGGATATTCCTTCTGGTACTGTCGATGCGAAACGCACCATTAGAGGATTTGAGCCACCCAATGGCACCTGGCAGATTGACTGGACCTACGTAATGATTTCAGATCCGGCTAGGACGGTAGAAAGCATGTGGAGCGAACCCGGGTATGTAGATATGATACCGGCAAAATTTGAGGATTTTACCATGGTTGGCAATCACGAAAAATCACAGGTTTGTTTCTTTATTGATCCGTCAGCTTTTGATCATCCCGTCAATAAAGGTAGGGGGTATTTACGTAAGGCTAGGGACCGTGGTGACTCTTTAGCTGGAGAATTTACCATCCCTGATGCAATGGTCGGAGAGGTGGATGAATTGGCCCCGGTAATCTTACAACAAGGCGAAAAATTATATGTCGGCAGAACAGATTTTCGACCCTGCGATCATGCCTGGAGCAACATACATATAAACAATGAAACCCATGCAGTGGTGAATGAAAATTCGGCAGTGCCACTTAATTTGGTGATTCGCAAGCCACCAGTTCGACCCGATTTACGGAATACCCTAATTCCTCCCGCGGGTAGTGCAGACCAAACCACCGATTGGTTTTTACGCAGCCAAGACCTTTTGCGCACACCGATTAAAAGGGGGCATATCAGCGGTTGATGACATACGCCCATTATGACTGGTATTGTTGAGGTTCCCAATCAGGTATTTTTTTGAACATGGTTACATAGGGCTCATAGTTTCTTGCGCTTCAATCGCCTTCTATGTGTTACTATGTGCCTATGTGGTTCCAGTTTCCCTTGGTTTTTTTTGAACCACATAGTCACAGAGGACTCATAGTCTTTTGTAGTTCCAATCGCCTTCTAGGTGTCCTTACGAAACACATAGGTCAATGCGCTACCTAGAATTACCTTTGGCCAAAACCATATATTTGCG
>JABDMH010000086.1 GCA_013001595.1 Saprospiraceae bacterium | reverse complement strand
GCTCCAAGCCAAGACGAGGCATTTATAGATTCTCTGGAGAACATAATCCAGTCACCTGCGAGTTCAGATTCGTTAATAGCTGAAGCCTACAAGCACATTGCCAATCACCTCATTCAGGAGACAAGCACGGACCGAGCCTTAGATTATCTGAGAAGATTAGAACGATTTTCCCTTGCCACTCCATATCCTGAAGGGATGCTTAAGGTGAACTTTTACAAAGCCTACTATCATTATCGGAGGGGCCGACACGATAGTGTAATGATTTACACTGGTAAACTGGCAGATGTGGCCAGACAATTGGACAAACCAAGAGAAGAGGCACTTGCACTTAACCGCATGGCATTGACCAGTAATGTCATTGGCAAACACGAAGAAGCATTCCGATTCTTTAAAGAATCACATAAAGTAAATGAAAAAGCGAATGATTCTATCTTACAATTAACCAATTTCTTGGGGATGGCGACATTGGAAAAGTCGCGAGGAAACTATGATCTGGCCATCAAAAGATACTTGACCATCGATTCACTTTATGGACATCACGCTAAACGTGATCACTACAGGATTGGACTAGCTCACCACAATATTGGCTTGATTTACCTGGAATTTATGAAAGAGATGGAAAAGGCACTGTCCTATTTGACCCGAGCAAAAGCTGAGTATAATCTTATGAATCAAAAAGCTGGTGAAATCCCATCCGTGGATGTTGAGATTGCTAGGATTCACATCAGTAAAGGTAATTATCGTTTAGCGGATTCCCTGTTTAGAAATTCGTTGGGAGAATTCCGTCGTACAGGCCATAAGAAGAAAATCGGCGAAACGGCAATGAAATACAGTGCGCTCAAAATACAACAGGAAAAATATCTTGAAGCTGAGGAGCTCCTAGAGGAGGCGGAATCGGAATATGTAAACCTCAATGCCCCCTTTTCTTTATCTGATATTTATCATGAGTTGGGTCTATTGAAGCGAAAACTTGGAAAGAACAGCGAAGCGATGAATTATTTTGAAAAAGCAATTGGCCTTGATTTGAAACCGTACCAAAAACAGAAATCCATCCGGGCATTGGCCCAAGTCCAATATCAAAAAGGTGAGTTTAAGATGGCTTTTGAATCCTTGGAATCCTACCTAATTAATCAAGACAGCATCAATGAAGCGCAGCTAAAAGAGGCTCTACAGGAAGCAGAGGTCCGATATGAGTCCAGTCAAAAGCAACAGGAGATTTTAGCGCTTCAATACCACCAAGCTGAGCAACGCAGCAAAAATGTACGAAGTCTATTTGTGGCCGGAGGATTATTGATAATGCTGGCAGTCGTTACGTTCGTCTTCTACTATAGAGCTCGCCAACGGCGTAAAACCAATGCCAAGTTGCGGGAGCTCGATGATTTAAAATCCAAGCTATTTGCCAATATCTCGCACGAGTTTCGTACACCATTATCACTGATTAAAGGGCCGTTGGATTTAATCTTGCAGGAGGAGGTTGTGGCCAAGGTGAGAGAGAAATTAGAAGTGGTGCGGAGAAATTCGGTTCGGCTGACACATCTAATAGATAGTGTCAGCGAATTGGCACAGTTGGACGCAGGTAAAATTAATCTCAAAGTCCATGTAGCCAAACTATCAGATCATTTGAAAGTCATGGCCGCTTCTTTTGAGTCGCTGGCGCAATCTAAGGGCTGCACCTTTAGGATAAATATTGTGGAGGATCAATCAGATAGTCACTATGATCCACAGATCGTTGAGACGATTATTTATAATCTACTTTCTAATGCCTTTAAATATGCCCCCGAAGGCGAGGTGGAAATCAAATACGATCGTGATGGTGATCGTGCTTCGATTTCTGTGAAAGACCATGGTCCAGGACTCTCGACGGAAGATCAAGAACGAGTTTTCGACAGGTATTTTCGGGTGGAAAATCGTGAGCACTATTCCGAAGGTATCGGTATTGGCTTAGCTCTATCACACGAGCTTGCCAAATTGCATCACGGCGAATTATCGCTGGTATCTGAGCTGAATACAGGATCTACGTTTACCTTCATTTTTCCGATTGGAGAGGAGTCGTATACCGCACAAGAGATCTCCCAAGTATCGCCGATTGGTTCAAGTGGGCAGCAACCCATTGCCGAAACATTGTCAGATGGTGCTATAAAAATGCCCCCAATGCATGAAGATGAGTTGGTCATTCTATTGGTAGAAGACAATCCGGATATGCGTGCGCACTTGCAGCAACTCTTTTCTGATGATTATCGCATTTTATTGGCCGCTGACGGCATTCAGGGTATGGAAATGGCAGCACGATTTGTTCCCGATCTGGTGATCTCCGATCTAATGATGCCAAATATGGATGGTAGAGAACTTCTGCTCAGATTACGTGGGGACCCTAAAACCAGCCATATCCCCTTCATTATGCTAACGGCTAATCAGCTAGATCAAGAAAAGCTTGAGAGCATTCAGGCCGGAGTCGATGACTTCATGACCAAGCCATTCTCGATAGATGAGATCAGGGTGAAAGTAGAGAATCTGATCCGACTACGTCAAAGACTGAGAGAAAAGTATGCTGGGTCCAGTGTCGTTGATGCCGAAAAAATCGCTGCCAACGACATTGAGCAGCAATTTTGGTCGCAGGTCAAAGAGGTCATTAATGAGAATCTTGATAATGTGGACTTTTCGATGGGGGATTTTGCTCGGGCCATGCATATGAGCAGAATGCAATTGCATCGAAAACTAAAAGCACTGACAGGTACGTCGGCCGCCGCTTTTCTCCGTTCTCAGCGGATTAAGGCAGCTGCCCAGATGCTCAAACAAAATAATTCGAGTGTCACCGATGTTGCTTTTGACGTGGGATTCTCTAGTCCATTTTACTTTTCCAAGTGTTTTAAGGAGCAGTATGGAATGGCGCCTCGTGAGTATGCAAAATCTGCGGCAACAACGTGATAGCCTTGTAATTGCCACATCTTCCTAACACTTGAACTATCCAAGCATGGGATCTATCTCATTTCAAGACAAACCTGATGGTGTAGGAGATAGGACGCATAGATTGGCTGCAGTCGATTTCACTTTCTAGATTTGCCCGTTTTCAGACCGTTCCCTCCTACCTTTCGCCGAACCGCACAAATGGTTCACTTAATTTGTTCGCGGCTTAACCGGCACAACCCCCTAATAATAAGCCGAATAAAATGGCCTGTTACAGAATTACCTAGTATTTGATACATAGTTGAATGGCCGGTTGAAAGAAGGGATTCACCTTTGAAGAGAACGGAAGAAATCACAAACATGCGAACTTTTCTAACACCACGTGAGCGAGAAATCTTGCTTCTCTTATCGCAAGATCTAACCTCCAGGGAACTGGCAGAATCGCTTTACATCAGTTTTGAAACCGTTAAGAGTCATCGGCGGAATCTACTCAACAAACTAGGGACAAAGACCACTGCTGGAATGGTGAGGAAGGGATTTGAGTTAGGATTCTTAGAGGTTCAATAAATCGATACCATCGAAAATAAATACATTATGTTGAGAAGCCTTATACTGTCAATTAAGTGTCACATCTTGAAGGGAAGATCGTCCCAATTGTTCTTTTTTACTCTTGCCCTTGTTGGCTTTTTTTCCTCAGTATCCGCTCAAAATACGGGAATACGCATTGACAAGAACTCTGTCCTGGGGGGCCTAGATGGAGCTCAGATTCTACTATTTGAAAACGAGGATGATTTTGCCAGATTACGTATGACAAATAACTTGTTCGAGGCATCCACTAATAACCGTTATTGGGACATTGCTGGTAGAATCGGATCCAACTCCAGTGGCTTGGGCGACCGGCTTAATATTTATCTACATGGTTATGGTGACATACTTTCATTGCATGGTGATGGACAGGTGCACTTTAATGGCAGGATGACCATTTCAGTGCTGGATACGATCAATGATCTCTCCACCAATGTAGTTGTAAAAGACGATGGAACTCTTGCCATTAGAAAATATGAAATCGGAGACTCCGCCCACGCTGGATTGGTATTCTGGGTTGATCAAAGTGGAGAACATGGTTTGGTCTGCTCGTTCACAGATCTGCAATCCTCGACAAATGATATGACTCCACACTGGAGCACCGACATAACCAATTACACGGGAGCTACCGGAGGCAAGGGCACAGTTGTTGGCATTGAAGCGGGTATGACGAACACAACACTGATCATCAGTGCTGATCCTGCGGATTTGGATGCAGCAGCAAGACTCTGCGCAGACCTATTGGATGCCGGTGTTGGTGATTGGTATCTTCCCTCTCAAGGCGAACTTGATCTCATTTACCAAGGTCTCTTCCTGAATGGCCTGGGCACTTTCGCATTGGGTTATTATTGGAGTTCGACTGAAGACAGTGCTAATGCTTCAATGGCCTGGGGTTGTATCTTCTTCGACGGAACTCGATCGACCAAACAGAAGGATGGATATGGACGTGTGAGAGCAATCCGGGCTTTCTAAATCATTCGCTTCATGCTTCGGTCCAGATGCAAAAATCGAAATCTATTGCACGATCATTTTTCACTAGAAGAAAACAACTATCATGAAAATCATATTTTTTCTATCATTGGGCTTCTGCCTGGCAATACCTTGGTCAAAAGGAAGCACTTTCTTGGTAACTAGTAGTACGGATACTGGTCCGAACACACTTCGCCAGGCCATCCTAAATGCTGATGCCACTGTAGGAAGAGATACCATCGAGATTTCAGCTATGCTTGATACCATCCTACTAAGCTCCCATACTGATACATTACATAGAAATCATCTCTGGTTTGACGACACACTCGTGTTATTTGGTAACGGGATCGTACTCACAACTCAGGATACAGGTAGGTTCTTTCAGAATGAGGCTTATGCATGGATGTTTGATGTGATTTTTCTCGGGGGGACTTCATCTTTGAGTGGTAATGGAGGGGCATTCTGGGCCAATAGAAGCATCACTTTTACACATTGCATCTTTATCCAAAATTCGGCACCATCTCGAGGTGGGGCAGTTGTTGCCAGCACCAATGGAGCGATCACGCCCCTGGACACCAGTGATATAGTTTTTATCAATTGCTCGTTTGACTCCAATCACAGCGGAATAACTGGTGGCGCCTTATGGGTGCGATTATGTAAAGCCAGACTGGAGGGTTGTTCATTTTTACAAAACACCAGTGATGGGACCGCACCCAATATATATCTTGATCAGGGAGAAATTACGCTGGCTGGTTTGGTAGCATTTGATTCGGCACCACAAATCGTCCATGGTTTCAGAGGCACTGTAATTCTGGCGGAAGCATTCGAAGTGCCGTTGGGCACAGAATTTATTATTGAGTAATTGTTTGCAATCACAGTATTATCAAGGCTCATCTTTTCAATTTTAGACAGGAAAACGGAATCAGAATTCAATAAAAATTAAATCCCCGCAACTCATGATTGACTTAAAATTAAAAATTGGCCGGTTGGAAAGACCTATTATTTTATTCATCATAATCATTGCTTGCCAACTCTCCGTGGCAGCTCAAGACTCAGGACTTCGAGTGGACAAGAATTCAGTGCTAGGTGGAATCAATGGAGCCCATATTCTATTATTCGAAAATGAAAATGATTTTGCCAGGTTAAGGTTAACGAATAGTCTGTTTAGTGCAGATACCAATAATCGATTCTGGGATATTGCAGGAAGAATCGGGCCGAACAGTAGTGGATCGGACGACCGACTTAATTTTTATCTCAATGGCTATGGCAATGTGCTCTCGCTAATGGGTGATGGACAGGTGCGTATCACAGATCTAGGCGGTGACGGCTTGCGGAACTTGACAGTAGGTCCAGAAGGGAATCTCATCGCCGAAAACAGAGGCCCACGATATTTGAGCCCTTGGAGTGGAGAGCCAGTTAATGCAGCCTCACCACTCAGCCTTGACATAAACCCCACCAGCTGGGGCAGTCGACGGATTACCACATCTCTTAACGTAGATGAGCTAAATCTCGAGAGAGTATTATTTCCACTCTCTCTCCAGGAAGGGATCCTTGACTCAATAGTTCTGTGTTACAGTGTTTCAAATAATAATTCCGATGGTCAGGATGCTTTCATTCATACGATTGGCATACTTGAGATGCCCATGACTAGTAGCACAGCGGTAGTGGTTGAGGAATCAGCCGTTCACGATTTATCAAATCATTGTTATACTTTCGTGATTCTGGATCTTAACATACGAGGACCAATGTATCTGAGTCTGCAAGTAGTTCTGGGGACCAACGACACGATAGATATTGGTAATATTACTGTGTTTGTTTCAGAATAAAGCCGAATCGTTCACGAGCCGTCTCTGAGGTGGCAATACCATTCATTGGATCGGCAAATAATTTGGAATTACATTCCTTCTAAATAATATTTCCAAACCTAAATATCGATTGCAATCTACATTGATTCTTGAATATAGTGGTGATGTGGAATTAGTTGTGTAGACTGAAAATCCCAATGTATTAGGATCAGACTTACGCTGTAGCTTATAAAAGAACAAACAATTCTTTTACAACAAACCCCGAAGAGAATCACATAAAGATCATTTTGATGGTCTATTGACTCTTATATCAAAAGGTGTTGAGTACCTGATGAAACCTAGACATAGATGACCGGGGCATTCCAGTAAGTAAAAACGTATGTGGATGTGAGATCACATCCTCGAGAAATGGCAAAACAGCTACCTTTACTACTTCAATCAAATATGTTCGCCATGAAGCATTTGATCGTAATCCTAATTGCTGTCTTCCTTATCAACACAGCCTGTAATAAATCAGACAATGAACCAACCGGAGTGGAAAAAGAGGTTTCCTGGATCATAGGTGCTGATCTGATGGGAGATGCCCAGCTTGAGGTCCCCCCTTCAACCACAGGAAAAGCTTTCATAGAAATCAGTGAATACTCGATCTGTGCATCTGAAGTACTGCAAATCACTGTGAGCTCTGATCAAGGTACATTACTACTCAATCGCCAGGAAGATGCCAATATTATTTATGAATTGGAAACGCCGCCGGAAAGTGAATTCCTGATCATTCAGACTTCACTTGTTCCCCATCGCATAGATATAAACTGCGTGACTGCAGGCAGCGCCACTATCACGTATCGATATGTGAACTAGACACATATTGCCAGCACATAATTGCTCAGGATGTTTAGGTCAATGCCATCTGAGTACTCTGATCTTATGGTTTTCACTATCACCAATTAATATAGATCCATCGGTGTCAACAAAGACACCATGAGGTCTTCCCAGTCCACATTGCAATGGATCTCCATCCGATCCGCTAAATTGGCTACCAGTCCCCGCTACTACATCAATCGTACCTGTCTTTGCATCAATCCTTCGGATGCTGTGGCTTTCTGTATCTGCAATGAACACGTCGCCATTGGGTGCGATGGCCAATCCTTTGGGACCTGACAAAGTTGCCAATCTTGCATTACCTCCATTGCCATCAAAGCCGAGCTCCCCAGTCCCGGCTACGTGATGAAGCGTGCCATTTTCTAGGTCTAGCCTAAATATTTGATTGGCTTTTTTTAAGGCTACCCACATATGTCCTTCTGCATCAAAATCGATGGTTCGCGGCGTAAGTAATGGCACTTCGGTAAAAGAGCCTCCGTCTGGTGTCGCACCCTGTGATCCGTTGCCAGCGAAGGTGCTGATGATGCCTGTACCGATATCTATCCGACGTATTCGATGATTCCCCACATCTGCAATATATAGATCCCCGTTTGGACCAAATTGGATGCTATGTGGATCCTTTAATTGCGCTGCAATGGCCGGTCCTCCATCTCCTGAGAATCCACCGATCCCGGTTCCTGCCACGGTTGTAATCACCCCACTTGTCAAATCTACCTTGCGAACAGCATGGTTGCTCATATCTGCGATAAATAGTATGCCTTGTTGGTCGAAGCGAATTTCATGGGGTTTGTTTAACTGAGCTTTGGATGCCTGGCTGCCGTCTCCAACATATCCGGCTTTTCCTGTACCTACGATGGTCACGATCTTACCATCTAGGGTGATTTTTCTGACTTTGTGGCCATCGTATTCGCAAAACCATAGGTCACCGTCAGGGCCGCGCACAACGCCAAAGGGATTGGCCAGTGATGCAGTTTCTATCGGTCCGTCTTGTGATGCATTGACGCCATTACCAGCTATAGTTTCAATGTGCTGACCAATTATAATAGTGTGGTGAAAGCAGTAGACCAATACTAGTAAGGCGCATGAACGGATCATTGTACAGGTTTACTTTGGATCGGCTTCACCCAATCTAGGCTGTTACTTAATATGGTCTGGTAGGCTCCTAAATTATGGGCATCGTTGTCATGCCCTAAAGTATTGCAGACGATCTTCGCCTTTGGATGTTTTACCACCCAAACTACGGGAAATTCTTCCCTAGATTCCAGGCCACGACCAATCGCTAATACCTCGATATTGGGTCCTTTCGAATCGTGTTCCCATCTGTAGAGCTCATCTACAATGCGAAAACTGTTGGGAACATCTTGCATTATGGGATGTCCCGGCTTAACAACTTCTACTTCGAATGCTTGCAATTTTTCGTGAGATAAAGAACCACCTGCGACCAATTGCTGATTATATTCTGGCCAATCTTTCCAATTGTACCAGGTTGATGGATGATAAATCAGCATCGGTCTTCCTCTTTCTACGTGCTGCAATATTTCTTTCTGTGTGCTGACGTCAAATGGTTTATTATTTGAAATAAATAGTACGTCGGCTGAAGCAATCCAATCTTCGAATACATCTGAATGCTCGGTATAGAGAAAAGTATTGCGACCGTCCTGGTTTAAAATACGTCCATCTGCTTCGGCAAAATAAGTTAAGAAATCATGAGAACCTCCACCTCCCATCGAAGCAATTCTGAGGGCATCCGTATGCTCAGAAATATAATTTCCTCGTGGACTCACTTTAAGTACGCCTTGCATCATACGCCAGTGCCCAGGAAAAGTACAGATGAATGGATAATCACCTGCTTTATCAGGGATTGTAATTCTGATGCTGCCTCGATCACCGGGATCTAGCATCTGAGTTGCGCCCAGCACATACCTCGACTTGGGTACATAATCCATTTGCTCAGCATCCGGACTCTGCAAAAATTCGTCTACCAGCTTCCCAAAAGCTTGCAGACTTCCTTCTTGAAGCAGAACAACATTGTGAGGCATTTGATCCTCATTGATCAACTGCAATTCAATATCCTGACCAGCGGTGGCATGTAAAATGGTGTCGTCGTACGCCATCTTCTGACTTACTGTACGCAGTGTAAACGTTTGTTCTGGCGGCATGTCCACCACTTCACCAATACCTAAATCAATGGATTGTCTTCCTCCCGCATTATGTGCGTGTACCGCAATAATATTTTTCCCCTCTTTAAATAGATTCCCTTTTGAATCGTCTAACCTTATCAACCGGTAGTTCCGATCGACCCCTCGCTCAGCAAACAATTCCTGATCATTGACAAACACTGCATAGTCCTCATCGTGAAGGACCTTTAGGACTGGTTGTCGAACAGGACGATCTAGGGTCACTTCTTTTCGCATCCAAATATCTGAGGTTGACCATTCAGTCCTAGCATTGGGTTTAACATTCAGTGTTCCGAAAATAGCTAGTCCAGATTTCCAGTCAGCAGGATCAAAATCCATGGTCTTCCACTGACTCCCTGGAGATATGGTAGTGTATCGCCAATGCGTTCCTCCCTCCTCTCCAGATGGTACAACCATCTGCACCTCATCTTCAGAAATGGTTTCCCGGTTCTGCTCCTTAAAATAAATCTTGATTGCGGCGTTAAGCCATTTGTCCGACAGATTAGTTGGATTTCCAGATATGGCCTCAATGGCAGCAACCAACGAATTTGTTTCCGGTAATTCGCCAGCTCTTAGGATTGCTGCCAAACGCACATGAAGGTTAGGATCAGAAAGCAATCCAGACCTAATCAGAAGTTCACTGCCAGCATCATCTTCAGGAAGTAGTGCCAATGCAGCACGCTTTGTACCCACAGATCCCTTTAGTGCTTGCGACAACAGTTCAGGTTTGCCCTCTAATGCCTGAAGCCCATGTAGACTCCAAAGTGCGTGAACCGCTCCAAGCGTATTCTTTTGAGCAAGCTTTTCCAGATCACCAACTAATGAGGTGATTTGATTTTCTACAATGAGTCGCTGAGCAGTAATCCTCCAAAACATATTTTCGCTGCTGAGTGCAGCACTTAGGATTAGAGGATCAGAAGCATCTAAGGATCGAACATCCGATTTGGAGCCTCTCTTATGCTTTATGATATAAATCCGTCCATGTCCTTTGTCTCGGTGAACATTCTCGTGCGCATTCCCTTTACCTCGTTCGGCATTCCAGATTTGATTTTCCATACCCCGCTTATCTGGATTATGTTGGATCACCGGATTGTACCAATCAGCTACCCATAGGTTTCCATCTGGGCCAGTCTCGGTAAACACCGGTGCTGTCCAGGCATCGGTACTGGCAAAGATATTTCCTCCATCTTCTTCCTTGTATCCTGCACCTTCATCAACAATTCTTGCAATATGAACCAAATGGCCGGTAGGTTCATTGACATACATCTGATTGCGATATGCCGATGGATAGTTTGTGGCAGTGTAAAAATTTGCACCAGCTGCCGCAGTATACCCTCCTCTGACATCCACCTGCTGCAGTGGTATGGTATCGACCAAAGTTATGTCATAATGCCCTTGAATAAAGTCTGCATTGATGGCCCATGAAGGCCTCTTGTGGAGATAATCGTAGTGGCGCAAGGGGATGCCTACATAGCAGCAATGATTATTGTTTGCGGTTGAACCAAACACTTCAAAATCAGGAGTCAGACCAAGGCCCCAAGTATTGTTGTTGAATTTTCCGATTGGCTCAAAGTAATCGCCATTTTTAGAAAACCGGAAAACACCCATGCTAAAATTCACAAGCTCCTCTCCAAAAGTGCTTTCAAAACCTGAGTAGCCTACCGATCCCCAAATCATATTATCCAGGCCATAGCGCAAATTTGATGGGCCGGCATGCGTATCCCAAATACCAAAACCACCGAATAAGACACGGCGCTTATCCATGCGATCATCCCCATCAATGTCCTCAAGAAATACCATATCTGGAGCCTGGGCTACAATGATGCCGCCCTTTACAATTGCAATGCCGGTAGTAAGGCTTTGCTCGGTGGCAAAATCAGTAAACTTGTCGGCCCTACCATCACCATCAACATCTTCACAGATGGTAATCCGATCACCGCCCACTTCATTCTCGAGTCCATGCGGATAGTCCTGAGATTGCACCACCCAAAGACGTGACCGCTCGTCCCAAGCCATGGCAATGGGATTGATAATATCTGGTTCGGATGCAAACAATTGAGCAGTAAATCCATCTGGAAGTTGAATATGGCTGCGAGAATCTTCCGGAGACAACGGATCTTGTATCCTTGGCTCCTCTCCGGAATAGGTGCGGATTGGTAGTGGTTCTTTTTCAGCAGCACAGGCCAGTAAGATTATCGCCATGCTGAGCATCAAGAGTGTCGATGATTTCTGTCTCATTTTTTTACTACTTGCTAGACTGCTATTTATATGAAAGTGCTTTGAAACGCTTGGTAAGGTCCGTCAATGACTGCTCAACACCCATCCGCTCTAAAGAAGAAGCACCTACAAAACCGTGTGCTTCAGTTTTCTCCAGAATGATCTTCACATCTGCAGGCGTATTGATCGGGCCACCATGAGCTAGGAAAAAAGTATTTGAATTGGACACTTTCACCGCATCTATAATGGCCTGAGTACGCTGCACAGCATCATCCATGCTACATGATGCATCACGCACACCTATTGATCCACCCACCGTTGTTCCCACATGTGCAATGACAGCATCTGCTCCTACATCCGCCATTTGACGAGCTTCTTCTGGCTTAGCTACATATACGATGGAAAACAAATCCATTTTACTGGCCAAGGCAACCATTTCGACTTCTTTCTGAAAGCTCATCCCAGTCTCTTCTAAAACATTTCTGAAATGTCCATCCACAATAGAATGGGTCGGAAAATTATTTACACCGGAAAATCCCATATCTTTCACTTGGCCTAGAAAGTGCCACATCCTTCGTCGTGGATCACTGCCATGCACACCGCAGACCACGGGAATTTCCTCCACAACCGGCAGCACCTCAAACTCTCCAATCTCCATCGCTACAGCATTGGCATCGCCATAGGCCATTAGTCCTGCAGTAGAACCATGACCTGACATGCGAAAACGGCCTGAATTATAGATAATAAGTAGATCAGCTCCTCCTTTCTCGATAAATTTAGCACTAATACCAGTGCCTGCGCCTGCACAAATAATTGCCTTATTTTTGTCTAGCGTCTCCTGGAGTCTAGCACGTACCTCTTGTCGAGTATAGGGATTCCCCACTCCTGTCCACGGATTAGGCATAGTTTTAATTTATTTTAATTAATTAAGTAATTCTAGAAGGATTTCTACAGCTTTATCGGCAAATACCTTGTCATTAATATTGGCACGAATTTCCTCTATCCGGATTTGCTCATTAGCCCCTGACTTGAGGCCATCGAACAAGATTTGATCTACTTCAGGTTGGTAGAATACTCCGCCTTTTTTGCTTACCAGAGAGACTCCCTCAAGCGGAAGCATTAAAGCTACTGGACCTTGAGCGTTATTAAGTTTTTCAGATATTTCTTTTGCTAGCAGTTGATTCTCTTCAGCGTTAGTACGCATAAGGGTGACATCTGGAGCCCAGCTGTACAATTGTCTACTTCTAAATCTATCTGGTACTGTATCCAAATGACCATAATTTACCATATCTAGGCAACCTGGAACCACCACTTGAGTAATACCCATGTCTCCTGCAGCAGTAAGCCTTTTAGGTCCTGCGCTGCAAATACCCTCACAAAGTTCGTCGGCAAGCTCTGTTGTTGTGATGTCAAGAACCGCATGAATGCGGCCATCCCTAATCAAGGCCTCCATCGTTTGTCCACCAATCCCTACAGCATGAAAAGCCAATACCTCAAGCCCCTGTGATTTTAATAATTCAGTGCAACGGTCAACACATTCCGTCGTATTTCCAAACATACTGATCCCAACAGTGATACGAGAAGATTTAAATCTTTCGGCCTCAACCGATATCATGCCCATAAGTGCCCCCGCCGCCTGCCGTATCAGTAGGCCACTGACACTATTTATACCAGCTACATCAACAATAGATGGCATCAACACAATGTCTTTGGTACCTACTTGTCTGGAGAGGTCTTTAGTAGCCACAGTGCTCAGACAAAGCTTAGGAATCCCGAAAGGCACTTCTTGCATACCCGCTAAACAAATATAGGTACCACCTCCACCTCCCATTCCAATTATGCCGTGAATCCTTTGCTCCTTAACCATCATCGCAATGACAAGGGATGCTCCAGTACCCATTTTTTCAATCACGTGTCCCCGATCACCACGATTCAGTAACTCTCTCAAACTCGTACCTGCAGCTTCGGCTACCTCGGATGACCTTATATCAATCGTAAAATTGATATTGGATGGTCGCACACCAGTATTTACTGTCAGAACATGAGCACCCAATTCCTTAAGGCAGCGATATAAGTACTCGAAATCTTCAGCTTTGGAATCAAAGCACCCGAGCATGATTACCCTCTTTCCTTCCACGTGCTAAATATATATGATGATAGGAGTGAACTAATATAACTGAAAAATACAAGTATGAAACTGTGAGGTGAAACGGCCAATTATTTCCAACTTAATTATAAAATAATCCAATAGCGAAGAATAGTGACCTCCCTAACGGCATCGTATAGCTTGTCATACAGACGACCGCCACTAGTCACTATGATCTTTTTCGATGCCATATTATTTTCGTCGCAAGTTACCAGGACCTTTTCTAATCCCAGTTCTCCGGCTTTATCCAAAGCCAAACTAAGGAGCTTCTTACCAAAGCCTTGAAGTCTGGCACTTGGACGAATGACATAGCCAACTTGTCCACCGAAAGCTGCCAGTTCCTTGGTTAATTGAGGGCGTATGTCCACTTGACCGAGAAATCTTTTTTCTCGCACCAACCAATAGGTCTTTGTAGGAATCCACTTGGAGGAGAAGTGACATTGCTCCTCGCTGGCATACAACACAGCGGGGGATTCTCGAATCCATTCATTTCCAATTTCTTGCAATTTAAATGCACCCTCTACATCAAACTCGAACTGGGCGGCTTCCCAGCTATCCCGATATTCTGCTGATGGTAAAATCAACTCAAGACACATAGGTTTCTTGCATCAATTAATCTTCCCAAGCTCTTGCCGGTCTCGTTCGCAGTATCTCTGCCTCATGATCGTTGATAAATGAGGTAGTTTTGGGGTCGATCGAAATATCCCTTCCAAGCATCCATGCTATAGCAGCGGCATGACACGCAATATGTGAATTACGCATTACCTGTTCGTTGGCTGCGGTTGCTTTTCGCGATTTGATGGCATCAAAGAAATCTCTGGCATGTGCTTCCACACCCAGACCTGAAACATTCTTTGGCATATCTGCAACTTCTTTTCGCAGACTTTCAGAAGAAACCTCAATACCACCGCTATCTCCTACCTCTACCCAACCTTCATCACCAACGAACCGGACCGGACAGGTACTCAGATGCTGAATCCAACCCGGCCGATGTTGAAAGGGTGTATCAAGAAAATGCATGACTAGTTTGACCCCATTGGCGTAGTGCGCGACAATCTCATTTTCACCAGGCTCATAGCGAATCGGCATGGTATCGTCCGACTGATTGGCCCATTGGCAAAGGTCTACCGTATGTGCCCCCCAATCCAATAGTGTAGCACCAGAATCAAAATCGAAAATGCCCCGCCATCTTCCCTGAACATATTTCTCGTTATAAGGCCTCCACGGAACTGGCCCCAACC